>NZ_CAKZKO010000054.1 GCF_937123705.1 uncultured Paraglaciecola sp. | reverse complement strand
CAGAAGATATTGGAACTGCAAGCGGCATATGCTGCAGAGATATACGCAAATATAGACTATGACAGCAAGACTTGGGTTGCTGATGAATTAGCGCAGGACACATTGGCAAAAGTTTTATCACCTGGGAGTGTTCCAGCAGGACAGCATTGGCGGGATGTTACGGAAACGAGTCACACGGTTACGCATAGCTATTTAGAAGGATTGGCGCTTGCAATGTTAACGAGGAACACGCCAGCAGAAGCAAATTTGAATACGAAAATTACATCAGTAAATGCAGCAACAACAGAAGCAGAAGTTAACGCAATAACATATTAGGAATTACATGATTAGATTTGCAGTCATATTACTTTTTTTATTCATTTCAGCGCCTATTTTTGCTGAAACACCTATTGTCTATTCAAAGTGCAAGGCCACTACTGCTACACATACGATTACGCGTGATGTTCTCCTGGGTGACACAAATACAGTTAATGTAACAAAAGAATTCAGAAATTTGGATGTGTATGACGTAATTCCAGATGTTACTAATTTTCTAACTAATTTTTCAGCGCCATGTGATCTTGTTTATCGTGATGCGGCAGGTGTTGAGACTGTTATACATGATTGCTCTACAAGCGGTAGTGTGGTGGGCCAGTCAACATGCGCCGCGCTGGATGGGGCTGTTTCATTCGACGGAACGCAAATTACTTATGCGTTATTTGAAGGTACGTTGTTTAACTTCACGCATAAATTCAATAATAGAACGCTACATAATAATGCGGTAAGCGATAACACAAACCCAACTGAAGTTCTGCCAAATACACAGATTTCAACTACCGGCGCTCATCTTCGCACTTATACGGTAGCTGGTGGTGCAAACTTTGACCTTACTCCGTCCGTTTTAGGCCGTTATGATTCTGGGCCGGCCTACATAGCAAATGGTACGCCGAACGGACGTGTAGCGTTTACTTCTAATCGCACTGGCCATACTACCAATATGGTATTCAGGACTAATACGTCAAGGACTGGGTATGCAATTCATTCAGTTGAACGTGACGGTACAAATATAACGCTTGATAGTCATCATGGTCGAAGTCAAGAGCAGCACCCTATTCAGTTAAAGAATGGAACTCTGGCGTATTCGACTTGGCAGATAGGCGCGGGCATGGCTATGAGAAAAGGAAACAGCCAGCTCTTCGGATCTACAACGCTTGGCAATATGTTCAAGATTTGGGGTCAGCGGTCAGACGGCACTTTGCCATTCCCGATACTTGGACAGCATACAAATGATACGGGTGCGGCAGATCATGGTGAAGATCATAATGCACTGCATAACTGCGCTGAAACGACAGACGGTCGTTTATGGTGTGGTAATTACTACAGACAGAATAATCAAGCGCTCGGCGTTATAACAGGCGTGGTTCCTGAGCCTGCCGGCAGAGAAGGCCAAAACCCGCTTGTTGCCAGCATTAATAATGCTTTCTTCCCGAATGTATCTATTAATCTCGCTGATTGGGCAACTAATCGAGATAATATGCCGATCGATGTATCTGGCTTTCCTTCAACGGTCTTAGATCATCCGACTTATGCCGCGCCGTTGCCGTGGCATCCTAAAATTGGTTTCCCTTTTGCCTTACCATCAAATGTTCTTGGTCTGGTGGTTGGTTCAGGGGCTTGCTCTGTAGTGGCGAATGCCAACGCATTTAATGGGTTAACAGCAAATCCACCATCTCACACAAGCGGTAATGGCGAAGGTGTAATGGGAAATCTGGTTACAGAAGTTTCAAATGCCATGATTGTCGACTCATTATCCGGCGATATACCCGGCTGTAACCTGGGTATTTATAAGACTACTGTAATACCTTCAGTCACTTTCGAAGACTTAACTGTAATTGTTGACACAAAAGAATGGCACGAAATTTATCCTCGCGCAGTAGTTCCTTACACTGATATACACGGCGTAGCGCAACCTGCAACATTGGCTACACCGAAAAGCTCTGATTTACCTACTGGTAGCCCATTTGCAATGCTTGGTTCTGCGTCCATTACTGATAGAGAAACAGAACCGAAAGAAGGTATCCGATCAGACCCATTCGACTTCGCGCATTTACATTCGTTTCACATGCAGGGTACGGATACCATCGATTACACAGACGCTGACTTATGCGGTGTCAGGATTGTCGGTCAATTGCCAAATACCAGCGTCAATGTTGTTAATCAAATAAGTAATGTATTTGGTGAGCGGCAGTGGATATTGGGGGAATTTAATGTAAGAAACAGGCTTGGCAACGGTAACCCAATAATTGATGCTTCGGGTAATGAAGACACAAGTTTTATGGTGAGAATGCCGGCGAACATGTCTTATACGATGGCAGGTTTAGATTGTGATGGCCGTCTACTTAATATGGATCAAACCTGGCAATCACTGAAACCGGGTGAGGAAAAAACATGCGGCGGCTGTCACGTGCATAGTAGAGACACACGTATAACATTTGCTCAGTCGCATGCTGCGACGTCTGGATACGTGCCATTTGTTCTTGGTGAGGGTACCGTGCCATTGATGAATGGACTGGATGGCAATGGTGATCCGATTGTTAGAACAGAAACGGGTTACGGATATTTGCCAGATTTTAACCGGGACATAAAGCCAATATTGCAAGCCAGATGCGTGTCTTGTCATGAAGGCGGTGGCTCGCCTGGGGCCGGGTCAAATCCAAGGCTTGAGGCTGATTTAGTATTAGATAACTATCCCGCTGACAATGAAACAACCACCTCTACTTGGTATAGATTAGTTAAAGACAATAGTCAATCTAATCTTTCCGGATCCCCGCATAGGTTTGGTTCTGCGACATATTTCGCAAGACCTTGGTTGACCAAGTACATGAAAGCATTTGATAGCAGGGGAAGTTTACTATACTGGAAAGCAGCGAACCAGCGCACGGATAATAGAACCGACGTACAGTTTTCTGATGATATCGACTTCGGTGCATCACATCCAACATCAATTACTAATGATGAATTGGGCACCTTGGCCAGATGGATAGAAATGGGTGCGCCTGGTGGATCACAAGAATTGCTGGATACGCATGATCCTACGCTTGTGATGACTGCAACAGTGCCATCTACTGATACGATATCAGAATTGGTAATTGGCACGGTTGATCTTGGTACGGGGATTGACGTTAGCACGCTGAATGTCTGCTTGAGAAACGGCGGTACCTGTACAAACATTGCGCCATCCGCTCAATTACACGGCATTACAACGATATCCATTGGATCGAACATAACCGACATGAATCAGGTTATTGAAGCTTCTGTTAGTGACGTTCAAGGAAACACTACAACCCTTATTCATACCGCGCAGTTCTTGGTCGATGGTGGCAGTTCGGGTACTGGAACGCCGTCTACTCTTGCAATTAATGCCGGTGGTAATGCGACAGTAAACGAGGGCGATACATTCTCAAGAACGGTTACTTTTTCGGACGGGGAAGACACTAATTCAGACGGATGGACGGTAGTTGTTGATTGGAATGGAGTGACTGAAAATATAAACGTCGGCGCGGGATTATCATCATTCAATATCAGCAGATTAATGCCAACTGCAGGAAGTGTTCCGGTAACTGTAACGATTACGGATGACACCGGTGAAACGGCTCAAGGATCATTCACTATAACTGTTAACTCGTCAGGTGGTGGCGGTGGAGATACATTAGTTATCGATACTGGCGGCGATGCATACATTAATGAAGGTGATGAGTTCACAAGAACTGTTTCTGTAACTGATTCAGATGGTAATGGCGGTTCGTACACGGTCGACTGGGGCAGCCTGCAAACGCACAACGGGACGATATCTGCCGGCGCAACATCATTCGATATAACTCGTGTAATGCCGGATGGTGACGCAATAATGACTGTAAACGTAACGGCTACAGATATCGACGGCGGTACAAGTGCGGGATCATTTAATTTAACAACGCTAAATGTAAATCCGAGGGCTGCTGTTACATCAGGAAACACGGTCGCAGTTGATACGCTGTACACATTAACTTACACAGTGAGTGATCCAGGCCAGGACACAATAACATTAACTTCGGTGGACTGGGGAGATGGTACTTTTAATAATGAGCTTACCCACACATACACTCAAGTCGGAGCTTATAAAGTGAAAATACAAGTGATTGACGAAGATGGTGTACACACAATCGCAAGACACACGTTAACAGTTCAATAGGAGAAAATATGTTTGGTAATTATATTCAGCAAGCAGCCACAGGAAGCACAGGGACGATTACTTTGGGCGCGGCATCGGGATCTGATCGTCATGCTATTTCTGACAATGTTCCATTAGGCATGGAGTTTTCGGCAATTGTATCTCTTGGCGATGATCGTGAAATAGGTATTTACAGACTCTTAACTGCAACCACAGCAGCAAGAGTAGCGATTAAAGAAACATTGAAGTCTGGGGTGCTTAACAGAACAAACCCGACTTCTGTTGACTTAACTGCAGGCGGTGGAACTATTCAGGTCGCAACAGAAGCAGGCAGCTTTATTTCTGCATCAAGTGGTGATTGTTACGATGATGGGACAGGAATAGTCGGCAGAACAAGCTTAGGTGATTATGATTTAGCTAATGCTAATGTTGGGATAGGCAATACAAAGCATATGTATCCTTATATTCGTAGCATTTCTGGTTTTGTTTCCTCAGCAAGCATAATTGTAGGAGTTGCTGCAGCGCAGACTGTTAAGATAGCTGCTTACGAAAAATTAAATAATGGTGAAGTCGGTACATCTTACGGAGAATTTACATCATCAGGTGCATTAGATGTTTCAACGACAGGAAATAAGACAGCAACACCTGCAAGCCCAATATTCATTCCTTCCGGTGAGTTATACCTAGCATTGATGGCTTCTGCTGCCGGATGTTCATTAAAAGGTGTAACAGGGCCAGGAGGGTTTTGGCTAGGCGCTAATTCTTCAGGTGTGCCCACTGGGTCATTATTCAGAACCGGAGATTTTGCAAACTTCACAGAAGACGAATCATCTAGCAATTGGGTACGCGATGCTAACCGAGTAACGATATTTCTTAATGGGTAATTAATATGCTTGGAGAACTAGTATTAGGCGAGGGCGTTCTTGGTGATGACGTAGGGACTTCAGGTTCTCCCACGCCTACACCAACGCCGACGCCGACTCCCACGCCGACTATAACCGTCACATTTAAACATATTAGTATCGTAGATACTGGCGTAAAGATCGCTAGTGGCGATACTTCAACGGTTTTACGTTTTATTGCTGCAGATTCGGAAGGAGAATTATTAACTGATTTAACATCATTCGGCGTTTTAAGAATCAGAGGAAACGGCGCACCCGTTGAAATGACTTCGCCTACTGTTACGCAGATTAATAAAACGACATTGCCCGGATGGTATGAGTTGTTGTGTGATGAAGATACTACTATATCTGTGGGTGCTGATTTCGAGAATATAGATTTTTATATCAGTCATGCATCAATGCCGAGTATACCTTTGAGAGCTCATATATACAGACCTAAATTGACGGAAGGATTCACGTTAGCTGTTGATAATACAGGGCGGTTTGCTGCTTTACCTGATATTGCAAATGGGTGGATAACTAATACCGGTATAGCAGCAGACGTATTGCCTGCCAACTTTAATCAGTTAAGTATAGAGCTAACAAGCGGAAAAATGCAGTTAACTGATAATAGTCTGCAAGATGTGGCTTTAGCTCTAGGTTATGATCCTGCCGGTGTTAATGCTCTTGCTTTAATAAGTATTTTGAGTAGATTACCTGCTGCTTTAAGTGCAGGCGGAAATATTATGTCTGATATGCAGGAGATTGCGGGTAGTGCTGATACTAACAATCGATTTGCTCAAGCTGTTGACGGCAATACATTATGTGTTGTTGGTTCAGGTTCAACGACCACATCAATAGTTACATCTTCATGTGATCCAGTTGGCTCTGTTGTTGATCAGTTTGCCGGCAAATCTGGAACGTTTACCAAAGATACTTCAACGGTAGCACTTAGAGGAAGTTCATTCAGAATAACTGCGAGTACGGCTAGTGCGAATCCTGTGCTAACAGTTACAGATTTGAAAGCTATACCTGCAAACAATGATGTCTTTACAGTTCTTTAAAGAATGGAATTAACATATCCAGGATCAAGTGGCTTCGGGGTTGGATTTTTCAGCCCATTTACTTCTGTAAGTACAATAAACTTAACAGCTTCACTATTTAATGATCCTGATCAATTTTATTCTCATGATGTTTCGCTTATTGGATCGTTGCAGAGCATTAGTCATTCGATTTATCTAGATAGCGATGAATTTTATGTACATACAGTTTCACTTTCTGGATCAGTTCAGACTCTTAATCATTCATTATATTTAGATAGTGATGAATTCTATGCGCATGCAGTATCTATTCCAGTATTGCAGCAAAGTCTTGTTCACTCTTTATATTTAGATGATGAAGAATTCTTCAGCCACACTGTATCAGTTGAAGGTTCACAGCAAAATTTAATAGCATCTTTATATTTTGACAGTGATTTATTTTTAACTCATTCATTGATTCAAGATCAACAACTTGTATCTTCATTATTCAATGATAACGATCAATTCTTTAATCATTCATTATCACTTGTTGGTTCGACGATAGATTTAGATGCTTCTCTATTTATAGATGTTGATGAGTTCTACAACCATACTTTAATTCAAAATATGGTTCTATCTACACATTTGTTTCTTGATGATGATGAATTTTATGATCATGTGATGACTGTAGAAGTAGTAATAATTACACCTGATTCAAGGATTTACAAAGTGCCTGGCAGGAAAAATATTTTAAATTAATAGGAGAATAAAATGGCAAATGCAGTGTACCCACTCTGGAAGCAAGAACTAATGAAGCATACAGCAAATACTCAGCTTAATTCAGCAGAAGGTGCTACAGGCGTTTATGTTGCTTTGGTTGATACGGGCACATATACGTATTCTGACACACATCAGTTCTATAGTGACCTATCAGGGATAGTTGGTACCGATCAAGAAATACTTAATAAAACACAAGTTGGCAGGATATTTGATGGAGACAATGTAACTTTTCCGAGTGTTGGTGGTGCGAGTGCTGAAGCTCTGGTTTTTTATCGCAGAAACGCAGGAGCAAACACAACATGGCCGGTTGTAGCATATCTAGACACAGGTGTAATAGGTCTTCCAGTTACGCCAAATACAGGAGATATACAGTTGAGTTTTGATGCCCAGGGAATATTCGGGTTATAAGGAAATCCTATGGCATTTATAACGTTAGAGCCTAAAGATCCAGACTCAGGAGGCATCGACTATATGGTGGATCTTGCTTCCCTGAGAAATGGAAGAGGCATAGAAAACTATCTTCAGGACGGGGAATTCATTGATGAGCAAGAAACTCCGATTGATGTTTTTTCTGATGATCCATTGCTAACCATAGATAGTTTTTATGTGACTGATTCAAATTCGTCTATAACGATAATATTGTCTGGCGGTTCCGTTAATACATTTTCATCCGTAACAGCAAGATTTAAAACAAGTCTTAACAGGCAGGTTGATAGATCATTCAGAATTTTCATAAAAAATTTATAACCAATACAGGCAAACAAATGGATACGAATCTATTGATGTGGATTGGAGGTCAGCTTGTTATGGCTGCTGCAATTTGGGGCGGTATACGCTCTGATATTAAGAGTATGCATATGCGCATTGATGGAGTCGAAAAGTCAGCAGGTGATGCGCATAGGCGTTTAGATGCGCATATAGACAAAACCAGAGGTTAATCAATATGGCAATTAAAAAAGAACTACGAGATCAATCATTGCATTTTGTTGCAGGATTCGGAATAACTTGGTTGCTGTCTTTATTCATGCCAGTTATAGCGGCTGCATTATCTGTTATGTCTGGTGCTGTATTGAGAGAAAAACTGCAGCATAGGGATAAAAAATTATTTGAATTAGGAAAAGGCAGCATGCTTGATTTGATGTTTTGGGCATTAGGTATTTCATTGGCAATTGGGCTTAAATTATCGGGGGTATTGTGAGTACAGATAGAGAAAGTGTGGAAGAAGAACGGGTAGAGAAGCATCGTCAGCTTAAAGAGATGTATGCGCAGGAAATGAGGTCTTTTTGGAAAAAACAAAAGGATGAATACATTAATTTCTTCAAGAATTGCCCGCAAACTGGTAGATATATTGCTGTATTTATAGCCGGCGTATTTTTCTGCATTATCTGGTAAGGAGGTCAAACAATGTGGAATTTTTTGCAGCCGATGATAAGCCCGATTGTTGGGAAATTGATTGATTTAATACCCGACAAAAATGCCAG
>NZ_CAKZKO010000053.1 GCF_937123705.1 uncultured Paraglaciecola sp. | reverse complement strand
CAGCAACTTTCTAAATAGGCGGACTATAATAAAGCAATTGCACATGAATCATAAGTCATTGATACAATGAATAATCATAGGCCATGAAGCCAACTGGAGCACAACCGTGATCACATTATGCATTATCGCTGGTTAAGAAATTTTCGACACCGCTTAGCCAACACAGAGTCACTACTGCACTTTTCGCTATTGGGAATTATCTCAGGTGTAACTTGCGGGCTCATTATGTTTGCCTTTCACCATGCCATTAGCTGGCCCTCATCACTCTGGCTGCCCGAAGGCGACCCCGAAAACTTTGAAGGCCTCGTTGCTTGGCAGCGTTTCGCACTGCCTGTATTTGGCGCCATTGTAATTGGCTTAATTTTAAAATACCTGCCAGCCGCCAACACCCGCACGGGGGTCACCCATGTCATTACCCGCCTGCACAGCCACAACGGCCACCTGCCAACTAGCAATACATTAGTACAGTTTTTTCTCGGCGCCCTAGCACTTGGCACCGGCCAGTCAGGTGGCCGCGAAGGGCCATCAATTCACCTAGGTGCAGGCATCAACAGCTGGCTTGGGCAAAAATTACTGCTACCTAATAACAGTATTCGCGTACTCGTGGGCTGCGGCACTGCGGCAGCTATTGCGGCGGCCTTTAACACCCCCATCGCCGGCGTCATTTTTGCCATGGAAGTGGTGATGATGGAATACACCATTGCCGGCTTCATCCCTGTCATGCTGGCCTCAGTAACCGCCACAACGCTTATTCGAGCACTCGACATTCATCAACCGATTTTCGATAACCCCGTCACTCAGATGACCACGCTGTGGGAGTTACCCTATATAACAGCTTTAGGGCTCATTGTTGGCTGTGCCGCCGCGTTATTTATTACCATTTTAAAAATAGGCGCTCGACAAGCCGACAAACCTATAGAGCGACGCCTATTAATAGCTGGGTTGATTACCGGCTGTTGCGCAATTGTTGTTCCCGAAGTGATGGGGCTAGGTTATGACAGCTTAGCCGCAGCAACTCGTGGCGAGCTAGGGATTAAAATTTTGCTGGCGTTGATGGCTGCCAAACTGATTGCCACCGCCGCCAGTTGCGGGCTCGGCATGCCGATCGGATTAATAGGGCCCAATTTATTAATCGGTGCATGCCTCGGCGCGTCAATGGGCGTGATAGGTAATCATTTTTTTCCGGGGCAGGCCAGTGACCCGAGTTTTTATGCCCTACTGGGCATGGCCGCGATGATGGGCGCTGTCCTTAATGCACCACTGGCAGCGCTGATGGCAATCGTCGAATCGACACAAAGCACCACGATTATTTTCCCTGCGATGCTGGCCATCACTGTCGCCGCACTCACCAACTCTGAAGTGTTTAAACAGCAATCTGCCACTCAAACAATGCTGGCACAGCTGCGTGAAGTACTGCGTACCGATCCACTCAGCTTGGCCCTTCAACGCAGCAGTGTAGCTAGTTTAATGAGCCGTAAGCTGACCCATTTACCGCAATTGATTAGCCCAGATCAGGCAGACCAATTACTCGAGCTTAAACCAGACACCCTGGTCATCAGCGACGCCCAAGATCAAGTTCATGTGATTGCATGGGGGGATTTACACAGCGGCCTCGAGACTGCCCTGATTGACTGTCAAAGTACCCACATCGATCTTCTAGAACTGGCACACCTCTCGGTATCGGCAGCCAACTTACATATTCAAGCAACGTTACGAGAAGCCCTCGACACCATGGATCAACAACAAGTAGATACTGTATTTGTGTCAGGTTATATTGCCGGCGGCTATCACGGCGAGCATCCCGACCACGGTTTGCTTAGCCGTACTGACATTCAACAATATGCGGCGCAGCCGCAATAACACGAGACCTTCATGCTCTGGATTAAAGCCTTCCATATCATTTTTATTGTCTGCTGGTTTGCCGGTATTTTTTATTTACCACGTTTGTTTGTCTATCACGCCATGGCAAGCGACGAAGCAACACGCGGCCACCTACGAATTATGGAATTAAAATTGTATCGGTTTACAACGCCGTTTGCGGTATTGAGTATCGGCTTTGGTATTTGGCTTGCCAGTTATAATCTCGACTACTACCTAGCCGCAGGCTGGTTTCATGCAAAAGTTTTTTTAGTGCTACTGTTAGTAGGCTATCACTTAATTTGTGGTCATATTGTCAAACAACTACAAACAGAGTCTGTACAGCGCAGCCATGTATTTTATCGTTGGTTTAACGAAGCACCTGTCTTAGCACTTTTTGGTGTTGTCATTTTGGTGGTGGTTAAGCCCTTTTAAATAGACCCTGAAAGAAATTCGTCTAGCAAAGTCACCGCCCGTACTGCGACAGCACAGACACCACCGCTGAGGGTGACCGTGCCCACTAACAAGCACAGACCTTCACTCAGCAGGCCATTTAGCAAGGGGGCCGCTTAAGTATAAGGCGGCGGATTCTTGATCTCCTGCACTGAAGTCGTCAACGCTGAATCAAACAAAACGCTTACCCTAGTTTTTCAGCGCCGTTATCGGGATAATGGCCGTCGATTATTAACGCTGGCCACAAACGCCACGTTGCCCGCAAAGATTTAGGTGTCTAATTTAAGGTGTCCAATGAGTCGTTCTGAAACCCTGTTCAGCCAAGCCCAAAAAACTATTCCTGGCGGTGTTAATTCACCGGTGCGCGCATTTCGTGCAGTGGGTGGCACGCCAGTCTTTATTGACCGCGCTGAAGGCCCGTATATTTATGATGCCGACGACAAACGCTACGTGGATTATGTGTTGTCCTGGGGGCCAATGATTCTCGGCCACTCACACCCCGACATTATTGCCGCCGTTGAAGCAAAATTAAAAAAAGGCCTCAGCTTTGGTGCGCCCACCGAAATTGAAATCCAACTGGCTGAAAAAATCTGCAGCATCATGCCCAATATGGACATGGTGCGTATGGTTAACTCTGGTACCGAAGCGACCATGAGTGCGATTCGTTTAGCGCGTGGCGTAACGGGTCGCGATAAGATCATCAAATTTGAAGGCTGCTATCACGGTCACTCAGACTCACTGCTAATCAAAGCAGGCTCTGGTGCCCTGACTATGGGCGTCCCCAGCTCACCAGGAGTACCAGCGTCTTTGGCCGATCACACCATCACACTGACTTATAATGATTGCGAAGGTGTTGAAAAGGCGTTTGCCGACATTGGCGACCAAGTGGCTTGTATTATTGTTGAGCCAGTCGCTGGCAATATGAATTGTATTCCGCCGCTACCAGGCTTTTTAGAAACCCTACGCGAGCAATGCACCAAAGCTGGCGCACTGTTAATCATGGATGAAGTCATGACCGGCTTTCGCCTAGGCCTAACCGGCGCGCAGGGCTATTACGGTATCGAAGCTGATATCACCACCTTGGGCAAAGTGATTGGCGGTGGTATGCCTGTGGGCGCTTTTGGCGGCAAGCGTGAAATCATGGAGCAAATTGCGCCAACCGGGCCTATCTATCAAGCCGGTACACTGTCAGGCAACCCGATAGCTATGGCCGCAGGTATCGCCCAGCTAGACGCGATTAGCCAAGAGGGCTTTTACCCGGCTCTATTTGCCAAAACCGACAAGCTGGTTGCGGGCTTACAAGCCGCCGCTGACAAAGCCGGCATTGCGCTTACTACCAACCACGTCGGCAGCATGTTTGGGGTTTTCTTTTTAGCAGAAGGCTGCACAGAGCAACAACAAATCAGTAATTATCAGCAAGTCATGGCCTGTGATAACGAGCGGTTTAATCGTTTCTTCCACGGCATGTTGAATGAAGGTGTTTATCTGGCGCCGGCCTCTTATGAAGCCGGCTTCTTGTCGATCGCCCATAGCGATGCAGATATTGACTTCACTATCGCTGCGGCCGAAAAAGTCTTCGCCAGCTTATAAACCTTGAGCGAAATTTTTGATCTCGCTTCTGATCTCACTATTGCCGGGCGGTATAGCCCTGCAATAGTGTTAACCAACGATTATTAAAGGAACGTTAATGAGCAAGTCACTCCACCGCGGCGCCTACCCTAATACCCGTATGCGCCGAATGCGTGCCGATGATTTTTCGCGCCGAATGATGCGTGAAAACACTCTGACCGTTAACGATCTGATTTACCCAATTTTTGTATTAGAGGGCAAAAATCAGCGTGAGGTAGTCGCCTCGATGCCTGGCGTTGAGAGACTCAGCATCGATTTACTGGTGCAAGAAGCCAAGCAATTGATGCAACTAGGTATTCCCGCGATTGCGATTTTCCCCGTGACACCGGCCAGTGCCAAATCAGAATTCGCCGAACAAGCCTATAACCCCGATGGCTTAGCACAGCGCGCGGTTAAAGCCGTTAAAGATGCGGCCCCAGAACTCGGCGTGATCACCGACGTTGCTCTCGACCCTTTCACAATCCACGGCCAAGACGGTATTCTCGACAGCTCGGGCTATGTACTCAATGACCGCACCATTGAAGCGTTGGTCAAGCAAGCCGTTTCGCATGCGGATGCTGGTGCCGATATCGTTGCTCCCTCAGATATGATGGATGGCAGAATAGGCGTAATAAGAACAGCTTTGGATGAAAAGGGATTTAGCCAAACTTCAATAATGTCGTATTGCGCCAAATATGCCTCTGCTGATCTTGCACAAGAGGACTTTCTGCAACGCGGCGGCCCTGAGCGTGATCGAAAAGGACTGGACCCAGATGGCGATGGATACGCCTGCAATTGGGATCCCACACCGTTTCGTGCGGCAGCGGGCAACTGAGTCGCGAGCCCAATAGCACCTGGCATCCGTCCCCGAACTTTGGCCCGCGGCGGGATGGGCTGACCCCAACTCTTATTGTTCTTCACTATACAGCCATGCAAAGCGCGGCGGCCGCCCTTAACCGGTTGTGTGATCCTGCATTCGAAGTCTCGGCACATTATCTGATCAGCGCACAAGGACATATCACGCAATTGGTCGACGAAGAAATGCGAGCGTGGCACGCAGGTGTGGGTAGTTGGTGTCGTCAGCATGATATCAACTCGCGCTCTATCGGAATTGAATTGGA
>NZ_CAKZKO010000052.1 GCF_937123705.1 uncultured Paraglaciecola sp. | reverse complement strand
TTATTGATGCACGGTAATCCCAGTTGGAGCTTTATTTACCGCTATATCATCAAAGGCTTAATACCTACAGGCAGACGCATTATTGCCGTGGATTTAGTGGGTTGTGGCCGTTCAGATAAACCTGCAAAACGTCAATATTATAGTCTTGCTCGCCACCAAGAATGGTTGAGTAAATGGTTGTTAGCCAATGAATTACAAGACATCACTTTAGTTTGTCAGGATTGGGGAGGCACCTTAGGGCTTAAACTCGTGGCGGATTTTCCCGAACGATTTGAGCGAGTATTAGCTTCTAATACAGGCGTGCCAATAGGCGATGGTAGCAATACCTTTTTACGCTGGTGGTTAAGACTTATGAAAATTGCCCCAAGTTTTCCTTGGAAAATCGCCTTTAAACCAAATTTTGCCTCTAAGCAGCTAAGTACTCGGGAGTTCCAAGCTTATCTTGCGCCTTTTCCATCACGCAAGTATCAGACTGGAATTTGCAAATTTCCGCAACTGATCACTGTTTTTGCCGATCACCCTGAACTTGCAAACAACAAAAAGGTATGGGAAAAACTAGGGCAGTTTAGCAAACCCTTTTTAACAGTATTTGGTGATAAAGATCCTGTGACGGCAGGTGTAGCGAAAAAATTGCAACGGCATATACCGGGTTGTAAAGGGCAAGATCACCAAACATTAGAAGGCGTAGGGCATTTCTCTCCAGAAGAAGCGCCAGATGCTTTAATTAAACACATAACGGCTTTTTTGCAGTAACAGCAATCAGGCAACATAAGCGTTAACTTAAAACACAAGAACATAGGCAGGAGAGTGGTGTTATGTGGAAAAAAATCATCTTGGGGTTGGTTGTTTTTATTGCCCTTGCGGGATCCTTGTTGTGGATCAACCGCATTGATTTTCTGTTGTATCTAGCCGGCAATAAAAATAAAGAGCCGGTGGCCGTAAATCGCGAAATTGTTTGGCAACAAGGGCCCGCACAACCATCTGACAAGCCCAATGTAGTGCTTATTCTTACCGATGATATGGGCATTAACGATGTGTCTACTTTTGGCGCTGGCATGATAGACACGCCCAATATCGACAAATTAGCGGCAAAAGGGGCGCTATTTACCAACGGCTATTCAGGTCACGCCAACTGCGCCCCATCAAGAGCGGCACTGCTTACCGGCCGCGATGCAACCCGCACTGGTTTTGATATAACGCCTATACCTAATGGTTTTGGCCGAATGGTGGCAATGATTGAAAACGCAGATCTAAAGGGCCGCCCTGCTGGAGAATATTTTCCTGAAGTAGATGCCAGTAACCCCGATTATGAGGATCGCGGCTTAAATAGTTCAGAAATCACTATTCCAGAGCTAATGAAAGAGCAAGGCTATCACACTGTACATATTGGCAAGTGGCATCTAGGGCAAACCAACGGCATGGCGCCTAATGATCAAGGCTTTGATGAAAGCTTAATGATGAAGTCGGGATTATATTTGCCGGTCGATCATCCGGAAGCTGTGAATGGCCCAATTGAATTTTCTGGGCTCGACCGCTTTATATGGGCGAGCATGGATTACGCAGTAACCTGGAACGGTAGCCAACCTTTTGCGCCTAAAGGTTATCTGACTGACTATTTCACCGAGCAAGCCGAGCGCGCTATTGAAGCCAATGCCAATCGGCCGTTCTTTTTGTATTTAGCGCACTGGGGACCGCATAATCCGATTCAAGCTAAAAAATCTGATTATGAAGCTGTAGGTGATATTAAACCGCATCGCAAACGTGTTTATGCGGCTATGTTACGCTCACTCGACCGCTCAGTTGCAAAGGTGATGGCCAAACTCGAAGAGCAAGGTATTGCCGACAATACCATAGTGGTGTTATCGAGTGACAACGGCGGCGCCGATTATGTAGCCATCGATGATCTAAATAAACCCTACCGAGGCTGGAAAAACACCTTTTTTGAAGGGGGTATTCGGGTGCCGTTTTCCATTGCTTGGCCAAAACAAATCAAAGCCGGAACTGTGATAGATGAACCAGTGAATCACTTTGATTTAATGCCTACTATTGTCAATGCCAGCCAAGGGAAATTACCTACAGACAGAGAGCTGGACGGGGTGGATTTAGCACCATTGTGGCAAGGCTCAAATAAATTTGTCCGTAAAGATGATGCTATGTACTGGTTTACTGGTACTTACCGCGTAGTGCAGGCGGATGGTTGGAAATTACAACTCAATCCTAGTTCAGATCAAGTATTTTTGTTTGACTTAAACAGCGACCCAACCGAGCAAACTAATTTGGCGGCCACACAACCGCAAAAATTAGATAGCCTGATTAAGCTTATCGAGCAGCATTTTGAAAATGCAGTGCCTAGCGCCGGATACTCGGTTTTTTCAATGGCGATCACAATAGACAAACACCTAGGCGAAGAAATGCGCGAAGGTGATACCTACATTCGTTGGAATAACTAGTGCTGGAAGGATAACCATAATGGACTCACCATTAGTTGCACAATTACTCCAAATTGCCGTGCCCATCACTATGTTTACTCTTATGTTTGCCATGGGGTTAACCCTAACTACAGACGATTTTAAGCGCGTGGTGCGTTTTCCCAAAGCTGTGGTTTTGGGATTGTTAATTAACCTTGTTATTTTACCAGTTGTGGGATTAGGTTTAGCTGTCGGATTTGATTTACCTATTATGATCGCCGTGGGTTTAGTGGCGGTAGCGGCATGCCCAGGAGGCACCACATCCAATGTGATTGTGCACATGGGCAAAGGCGATACTGCGCTATCTATTACCCTTACGGCTATGGCCACCGCAGTGACTTTATTTACCTTGCCCCTATGGGTGAATTTCACCCTTGCAAAATATGGTAACAATGGCGCTTTAGTGGAAATGCCAGTAATAAAAACCGCCGCGCAATTGGCGTTATTTACTTTGTTACCCGTGATTTTGGGCATGCTGGCACGAGCCAAAAGACCTAACTGGGTAAAAAGCGAACCTGTGTTATCCAAAATCAGCTTTGTGGCTATGCTAGCGGCGTTTATTGGCGCGGGCATTGCCGACAGTGGTAATACTTTAAAGGATGCCAGTGTCATTATTATTCCGGCCATTTTACTGTTAGCGGCAGCCGTACTTATTGGCTTTTTACTTCCGAAAATCTTTGGAATTAACACCCGAGACAGCGCCACTATTGCGGTTGAAAGTTCGTTAAAAAATATCTTACTGTCGTTTTTTATCGCCACCAATGCCCTGCAAATAAACGAAGTGGCTTATGCCAGTGCCATAGTAGGTATTCTGATGATGCCTACGGCTATGGGCATTATGCTGGTTTACCGTATGCTACATAAATCCCCATCTGCGCCAGCAAGCTAAATGCTCATTATTTCAAGAGGTTAATAGACGATGAAAACCAATCAACTTAGGATCGCCAAATCTATCGTTGTACTTGTGTGGATCTTGGTGATTGTCGCTGTGGTAGCACCAACACAACTTCCTTTTGCGATGTTTTTTCAAGGTGTCGGGATTTTTCTAGTGGTGGCACATTGCATTGAACTAGTTGTTTTTAAACGATTTATTAAACAACCCTCTGATGTGTTGCACATCCTTTTATTCGGCATTTTGCACATAAAATCCCAAAAATTGGGTTGAGAAGCTAAACCATGACTTTGCTCAAATCAAACATTCTTACTGTTGCGTTTTTATTCACAATGCTGTGGTGTATTAATGCTTTTGCATCTCCCTCTCAAACTCAGCAAACACAAAACGGCCAGCAACCTAATATTCTAGTGGTGATGTTAGATGACGTGGGGTTTATGGGGCTAGGTGCTTACGGCAGTAACGCTGCCACACCCAATATTGACCAAATTGCCCAGCAGGGTGTGCAATTTAGCAGATATTACACCGCACCTATGTGTGGCCCAAGTCGCGCCATGTTAATGACAGGGCAAGATAGTCATCAGGTGGGCATGTCTACTTTAGTGGAATCCCTTACCCCAGAAATGCAGCAACATCCGAGTTACTCCATGGAATGGCAGAATGATCAACAAACCTTAGCGACTCGCTTAAAAGAAAACGGCTACCAAACTTTTGTGAGCGGTAAATGGGGCATAGGCCGAGTAGGAAAAAACCTACCGCACCGTTTTGGCTTCGATCGTTCCTTTGTGCTCGATGCCACAGGTGCCAGTAACTACCGAGAAACCCCGTACTTAGCCTTATACAAAGACGTTAAGTGGTTCGAAGATGGAGAGCGGGTGTCTTTGCCAGAAGATTTTTATTCGTCTCGGGATATAGTCGACAAAATGATTGGCTACATAGATGAAGCCGAACCAGACAAACCGTTTTTTAGTTATGTGTCTTTGCAAGCAATCCACATTCCGGTGCAAGTCCCCCTTGAATACATAGATAAATACAATGGTGTATTTGATCAAGGCTGGGACAAGATGCGTCAAGCACGTTTACAAAAAGCCATTGAATTAGGATTAGTTCCTGTATCGACAAGGTTAGAAGATGTGCCAGAACATCATCGAAAATGGGCTGAGCTAAGCTCTGATGAGCAAAAATATTGGGCCCGTTTGATGCAAGTGAATGCCGGTATGACCGAAGCCGCCGATCATCATATTGGCCGTTTATTGCAGCATCTAAAAACACTAGGCAAACTAGAAAACACTTTAGTGGTGGTGGCCTCTGACAACGGTGCTGAAAGTAACACTATTGGTCTGCTGCCGGTTAATCCGGTGCAAGATGTGCTAACAAAAATATGGATGGCATCCCTTGATTGGGATAATGATTTTGCCAATTTAGGACAAGAGGGAAGCCTTGCTAGCATTGGCCCAGAGTGGGCTTCGGTATCGGCAGCACCGTTTAATTTGTACAAATTTAACAGTTCAGAAGGCGGGCAAAGAGTGCCTTTGGTTATCTCGGGCCCCGGTATCAAAAATTTGGGAGTAGTATCCGGTCGCGCACATGTTAGCGATCTCGTCCCAACACTGCTTGAACATTCGGGCACGGTTTTTAAAGCAGAGGAATTTTATGGCCGCAGCCAAATGCCCTTGTTAACAGGACAAACCACAGATGTATGGGGCAAAGATAGTTTTGCCTTTGAAACCAGCGGTAATGCTTCGCTTTATCGAGATAATTGGAAAATCGCCTTAATCAAACAGCCCTTTGGTGATGAAGCTTGGCATTTATACGATGTAGTCAACGACCCCGGTGAAACCAAAGATTTGGCATCAAGCCATCCGCTGATTTTTCAAGACATGCTTAATGAGTATGAAAAGTACGCCAATGAGATGGGGATTATTGCCTTGCCTAA
>NZ_CAKZKO010000051.1 GCF_937123705.1 uncultured Paraglaciecola sp. | reverse complement strand
GGAGTCCTCGTTAATGTAAATCGAGGCTCCAGTCTATGCAGTTGTCCTATGTGGACTCGGTTAGATAGATTGAAGAATTGGATGCCTTGCTAGGGTGCTTAACTATTTGGAAATAACTGTTAGAATTAGGAGGAATAAACAGTGTACAGCTTATAACGAGCAGAAATGAAAAAGGCCGCCTTTCAGCAGCCTCTTCAAATTCTTCTAGATTTCGCCAAAAAACCTATGATTTAAAAGCAATTTCTAGTCAGATTCTGCCCTAGAGCCATATCACGAGCCGATGCTCGGAGGGGGTGTATCTAGGACTTACAGACACAGTATAGGATTGGAGATAAAGATTTGCAAGTAGATCAAGCGTTCATCAACGCACTAGAGGTAACGCTTTCGAAGTCCCGATTGGACACCTACCGCACATACTTCAGCTGTCAAAATGATGCTGAAGCTCTTGGAACGTATCTTTGGAATAAGTCCTTATCAACAGCATTTTACCCCCTGCTTCAGGCGACTGAAATTACTTTACGAAATTCAATTCATTCAGCTGCATCCGGCCATTTCAGTGGTAACAAAGAATGGTTTTTAATGAAGAAATTCCCCTCTGCGAAAAAAGAGGCTGATAAGCAATACCTGAAAAAAGATCGTAAAACACCAATTACTCCCAGACCATCTTCAGATACCGTTGTAGCATCTTTGAGCTTTGGCTTTTGGGTTAATTTACTTACGCAGAACTACGATGACCCAGTGAAAAATACCAAACTTTGGCCAACGTTGATTCCAAAAGTGTTCCCAAATGCAAAAAGCACGAACGCAACAAGGACCGCATTACATCATCGATTTAAATTTATAAAGGACTTTAGAAACAGGGTTGGCCACTATGAACCCATCTGGAAAATACGTGATACTGTTGACGGTGGTGGAAATATTATTCGCTTAGGTCCTACGACCCCGGAAGAAAGCATCATCCGCTTAAACGAATACGTTGATCTGATTGCAGAGAGTTTAATGTGGATGAGCTTTGAACGGTATGATTTTATTGTTGGTATGGGCATCATAGATCACATAAGACAACTATGTTCTCTTGAGGCATTGAGCCATTTTCAGGGAACAAATCCAACCAAACTAAAAGTCAACAAGTTGAAACATGAACTTTCAAAACGTCATAAAGAAAATGGTTCCGTCTCTGGGCTTTATGAACTAACAACATCACCTAAAGGCGTACATAAAGGGAGGAGCATTGTGCTTGAAGTTAAACAGATTTACCCACCAAGACTGATCAAATAAGCCAATCCTGATAAAAAATAAGGTCCACAAAGCAGTGACTTTGTAGACCCAAACCTTTTAAAGGCCTCTTTTGAGTTTATCAGGTGCCCAGTAAAACGGCGCTGATTGCTGGAACATTTGTACCAATAACTTCTTGAGTGCTGGCAACAACAGGTAAGGTTGCAGACATAACACTTTTATCGCCTACAAGCGATGGCAGAAGCGCCGTTGCTAGCCAACCGGTTTAGCTGAGCCCGTTTTTTCACACCCTGGGTGTTAAAATTTATCACACTTTAAACTAACCAAGTCCTTTTAATCCCCCACCCTTAGAAACCAAGTCAACAAATTTGACGCTTTTTTATGTCATTATTGTAAACTTGAACCCTGAAAAAATAAGTCTACACTTATAACATGTTTAAGTGTCATCCTTGATAACTAGAGGCGTATAGTGAAAAAGGCTGAGGCAATTAAAAAGCTCTTAGAATATGACAAGCGTGGTCGCTGTGTTTTTACTAATTCAGATCTGGCCAAAATCTTTCATCAAGATAATGAACGAGCATTGCGTGCAGGAATTAAACGTTTGCAAGACGATGGCTTACTCACCCGAATCATTAATGGTGTGTACTTATACAATTTAGCGCAGTCGAAAGGCAGCGATACGTTGGAGCAAATTGCTAAAACCATTCGGCGTGGAGAATATAACTACATTAGCCTAGAGTCTGCACTTTCTGATTTTGGAGTTATTTCGCAAATTCCAGTAGATCGCTTAACTGTTATGACAACGGGACGTTCCGGTGAATTCAAAACACCTTTGGGTACAATTGAATTTACGCATACGAAACGAGATCCAATGGATATTTTAGAAAATACCAGTTTAGTCGGCAGACCGCTTAGGTTAGCAACGAAACAAACTGCATACAGAGACTTAAAACGAGTTGGCCGAAATACACATTTAGTAAGCAAGGATGGGCTATATGAAAATTGATCAAGAAAATTTCGCGCAATTGGTAAATAAAGCAATGCAGGTTGAAAATGTATCTCATATGCGCTCAGTGATAGAGAAAGAGCTCTTACACTACGATATTTTATTTGCGCTAGAGAAAGGTGGACTTCTAGACAAACTAACTTTTCAAGGTGGCACTTCATTGCGCCTTTGTTATGGCGGCAATCGTTTCAGCGAAGATCTGGATTTTGCTGGCGGGAAGGATTTCAGCTCAGCGATGCTGGCAGACATGAAACATTGTATAGAAAAGTACATTGGCGAACGATACGGGCTTGAAGTGACAGTAAAAGAACCAAAGGATCTAAAGCAAGATCCTAAATATTCTGAATTGAGCATTGATAAGTGGCAAATAGCTGTAGTGACTTCTCCTGAGAGAAAAGATCTGCCAAAACAAAAAATCAAAGTAGAAGTGGCAAACATTCCAGCCTATACAAGAGAGCCCCAACCTCTTCAAATAAACTATGATTTTTTGCCTGATGGATACAGTGATACGCTAATTTTGACAGAAAGCTTGGATGAAGTCATGGCGGATAAAATCATTTCCTTGCCTGCCACTACAAGGTATGTCCGCCACCGAGATATATGGGATTTAGCTTGGTTACAGCAACAAGGCGCGACACTCAATATGGACTTAGTTAAAAACAAGGTGTCAGATTATAAACTTGAGCACTTCAACAAAATGTTGGATAACTTTGTCGACCGACTTCCTGATATTGTATCTAGTGAAGCGTTCATTGCAGAAATGAAACGTTTCTTACCAACAGATGTATTTGATAGAACCCTAGCTCAGGATAAGTTTCAAGTTTACCTGCAAAATACTTTGGCGAAACTATTTAAAACTGTGAGTAACGAATTACTAGGCAACGTTACTAATAATGAATTTAGAATGTAAAAAATTGGGTCTAAAAAGCAGTGACTTTGTAGACCCAAACCTTTTAAAGGTCTCTATTCAGTTTATCAGGTGCCCAGTAAAACGGCGCTGATTGCTGGAACTGTTGTGCC
>NZ_CAKZKO010000050.1 GCF_937123705.1 uncultured Paraglaciecola sp. | reverse complement strand
GCGTCAGGACAGTGCGCGGGATGTAGTTCGTGGAAATGTCTAGGACTTGGTGGTTTTCGATTTGGGCGTGGGACATGTGTTACTCCTGTGTCGTTTTCAGACTGTGGAGTAAACTGTAGCAAATGCTAAACCACAAGGCAATAGCAAATGCTAAATAAATTTAGAAAATGCTACAGCGGGGTAATGCGGGCAGGAAAACCTAGCCTATGCCTCGTCGCGGATTAGTCGCACGACAACGCCCAAAACCTCCAAAGTCGGGATATCTTTGGCGGCAATTATCTCGTCTGGATATTCAGAGCTATTTTCGCTAGATAAAAGCAACGCGCCGCCGCGCCTGTTATAAACCCTCCACAAAACAGGCTCTTGATGCTCGTCAACAAATACGTAAATTTTATTGTTCTCGAACTCGGATACAGGAGCGGTATGGACGATGAGTTTGTCCCCAGGGAAATAAATCCTTTCCATGTTGCTTAACCGGTAGTTAACGGTTAATAAGTCTTGTTGCTTGTATCCTTTTTCGCTTAACCAAGAGGATTTTACAGTCTCAGCCATATCTTTACTTTGTTCCGTTTCAACGGCCTTATTAACCTGATACGGTACTATGAATACATCTTCATCGTCATTCGCTAACGTTACATCTTCAACTAAAGAATGCAGCTCGTCCATCCAGTATTTAGGCAAGCCTAACAGCGCTTCAATTTTTCGAGCTGTCTTTTCTGTAATAGGCCGACCATTCCTTTTTAGTTGAGCGACATAGCTTGGTGTCACCCCTATGGTGTGAGCAAAGTCCTGTTTTTGGTCATAGCGCCCTTCGAGCAGCTCAATATTTTTGATTCTGATTTGCGACATATCCATGTCCTAGACGATAGCAATTTAGCGTTTGCAATAATTTAGCATTTTCTATTGCTATTCGCTGTAGCAATTGCTAAATTAGACTAATGGACCTCAAAACCTATGTGGACGGCCTCACAAAAGACGGTCGAAAAGTCTTCTGCCAAGAGGCGGATATCCCTGAAAGCTACTTGTCTTCACTAATAAGTGACACAGAAACGGCGCGTTCAGCGGGAGCGAAAACCATAGCCTTTTTGATAGTGGCAAGTGGCGGTATTTTGTCGTTTGGTTCGATAAGGCCGGAATTGATGCGGCAGGCGGAAACACACATCAAGGTTGTTCGTCGGATGCGGGGTAAGGCTGCATGAGCGCCGCTATTCAGTACAAGGCCAAAGCCCGCGATCTAATGCCAGAACACCTTCACACGCTTACCGATGGCATTACAGACGATATGTCGCTGGGCACTATCGACGACATTATTTTCCAACGTAGCGAATATCTAGGCGGCATGTGTGCCGTTCTTATCTCGCTTGTAAAAAACAGCCAGCCCGATTCCGCGAGCTGACTGCCACTCAACCCGATAATCAATAGGACACGGGCAATATGAATAGTACCAGAACCGAGATAGGCAATTATGCTGACTATCTCAAAACCAGAGAGCCGATACATGAAAGCTCTGGGTTGAAACCGCTGATTGATACCGGCGCACTGTTTGACTTTCAGATACCCATAGTTAACTGGGCTTTACAGCGTGGCAGAGCGGCCATATTTGCCGATACAGGGCTTGGCAAGTCTGCCATGCAGATTCACTGGGCTAAAGGCGTACACGACCAGGCAGGCGGTTGTGTATTGTTATTGGCGCCATTGGCCGTGTCTGCGCAAACCATTCGCGAGGGTGAAAAGTTCGGCATTGCCATATCCAAGGCCGACCCGAGCGACGTAGACCCGGCTGGATTGGTTATCACCAACTATGAGCAGTTGCAGAATTTCGACCCCGCGTTATTTTCGGGCATCGTTCTTGACGAGTCCAGCATCATCAAAGGGCTAAACGGCAAAGTACGCGCACAGATTCAATCGTTCGCTGTTGACCTGCCTTATCGGCTGTCATGCACTGCAACGCCTGCGCCGAATGATTTTATGGAAATCGGTACGCAGTGTGAATTTTTAGGCGTTATGAAGCAGATGGAAATGCTGGCGATGTACTTTACTCACGACTCTGCCAAGACTTCCAAGTGGCGGCTAAAAGGCCATGCGAAAGAGCGGTTTTTCGAGTGGATGGCATCGTGGTCGGTCATATTGAAAAACCCTGCTGATATAGGTTTCAATGGCGATGCGTACAACCTGCCGCCTGTTGTCCATCATGAGCATGTTGTTGGAGAGTTAACGCTATCAGATAAAGAAATGCAGTCTGCTGGCTTGCTGATTCGCGGGCAGATACGCAAAGGGTCATTGAAGGATCGATGTGAGAAAGCCGCCGCTATCGCTAACGCAATGGAAGGTCAGGTAATTATCTGGTGCAACCTAAATGATGAATCCGCGCTACTCACCGAATTGATAAACGATGCGGTTGAAGTCAAGGGCTCTGACAAACCTGTGCATAAAGAAAAATCACTGCTCTGTTTCCAGGATGGGAGTATTAGGGCTTTAGTCACCAAGCCAAAGCTTGCAGGGTTCGGCATGAACTTTCAAAGCTGTAGTCAGATGGTCTTTACCGGTCTATCCGATTCATGGGAACAGTATTATCAAGCCATACGCAGAGTGTGGCGATTCGGCCAGACGCAAGAGGTTCATATTCACGTTGTCAGCCACGCCAATGAAGGCATGGTCATTGACAACATAAAGCGCAAGGATGACGACAATAACGCGCTATCAACACAGATGCGCAATAGGGCGTCCGAGATATTCAAATCTCATATAAACCCTGCTATCTACGAGCATACCGCCTACCAAGCATCGCAACGACCCGAGTTCCCACTGCTATGAGTATCTTGAATCAAGTCCACACAGATCGTTACAGCGCCTACCACGCCGATACCATAGAGCTTGCCCAGGCATTGCCGGATAACTCAATAGATTATTCAATTTTCTCGCCGCCGTTCAAGAGTCTTTACGTTTACTCAAACTCCGAGCGAGACATGGGTAACGCTCGCAATGATGATGACTTTTGGAATCACTATCGGTTCCTGATTAAAGAGCAGTTTCGGGCCATGAAGCCGGGGCGCAATTTATCAGTGCATTGCATGAACCTGCCTACCTCAAAAGTGCGTGATGGGTTTATCGGCATCAGTGATTTTCGCGGCGACATAATCCGAGAATATCAGGCGGCTGGGTTCATTTTTCACTCAGAAGTGTGTATCTGGAAGAACCCTGTCGTTGCCATGCAAAGAACTAAAGCACTTGGCTTGCTGCATAAGCAAATCAAAAAGGACTCGGCCATGTCCAGAATGGGAATACCCGACACCATAGTCACATTCAGGAAGCCCGGAGAGAACACAGGGCCTATTGAAGGTGAGTTCACGCATTATGTGGGTGACGAGCCAGCCGAGTCGTTTGTGCAGCTAACAAGAGATGACGGACGGCTGTATTACGAATTGGGCGAGGGCACCAGCATTGATGTGTGGCAGCGATACGCATCACCAATATGGCATGACATCAATCAGTCAAACACGTTGAACGGTTGGCGTAATGGTCGTGACCAAGATGATGAAAGGCATATCTGCCCTCTCCAGTTAGATGTAATTGAGCGCTGTTTGCAGCTATGGACGAATGAGGGTGATGTTGTGTGGTCGCCGTTCATGGGAATTGGTTCTGAGGGTTATGTTTCGCTCCAGCTTGGTCGTCGATTTATAGGCGTTGAATTGAAAGAGAGCTACTTTGATCTTGCTGTTAGCAATCTGAAAAACGTCTGCGCATATGGCGTGGCAGATGAGGACCAGCTTGATCTATTCCCGAGGGATGCGGCATGACCCAACCCCAACACACAAACAACGCACCATCGACCCAGCGTCGAAACAACCTCAAGCCAAGAAGTAAAATCTACCGGCACCAGTCAGCTTGCACGGGCAAAGACTGTCCACGTAGCCACCTATGCGCCAGAGCAAACCGCAAAGACAGTGTGACGTTTTCAGGCCCGTTGCTGCATATGTTTAACAGCGACTGTAAGGCATTTAGTTGTTTTGCGGTAATTCGTCGTGAGAGTAAAGCCTCATGAAAACCCTATGTCGTCCGACCCATCCGTGCAGGGTCAAAAACTGATGTTGCAGATATCTAGGCGTCGAAACCACCCAATCCCAATACGCAGACTACAGCTCTGATGCCGGGATTAGATGCCCGAAACGGATGAGCACTGACCATTATCCGATGATACCAATTCGATTTGTTAGTGAGGTTGAGGCGGATATTGAGCAACAGAGGAAAGCAGGATGAAACGCAGACAAACACGCGATCCAAACAAATACAGCATTGATTGGGACGACAACCAAATGATCAGTGATGCCCAGTATGCGGCAAATATGCGCCGAAGACTCAATCACTCACGAAAACAGCTCAAGCACAAATCAGTAACAAAGCAGCTTCGAGCTTCTGACAAAGCCGAGCGCATAGCCGTCTACGCGCTGAACAACGGTGGCAATTTTCCGACTATTCGAGAGCATGACGTAGCGGTTAGGCGTCGTTTACGTGGCGGCGCTAGACCTCAACTTTTTGATGCGGAGCAAGCAGCATGAAACAAATCGAATCATTCCCAAAACCCGAAACCCTACTACGCCAGATAGCCAACTGTGACGACCAGCTTGCGCATATGCCGGATGTTGATCCTGAGTGGTTGAAAGTAAGTTGTTTTGTAAGTTTATGCGGTACATATAGATGCTGGCTTGGTGATTATTTTCATAGAAAGGGCATAGCTGGAAAATTCAGAAGTGCAATGTATCGCTCAACCGCAGACAGACATGTGCGTTGGGCGTTTGGCGGGTGCATATACAGCCCTGTTTTTACCGATGAATACCCATACACGACGCAGTTTCGCAAAGCCGCGCTAAAAACCCACAGAGACACCCTACAAGCAAAAGTCGATGCGTGGTATCAGCAGCGTGAGGTTCAGGCTGAAATCGCATGAGACTCGCAGCCGACATATCCCGCTGCACCAACGCAACATGCGGCAAACGAGACGTGTGTAAGCGCTGGGTGGATTTACCACATGACAGACAGGTGTTCTCGCACTTCAAGCCTGTTAATGGCGTGTGCGAGCACTTGATACCGATTCAACCAATGCCGGAAAAGCAATGAGCACAGAAACATTCAAGGCCAAGCATATCGAGACACGCGACAACAGTGTGAAGGTGGAGCACCTGGGCAAAACCGTGTTCCTGCCGCGCTCACAGATTGAGCGCATGTCTGTCGTCGGTGATCGTGTTGATTTGACGATTCCCTATTGGTTGTTTAAAGCAAAGTTTGAAGATTAACCAACCTGCCGGATATCGGCGCAATTGAGAGATAACTATGTCAAAAGCAATATACGAATTTAACTGGGATGTTGGCCGAGGCTACAACCTTGACGGCCTATTTATCGCCGAAGCCAGTGATATCGAATCGCTCATAGGCAGTGAGGTTTATTTCGGCGAGGTTTGCGGAAAGCACTCAGAAGTTGTTGTGGAGATTGAGCGCTCTCACTTCACCGTGAAAACAGAAGACCAGGATTTCATTGCCAAGTTTGAAGAGATCATGGGTCATGGAACTATTTCTGGTCACAATCCGCTGGATTACTGCGGCCCAGACGAAGAAGAGTGACCCACAAAAAAGGCCGAGCTGCGCTAACAGCCCGACCTATCTTACTCACTAACCCGAAACCCATTACAGAAACGAGATAGCGATATGAATGTAGTAGATGCAGACAGTATAGCAAATGGCCGAGAACGGCAACCACCCATTAAACCAGTCCTGACATATGAGCAGCGTTTAGCACTTTATGAAGCCAGGAAATCCCAATTATCTGACGATTTGAACCACCACGAATATAGCTGTGCTGTGCGCCAGATTGCTCGGGAGTTGGGTGTATGAGCGAGCACTTACCGTGGTTCCGGCTGTATACCGAAATCATTGATGACGAAGAAGTTGCAATGCTGGCTTTTGAGGACCGCTGGCATTTTGTCGCAATGATGGCGATGAAAGGCAAAGGCGTGCTCGATAAAGAGTACAAATCTGAGGACTACAGGGACCGCCTAATAGCTAAAAAACTCGGCCTTGATGTGGTGACATTCAAGGATGTTCGAGCACGTCTCATGGATGCTGGTCTGATAGATGAATTATGCAATCCTTCTGCCTGGGAAAAGCGGCAAAGAAGGTCGGACAAAGACAAGACTGGAGCGGCCAGACAAGCACGTTTTAGAGAGCGAAAAGAGCAGAAAAAAGTAGCCAAGGAATTGCCTAAACGGAATAGTAACGCGTTACGTAACGGACCCGTAACGCGGCTAGATACAGATACAGATACAGAGAAAGAGGGAAAGAGCGTTACGGACGTAACGGCAGAGCCAGAAAAAGTAACGGCAGATAAACAAAAACAGAAAACAGATTCCGACTCACCGAAAGGCAAAGAAAAAACAGATTACGACCGACTAAACCAAGTCGCGGAAGTGTTCAACGAAAACCTACCCGCACTGGTTACCGCCGAGCTTCCACAACCGATGAACTGGAAGCGGATAAATTCCATCAAATCGATTGAGCGGGAGAGACCGAAATTCCAGAACATCAGAACCTGGGAATGGTTTTTTTCCGGCGTTGCTGAGCTTGATTACCTGAGCGGCACTGGCAAGCGAAAATTCAAAGGCGGGTTGGATTACTTTCTGCACCCTGACAACTTCGCATCAGCATTCGAGGAAGTCCAGGCGTTGTCGGAGGAATCAGCATGACCCTCGAAGCTGAACAGGCATGCATCGGTGGCGTTGCTATCGGCGGACCAACTCAAGACGCGGTAATGGACAATCTTCTGCCTGAGCATTTCCTGAACGAACAATGCCGGAATTTGTTTATCGCAGCGTATGCGGTGAGAACAGCTGGACACACGCCAGACTTGATAACCATCGGTGCCGCAGCAGAGCCGAAAGTTAATCGAGCCATTGAGACGTTGAGCGCTCTTGCGGATTTTGCACCAGCCGAATCAAACACCGATGTTTACATCGATATCGTCAAAACTACATGGATGCGCCATAAGCTCGCTGAGGCGGCTTCAAAAATAAAATCAATAGCCCAGGAAGGGTCGAGCGCTGAAGAGCTTGTAGAGAGCGCTACAGCCTGCTTAACGCCGCTTTCCGACAAAGCTGCGTCGGTAGGTTTCCGTCATATCGCAGCAGCGAGCAAAGAATTCATCTTTGAAATGGCAACAGCGTCGAAATCTGGCGCAAAACTGACAGGATTATCGACTGGGTTTTCACGCATTGATGCAATGACCGGTGGATTGCAAAAAGGCGACTTGATTGTTGTCGGTGGTCGTCCGTCACATGGAAAAACAGCTACAGCGATGGCGATAGCTCATCACGTTGCGCAAAACAACATCGTTCAAGTGTTCAGCTGTGAAATGGCAATCAAGCAATTAGCCATGCGCTCTGTGTCGATGTTCAGCCAAATCGACTTTGACCGGATTAAAAACGCACAGGTGAGCAAATCAGACGGTGAGGCGTTGAGCGATGCGCAGAAGCAACACGAACGCCGAGAGCTTTATGTGGATGACCGCTCGAATATCTCAATTGCACAGCTTCGTTCAAGAGCCAAAGCACAGGCCAGAAAAACCGGATGTGATTTGATTATTGTCGATTACCTGACGCTGGTGTCTGGGGTCAAAGAAAATCGCATTCACGAAGTATCGGAAGTCTCGGCAGGTTTGAAAGGTCTGGCAAAAGAGATTGACTGTCCGGTTATCGCTATCGCTCAGTTGTCACGAGGTTGTGAACAGCGACCGGACAAGCGACCCATCCCGAGCGACTTGCGTGATAGCGGAACCATTGAGCAGGACGCTGACATCATTGCGTTCTGCTACCTGGATGAGAAGTACAACGAAGATTCACCCAGGGCGGGCATTCAGGAATTCATCATCCGAAAACAACGACAAGGACCGACGGGTTCTGTGTATCTGGATTTTGACGGGTCACGACAAACGATTACACAGCGTAACGCACCGGTTCCAGAGCTGGCTGGCAAGGCTAAACGGAGGTCATTCAACGAGCTATGAACACATCCGAAGAATACAAAATGCAATGCCTAGCTCGCCATGTCATGCGCGTGTGTGAGACATCGGCGCAGATGGAATCCTGGTTTTCACGCTGGGAGAAAAAACACGGCTCAGAGGCTCGCGCAGAACTTCGCCGTTACGTCATTGCTGAAAAAGACAAGCGACAGACGGAGCGAGACGCAGAACGAATCAATCAATTCGGCTCACCCGATGAGCTTCACGCTAAACAAAAATTGTACGGAGACGTTGCATGAACACATACGCAGATTTCGTAGCCGAAAAACTCAAACCCGCTGAGACTATCGTTAGCGAGATAACCAGTAAAAAGGTCGATCTACTTCACGCCGCCGTTGGTTTATCTGGAGAATCTGGCGAGTGTTTGGATTTAGTCAAAAAGCATGCCTTCAACAACAAGCCGCTGGATGAGCAAAAACTGATTGAGGAAATGGGAGATTGTGAGTTTTATCTTGCCGCGCTGAGAAACGCGCTCGGTATTAGTCGGCAGCAGGTAATTGACATGAATATCGTCAAACTGAGCAAGCGGTACAAAAGCACGTACACGGATGCTGAAGCTATTGCGCGAGGGGATGAGCGATGAAAACCCAATCCCTAATCCACACAGCCCAACGCAGAGGCTTAACACAAACACAAATCGCGTTTCATGCAGGCGTATCACAGCCCACAGTGCATCGAATTCTATCCGGTGAATTTGTCAGGCATGAGGTAGAGCAGAAAGTGTGCAACTGGCTTGAATCACATGTACCGGTTGAGTTTATGGGTGAGGTTTTTATGGTGCGAGGTGAGGTATGAGCATAGATAAATTGAAAATCATCGACGACTGTATTCATATCGCCAAACACGGCAACGATATAGACCTGTCGAATCTGTTCGAGATTGAAAGATTCTTTTCACGCTTGGCTGATGACCTGAATACAGAGTCGCCGCATTACGGAAAGTTGCACGTAAAGCGAAACACAATCATCAATCGACTGCGAGTTTATCGAAAACAGGTTTTAAGTCTAGGCGGCAAAGAGCTGCACGAGCTCAATCGGCACGATGACCGAAGCATAGGTCGAGTCTTTGCCGTAATAGCTGGATTTATTTTGGCATTGCTTGTGATCGTGATGGTGGCGCTATGAGCAGAATAAGTGGATACGCAGAAACAGACAGCATCGCTCATACTCTTGAGTCCAGTAATCTTTCATTCGTCACAACAGGCGCTGATACCCGAGCTGTATATGTCATCGGCGGTCATTGGATCGACTACAGCTTGATTTCGTTTCGCTGGCGTTTGCGGGGTGCGGACAAGCAGGGTATGGGTGTGCATCGGTTGCAGCGATTTTGCTTGAGATTGAGTGAGGGTGTGGCATGAGCATGGACTTAATGCTTATCAAATCCGCGAACGGGTCATTTCTGCCAGCTACCCAAGCTGACATAGAGACCATGCAAAGCCTGAAACTTGGGAAAGCGTTCGGGTGCACATTGACGCAGCTACGCAACGGTAAATTTCACCGCAAGGCATTCGCGCTGTTGAATTTGATGTACGAGCAAATGCCACGCGCTCAGGTAGAGCACAACGGCGAGACAATCCAGCAATCGTTTGAGCGGTTTAGAAAAGAGCAGGTCATTCGTGCGGGGCACTATCATACTGACGTTACTGGGCGTGGTGAGCTGCGATTAGAGGCGCAATCCATCAGCTACAAAGAATGTTCACAAGAGTTGATAGAGCAGATATACAGTGATTTGATTGATTTGGCGCTACGCAGTGTGGATGGGTATGACAGCGCGGATGATTTGGATTCTGTTGTTAACCAGATTTTAGGTTTCTCATGAAAGTTTATCGAACTCGAATGCAGGACGCAGCCAAAAACGTTTATGACGGGCATATATCAAAACCGGCCAGTAACGGGCCTGTAAGCGTGGATAGCCTGTTGAGCAGGGTGTTACCACCAGTAGCAGGTGTTCGCGGCGAAATAAAGCTCTACGGGCGCACTAAGGCGGAATTGGACAGACAAGAGGCTGAGCTGCGAGAGCCGGTATCTAACGGCTCGGTGGTAGCACGATGACGCACGAATCCAGAGCACAAAAAGCTATACGCTCGTTGCAAGGCCGATACACTCAAGAGCAGATCGCTAAAGAAACGGGATTGCACGTAAATACTATTGCTCGGCTTGTGCGCGATTCGTCGGCTGATTACAGGAAATCCACAGAGCGCAAAATCATAGACTTTGTGAATGATCATTGGGTTGAGGTGCGGTGATGGAAATAGAATTCAACGAAACCCAATCAGGCTGGAGCGTTGATACTGAATATGGCTCATTTGGCGAGATAACGGATGACTCTGATGGGTTCAAATTCAGGCCAATTACAGGCGTTGTGATTGGTGTTGAGCACATGTCGCAGATTAACGGGTTCATGATTAATGCTGAAATGGGCCGAGTTAGTCAGGAAATGGGTTTGATATGACCGCACAACCCAAACCAAGACGCCGCAAGTGCAAGGTCAAAGACTGCGGCCAGTGGTTTCAGCCGTTTAATAGCTTTCAGAGCTGGTGTTCTGATGCTTGTGGGTATCAGTTGTCGCTTGAGAAGTTGGCGAAGAAAAAAGCCAAAGAGCAACGGGAAGAGCGAGCGTCGCTCAACAAAGCGAAAGCCGAGCGGATTCGGATGAAACGGGATTTCCGCGCCAAGGATAAACCGCATCAGACAAAGCTCACGCAGCAAGTGTTTAACAGGTGGGTTCGATTGTCAGATACCAGTGGCGAATGTATTAGCTGCGGAATCACCTACGGACAGGCTCATGCAGGACACTATCGCTCAATAGGGTCAGCGCCAGAATTAAGATTCGAGCCTTTGAATTGTCATCTGCAATGCCAACAGTGCAATACATCCAAGTCTGGCAATATCAAAGGCTATCGAGAAGGATTGATAAAACGCATCGGCATTGAAAAGGTCGAATGGCTCGAAGGCCCGCACGAAGCAAAACACTACACATGCGACGATTTAATTGAGATTCGGGCGCATTACCAACGATTGATAAGGAGTAGTTGCAAGTGACTGTTATCAGAACACCTAGACATGTTTGGCGTGTAATAGCCTGTCCAGATAATTCATGCACATGTCACTGGGAGTGCGGCATTACATCACGATCAGTCATTCGTATTTGCGCAACTGATAACCGAAATGAAGGTCAGCAGTTTCAATTTAGAGGAACGCTGTCAATTTACACAAGGTCGCTGGATTCGTGGAGCCACAAGGACATGGGTTTATTGGACGCATATCATTTAATTCAGGCGATGGTGATGTTAGAAGATATGATAAAGAAGCCGATTCGAGCATTAAGCAAAAAGCAAGAACCATGAACACAATCACTATCAACGGCGTGGAGCTGGCGGAAACACTAAAAGACGCTGACATGGGATGGCTGTATGCCACTCAAGACGGTGAAGAAATCTTTATTAGACACAACACTGGCGACAACACATCAAAAGAGAACTACGACAACGCTCTTAATGATGTAGCAGAGATTCGTTCGGTGCTAGAACCGCTTGGATTGAATGTGGAAATAGAAATGGCTGACCATGACACGATAATTTATCGAGTTGACGAACAGGACAAGCACCTGTGAACACCGCTCACTCTTACGCGCTCTAATCGGCGCGGCGAATCGCTAAAGTGCCTATAAATCAAGGGTTTTGGGTGCGTTTCTGTTAGAATTGGGTGGCAGTATCCGGCAAGTTTGACGGCCCGCCGGAATACTGCCTAGCCACAACTAAGGAGATAGTTATGACCGAGTTAGATTTTAGCCCAGAATCAAATAAATACCCATATCGCCACGGGAAGGTAAAAACGCGCATTTATTATTGCTGGCATAACATGAAGACCCGTTGCGATAATTCAAAATGCGATTCATACCCAACGCATGGCGCAAAGGGCATTTCTTACGACCCTAGATGGAGTGATTTTGCGGAGTTTTATAAAGACATGGGAATGCCGCCGTCTGACACACATACGTTGGACAGAATAGACGGCTCAGGGAATTATGAGAAAGACAATTGTCGCTGGGCTACCTCAAGTCAGCAAGCGATGAATCGAGGGTTGAATAGGAACGCAAAAATACCGTTTAAAGGCGTTACATACGAACCCAAGAAGAGCTTATATAGGGCAAGAATAACCGTCAACGGTAAAACCAAGAGTCTTGGCAGGAGTAAAGATGCTGTAGAGGCAGCGAAGCTCTATGATCAGGCTGTAAAAATTTATCATGGTGAGCATGGCGTCACAAATAAAGATTTAGGTCTTTTTCAAGCGTCAGCCACAGGCGATAAAGCAAAATGAAAGAACGAGAACTCATTCATAGTTATACAAAAAAAGATTTCCACGTCGATTGGTATTCAGGCCAAGGTGCCGGGGGCCAAAAGCGTAATAAAGTGCAAGCCTGCTGCCGAATAACCCACATTGCCACAGGACTAAGAGCGCAAGGCACAGAGTCACGCGAACGAACCACGAACCAGCGAGTAGCGTTTGAGCGACTGGCAAAGTTACTTGTATCGAAAGACGCAGCGGTAACTGAGCGCAGGACAACCAGCGAGACGATACGCAACTATCACGGCGTCAGGAACGAGGTCCACGACAAGGCTTCCGGCTTAAAAATGCCTTATCGCGAGATAGTCGGCAATGCGAATATATCGCCAATGGTCGATGCAAGGCGTGAGGTTATGGGCGCGTCGGAGTTGTTGGGGGATAACGCAGCATGAGCACGCTAACACTTGAAGAAATACAGGATGCTCTTTCTAAAATACCGAGAGCGCAAAAGCTGCCGGATATGATATTGATTGGCCGAGGTGAGGCGAGAAAGCTGGCCGACATTTCGCCTGATGTTTACAAGCAGGCCGATACGTTGGGCGGGATACCCTATAAAATCGTCGATGCCGAAACCTGCTTCAATCCCATTTACAATGATTATTTTGAGATTGGCAAGTTTAACCAGCGCGACGAACTGGACGTATTCGAATGGCCAAGCAGGCCGCATTACGACCGTTGGTTTCAACTATCCCTGCGAACCTGCATAAACAAAGAAATGCAGCATTTCATAAGAAAACACATACCCGTGCACCTGATGAGCAAGACCGAGTTCACAGAATTCTCATGGTCAGACGGTGATGTGATTATGTTCGAGGATGATTTGAACGATGACCAGCCTATTGCATGGCGCGTGGATGGCTCTGACTGGGTTCGTATCAACTGGCAGGTCGGTGATGAGAAGTACAGGCAGGCTATTGTTATGAGAAAGCCTTGGCGGGGTTTGATGTGAAAACCTACTCAAGCGAACTAACCCGCCAAATGAATACAGATAACTCTGAGATATGCACCAACTGTGCGGCTGGATTATTCAGCCAATGCGAAAATCGCGACGACCACGATAGCGAGTGTTACAAGTATTTCATGGAGCTGCTTAGCGCTCTGAGTGGGCGCCCTGTTGGCAGCGAGGATAACGAAGCTTGAAGACCTACTCTCACGAACTAATACGCCAAGACACCCTAGACACCATTCAGTGCGATGTGTGCAACCGAGTAGAGCACTCAGACAAGGCCGATAGCTTTATCAGTGCTGGTGCCGATGGTTCGCGTGGTTGTGTCATCGGGAGCGGTCAGCGGATTGAGATTGATATGTGTCCAGATTGTTTTATCAACCGGCTCGGGGAGTATGCGCGGGTTGTGCCGTTTTGATTGCGGATGATTACTTTGAGGTAAAGCTATGAGCGGCGCAACGTTCTGTGATGGATGTAATCAAATGCTTTGCCCTGATACTGGCGAGGGCTGCAAATGCGTTATGAACGATGCCGGACTGGTGTTTGGTGTAAACACTTTTGGAATGATTGACGT
>NZ_CAKZKO010000049.1 GCF_937123705.1 uncultured Paraglaciecola sp. | reverse complement strand
CATGGCTGAGCTAGTATTACAAGGCTTAGCACAAGAGCAAGGTGCTAAACACCAAACACGTTTTTGTATGGTGCGCTTTGGTAATGTATTGGGGTCGAGTGGCTCTGTAGTGCCGCTATTTCGCAGGCAAATAAAAGAAGGTGGCCCTATAACGCTAACACATCCTGATATAACACGCTTTTTTATGACGATTCCTGAAGCTGCGCAATTAGTAATACAAGCAGGGGCGATGGGCAAAGGTGGCGACGTATTTGTACTCGATATGGGCGATCCAGTTAAAATTAAAGATCTTGCAACTAAAATGGTTCGTCTTTCAGGTTTAAGTGTTAAAACAGATACTAACCCTCATGGTGATATTGAAATTAAATGCACGGGCCTTCGCCCAGGCGAAAAGCTTTTTGAAGAGCTTTTAATTGGCGACAACGTAGGTGAAACAACGCACGAACGAATAATGACTGCCAACGAGGTTATGCTGCCATTAAGTGAGCTTAATGTATTTATAGAGGCGTTAGATATTGCATGCCATAACTTTGATCACCAAGCTATTAGGCAGTTATTGCTTGATGTACCTACAGGTTTTAACCCTACCGACGGTATTTGTGATTTAGTATGGAATGCAAAAAAACAACTTCCATCCGATAGTGATGAAAAAGTAGTAAGCCTAAAAACGAGCTAAGAGGTGGTAATAATAACTTTTTTGAAACGCGAGTTTAACTCGCGTTTTTTTATTAGGTTACATATTTTAAGATAATAAAATAAGCCAGTTATTCTCAATTATTGTAATAGATCAGTTATAAAGGAGCAGTTATGCCACGTAAGTATTTTGGTACAGATGGAGTTAGAGGAAAGGTAGGTACTTTTCCTATTACTCCCGATTTTGCAATGAAACTAGGTTGGGCTGCGGGTACTGTGTTGGCTTCAAGCGGTACTAAAGAAATTTTAATAGGTAAAGATACACGCAATAGCGGTTATATGTTTGAGTCGGCAATAGAGGCTGGGCTTTCTGCCGCGGGTGTAAATGTAGCTTTTGTTGGGCCAATGCCAACTCCCGCTGTTGCATATTTAGCATCAACATTTAGAGCCGATGCAGGTGTAGTAATTAGTGCATCGCATAACCCATTTTATGATAACGGCATTAAGTTTTTTAATAACTTTGGTACTAAACTAAATGACGAACAAGAACTTGAAATAGAAGCCTTACTTGAGCAAGCATTAAATAATAATGCAATGCAATGTGTAAGCTCAGAGCGTTTAGGCAAAGCTAGGCGAATTAATGACGCTGCTGGCCGCTATATTGAATTTTGTAAAGGCGTATTCCCTAAAGAGTTAACGCTTGAAGGCTTAAAAATTGTTGTAGATAGTGCCAATGGCGCAGCGTATCACATTGCCCCTAATGTATATGCCGAACTAGGCGCAGACGTTATTAGTATTAACGATAAACCTAATGGTTTAAATATTAATGAACAATGTGGTGCAACTCACCTAGATAGCCTTCAAAAGGCGGTGATAGAGCATGGTGCTGATTTAGGTATTGCACTAGATGGTGACGCCGACAGGCTTATGCTTGTAGATGACAGTGGCACTGTTATCGATGGAGATCAAATACTTTATATTTTGGCTAAAGCGGCAAAACTGCAAGGTAAAATGGAAGGCGGTGTAGTTGGTACGCTCATGTCTAACCTTGGTTTAGAGTTAGCGCTAAAGGAAATGGATATTCCTTTTAAGCGCGCGAAAGTGGGTGACCGTTATGTCGTTGAACAGCTAAAACAAACAGGTTGGAAGTTAGGCGGTGAAGGCTCGGGCCATATTTTACATTTAGACCATGCATCAACAGGTGATGGTATTGTTGCATCGCTTTTAGTATTAGCAGCGCTTATGCAGCAAAAGCAATCGCTACAGGAGTATGTTGCGGGCATTAAAAAGTTACCTCAGGTACTTTTAAATGTGCGTTTAACCCAAAATAATGCGGATGAAATATTAAATACCAGCTCAGTGAAGCAAGCAGTAAGTGAAGCCGAAACCATGCTTGCCGATAAAGGGAGAGTTTTGCTTCGTAAGTCGGGCACTGAGCCACTTATAAGAGTTATGGTTGAGTCAACAGACTCGACGGCCTCTCAGGCGCAGGCGGAGCATATAGCTAAAGCTATTAAAGCGTTACTATAAAAGCTCATTTTTGTGATCTTGCATATTGCTAATTTTTGATTGCGCGGCTTTTGTCGCGCAAAATTTTATCTTCCATCTTCCATCTTCCATCTTCCATCTTCCATCTTCCATCTTCCATCTTCCATCTTCCATCTTCCATTTTAAGTCTGGGATAATTGTGCAGATACTAGAAGCTCAATATCTAATAGATGATATTAGGCAACTCTGGTAAAATTATGCATATTAATTACCAATTAAAACATTAAAGGAATAACATGAAAATTGCCGTGGTAGGTACGGGCTATCGGAGTTTTTCAAGTTAGTTGTCGCCTCAAGTTAAATTTTATGCCGCCCGCATTTCTTCTTTTTTCTCAGGGTTTAAATTTACTTCATTTATCATTGACCAGTCTCGTGACTTCCCTGACCAACGGCTTGGGTTATTCAATTTAGCTGCGTCGTTTACCTGCTGACGCTTAGCTAATATTTCTTTATCTAAACCTGAATGACGTTGGTTTGGCGTCACAAATTTTATACCACTGTGTAGATGCTCATTATTGTACCAATCAACGAACCCACTTACCCATTCTCTTGCTGCGCTTATATCTTCAAATGCCTTTTCTGGGTATTCTGGGCGATACTTTAACGTTTTAAATAACGACTCAGAGTATGGATTGTCATTACTTACTGACGGTCGACTAAATGATGGCACAATCCCTAACTCCTGTAATGTTGCCAGTAATGTCGCGCCTTTCATTGGGCTGCCATTATCTGAGTGTAACGTAACTTGCTCGCGCTTTATTTGCTCCCGACTGCAAATATCCTTCATTAAATCTGCGGCTAATTCACTTAACTGTGAGTCGTAAACTTGCCAGCCAACAACCTTTCGACTAAAAATGTCCATCACTAAATATAAGTATAAAAATTGCCCTTTTACGCTCGTTGGTAAATAGGTGATATCCCAAGTGTAGACTTCATTTGCACGCACTGCTTTCAATACTCTTGGCTTTTTTATCGGCTTAGCTGGCTTTACTTTTTCTCTATGCGTTAATAAGTTATGTGCCTTCATGACACGATAAAACGAACTTTCAGACGCTATCCATATGCCCTTATCAAGCAGCTTAGGGACTATTTTACTGGCCGGTAAATGCCCATATTCGGCTGAATTAGCCGTATTAATAATGCGCTGCCGCTCTAACTCTGTGAGACGGTTAGGCGGCTGTTTTTTCGTACTCGTCCGTTTGTCAGTCATATCGTCTGCTTCAATCCACCGCTGAACGGTTCTTAGTGTCAGTCCAAGTAACTCACATGCCTTTTCTTTCCTTGCCCCTGAAGCCTGTGCGTTTGTGATAAGCGTTATTAATTCATGTCGCTCAGTCGCTGTTGTTAATCGTCCTCGTTGAAACCCCAAAGTGCATCCGCTTTTTTTTTGAGTACAAGTAGAGCGGCAGTTTCAGCTAAGGCCTTATCTTTGCGATTCAGTTCTTTTTGCAGTTGCTTTATTTCTTGCTTAAGCTGTTTACTGTCTGACTTTACTGTTTTATTTGAAGGTGGTGTTACTAAGTCTTTCTTCCATTGCTGAATATGATGCGGATAAAGCCCTATATTACGGCAGTATTCATTTATGGCGGCTTCATCTAAACTTCCACACTCAATTACTGCGTTGAGTCTTTCTTCTAAACTCCAGTCTTGTGGTCGTTTTTCTGCTGTCATTTGGCTACCCGTCTGGTGTATTTCAAGTTGATGCTTTTTTGCCAGTGCTATCCAACGTTGTAACGTTGAATAACCGACACCTAAGTCATCTGCAATATCTTCTAAGCGAACATCATCACATTGAGATAATGCTTTTTCAACAGCTTGAACTTTAAACTCTTGTGTAAATTGACGTTTCATTTTATTTGCCTCTGCTAAATGTTAGAGGCGACAACTATCCTGACACAGGGGGATTATCACCACAGAGAAGACAAAGAGAAGTAAAGGAGGAGATGCTAAAAAATATTATGTTTCCTCAGTGTAGCGCGCAGCGCCTCGGTGCTCTTGGTGGTAGAAATTGTTTTGTGGTTAAGCTTTGTACTTGATTTATAAAGTGAATAAAACATTATTATCACCACAGAGAAGACAAGGAGCAGTGCAGGAGAAGTGATTTTAAAACCAATTCATTGTATTACGCTCTTCTCTGTGAAGCGCGCAGCGCCTCAGTGTTCTCGGTGGTAATTAATTTTTAGAGTTATTTCAACGAAGGTGTGAAGCTTGCTCACGTAAAAGGTTGTTTATTTAACTATCTATAAACAAAGTACGTTAGCAAGCAAAGCGCCTACATTAAATTCGCTGTGCTACTGTAAGTTTGCATTAGTAGATGAGCATTCCAACTTGTACCTTAACGTATATTGTGTGAAAAATTTGTATTTATGCTTATTGATAATAAAGCTGCGCCTATTAGCAAAGTCCACTATGCTATGGGCTATTCGTTATTTATATTTTAAGGATTTATCATGATTGAACAAGGCCAAAACGTACCACAGGTAACACTTACGCAGTTAACAAGCGAAGGTATGCAAACACTGACTAACAAAGAATTATTTGATGGTAAAAAAGTGGTGTTATTTGCTGTGCCGGGGGCGTTTACGCCAACGTGTTCAAATGCACATTTACCTGAATTTATTACCCTTGCTGATAAAATTAAAGCAAAAGGTGTTGATGCTATTTATTGTGTTTCGGTAAACGATGCCTTTGTAATGAAAGCATGGGGCGACTCGCAAAACGCTGAAGAAATTTTAATGCTAGCCGATGGTGATGCAAGCTTTACCAAAGCACTCGGACTTGAAAAAGACACCGCTGGCTTTGGTGGTATTCGTTCATCTCGCTACGCGATGATTGTAAATAACGGGGTCGTTACTGGGTTATTTGTAGAAGAAGGCAAAGAGTTCACAGTAAGCCGCGCAGAGCATGTTTTAGAAGAGCTTTAAGGCCGCATTTAGTTTGTCAGTGGTTAGTAATTAGTTATCAGATAGAAGCTTTTAGACATTAGTGATTAGACTGAAGATTTTAGTTATTAATGAATATTGTATTTTTTGGCTAGTTTAGTTAGCTAGTTGTTATTTGTATATTTAAAACTAAGCTAGTAAAAATGATATAAATAAAAGTAACACTAATGAATTTTGAAAATTTAGATGTATGGAAACGATCTGCACGTCTTAGCGTAGATATTTACAGGTCTACAGCAGATGTAAAAGACTATGGGTTCAGAGATCAATTAACACGCTCAGGCCTTTCAGTGCCGAGTAACATTGCAGAAGGTGTGTGTAGAGAAAGCTATAAAGAGAAAAGTAGATTTATAGATATAGCTAGGGCTTCTCTTGCAGAAGCTAGAACACAGATATACATAGGCACAGAAATAGGTTACTTAAATAAGTCAACAAGCCAACGATGGATAATAGAAACAAAAGAATTAGCTGCTATGTTAACAAGCCTTAAAAATAAGTTTGATAACAGCTAACTTTAGAGTGTTTAGCTATTCATTCTCCGCGCTGAAAACTGAAAACTGAAAACTGAAAACTGAAAACTGAAAACTGAAAACTGAAAACTGAATTTTACCCCAGAACTTCTTTAACGACTTGGCCGTGCACGTTCGTGAGGCGTCGTTCGAGGCCGTTGTGGTAAAACGTCAAACGCTCGTGGTCGAGTCCCATGAGGTGGAGCAGGGTGGCGTTAAAGTCGTAGACGGTGGTCTTATCGACGGCTGCTTTGAATCCAAAGTCATCGCTTTCACCGTAGCTAAACCCTTTGCGGACGCCGGCTCCGGCGAGGAAGCAGGTAAAGGCGCTGGGGTTGTGATCCCGTCCGGTCCCGTTGGCTTGTAAGAATGGCATCCGGCCGAACTCGGTCGCCCAAACGACGAGGGTGTTGTCGAGCATGCCACGCTGTTTCATGTCGGAGATTAGCGCTGCGGTAGGCTGATCCATAATTTCGGCTTGCATGGCATGCGTCTTTTTAATGTTCGCATGGGAATCCCAATTGGTGATCCCGTTCCCACCCGATGGGTCGCTACCGTTGAACAATTGCACGACACGGACGCCCTTCTCCAGCAATTTGCGAGCGAGGATGCAGTTTCTGGCATAGTGGCCGCGTAGTTCGCTGCCGCCTTCAACGCCATACGCTTTGAGCGTGGCTGGGGATTCTCTTGAGAGATCCATAACATCGGGAACCGACGTCTGCATCCGACCGGCGAGTTCGTAGCTGGCGATTCGTCCGGCGAGATTGGCGTCTCCCGGATATTGTTCGAGGTGTCGCGCGTTGAGCTTCTGTAGCAGCTGGTTGGTTGCTCGATCGAATCCGGGTGAGACATTCTCGGGTCGTGCAAGGTTGTTAGGAGGGTTCTTGGCATTAAAATCGGTGCCTTGAAATGCCGCGGGGAGGAACCCGTTGCCGAAGTTGTTTTTTCCGCTGCGTGCCAATCCGCGTGGGTCGTTGATCGCCACAAAGGCTGGCAGTTCCTGATTTTCCGTACCCAGGGCGTACGTTACCCAGGCGCCGAAGGAAGGGAAGCCCTCCATCGTGAAGCCCGTGTTCATGAAATTCTCGCCCTGCGGGTGCGCGCTCGTTTCCGTCGAAAGCGCATGGAAAAAACAAAAGTCGTCGACCTGATCGGCCAAATTCGGCAGCAAATCGGAAACCATTTTTCCCGTTTCGCCGCGCGGCTTAAAATCCCAAAATGGTTTCGCAATATTCCCAGTTGGGCCTTCGAACGTCACCGCCGGGATCCCTGGTGGTTTTTGTCCGTGCAATTTGGCCAATTCAGGTTTGT
>NZ_CAKZKO010000048.1 GCF_937123705.1 uncultured Paraglaciecola sp. | reverse complement strand
GTTGCAAGACGACACTGGATTCCAGCAACTGAATGAAGACCAAAAACGCCTAATGCTGCGCAATGAATTGGCCGATCACAACAAGCAACTGGCCGCTGCGGCTAAAGATGCAGGTGTTGAAACTAATCTGGACTACGCCATTTTCCAAAACCATGGCTACAAAGGCTTGTATGGCGGCTTAGACAACAAAGCCATTCACCAGCACAAAGGCTTAAAAAAGAGCCAGAAAATCCTCGATCATATGGGCAGTACCGAACTTGCCGCTAACCTGTTCCGCGCCACGCAAACAGAAGAGAAACTAAAGCGTGATCAGGTCAGCAATAAAGCCCATGCCAACCAAACCCATTTTGAAGTGGGTGCAAAAGTGCGCGCCACCATTGAAGAGCTGGGCGGCACCATGCCAGAGGATTTACCAACACCGGAAAAAGGCATTCCCCAGTTGGCGCGTGCGCAGAAAAAGTTGGAGGGGGATCAATGAATAAATCGCCTTGGAAAACCGTAAGATTGGAGAAAGTGGCAGAAATTCAAACCGGAATTTCAAAAAGTGCATCTAGAAAACTAACCGATCCAATCGAAGCCCCATATTTAAGAGTAGCAAATGTGCAAGATGGGCACCTTGACCTTTCGGTCATTAAACATATTTCCATCGAGCGGAAAAACTTAGAACGTTACACACTTAAAACAGGTGATGTACTACTTACCGAAGGAGGTGACTTCGATAAGTTAGGGCGTGGTACTGTTTGGAATAATGAAATTGAATCATGTGTTCACCAGAATCATGTGTTCTCTGTGAGAACCGACGCTTCTGTTTTACTGCCTGAATTTCTAAGCATTCTAACGGCTAGTAGCTATGGAAAACGTTATTTTATTAGCTGCTCAAAGCAAAGTACGAACTTGGCGAGCATTAATTCAACACAGCTTAAACAGTTCCCTGTGCTTCTACCTTCTTTAGATGTACAAAAGTCTATCGTATCGGCGTCAAAGCTTTGGGACAACGCCATTGAAAAAACGGAGGCGTTAATTGCGGCTAAGGAAAAGCAGTTTGAGTGGCTGAAGTCGCAACTTCTTTTAAACAACCCTAAATCAAAACGATGGAACACAAATACATTAGGTGAGTTTATCGTTGAGAAAAAAGAGAAAAGCACTACGCCTGATTTATACCCTTGCTTAACCTCCTCTCGCCGAGGAATTTTTCTGCAAGAGGACTACTTCTCTAAACAAGTAGCAAGCAAAGATAATAGTGGCTACAAGATAATGAGTCGTGGGGACTTCACATTTAGGTCAATGAGTGATGATGGTTTATTTGTATTCAACAAACAAACCATCATCGACAAAGGCTTAATTAGCCCTGCATATGGTGTATTTTCTCCAAAACAAAACATGGACTCTGATTTCTTATATTATTTCTTGAACTCTCCTGCATTTAGGCAAGCTTTATCGCGCGAAGTTCAGGGCGGTACACGTACAGCATTAAAGCTAAACGCTTTGAAGAAATTAGAGGTAAAGATTCCTTGTATTCAAGAGCAAAACGATATCGCCAGCAAGCTTAATATTGCTAAAAAGGAAATTGATTTAGTAAAAGAACTCCTTGAAAAATACCGCAGCCAGAAACGCGGTCTGATGCAAAAGCTGCTTACTGGTGAGTGGCAGGTGAGCAGTTCCCAGCCAGTCGCTGAGGATATGTATCAGGAGGCAAGCGCATGAGCACACCTCCAGTCAATTACGCAGCAAACTCGGAGCCTTCGGGCTTTGAGTTTAACGAAAAGTACTTGTCGCAAATTCCAGCCCTGCAACAGTTAATCAATTTGGGTTATCAGTACCTCACCCCAGAGCAGGCTTTGGCTGAACGAGGTGGGCGCAGTGCCAATGTGATTTTAGAAGGAGTGCTTCGTCAGCAGCTAAAAAAGATTAATCGCATTAACTATAAAGGTGGCGAGTATCTGTTTAGCGAAGAGAACATTCAAACCGCGATCCAAAAGCTCAAAAATATTAAGTTTGATGGCCTGCAAAAAACCAATGAGTCGATTTACGATTTAATCACCTTAGGCTCAGCCATGGAGCAAACCATTGAGGGGGACTCAAAAAGCTTTACCCTCAATTACATTGATTGGAAAAACCCAAGCAACAATAGCTTTCATGTGGTGGCGGAGTTCTCGGTTGAGCGTGCACGCAGCACCGATACCGTGCGCCCCGATATCGTCCTGTTTGTCAATGGTATTCCCTTTAGCGTGATTGAATGTAAATCGCCCAAAGTGGATGTAGAGCAAGCCGTATCACAAAATATTCGTAACCAAGGTGATGACTATATTCCGCGCCTGTTTACTTATGTGCAGCAAGTGTTGGCAGTGAATAAAAACGCCGCCCAATACGCGACAGCAGGCACACCTAAGAAGTTTTGGGGCGTGTGGAAGGAGCAGGAAGATAAACCTGCCGATGTCGATAAAGGCATAAATACCACTTTAGACGAAGACACTAAAGCACAGCTATTCAGTGGCGAGTTTGCCGCCGCACGGCCATTTTTTGATGCGCTAGAGGCGGAAGGTAAACGCTTGGTGACGGAACAAGACAATGCCATTCACAGCCTGTGCCGCCCAGAGCGTCTATTAGATTTGGTATATCGCTTTACCCTGTTTGATGGCGGCATTAAGAAAGTAGCCCGCTATCAGCAATATTTTGTGATTAAAGCGACTATCGCCCGAATTAAACGCCTAACCAATAAAGGCAATGGCTCTAAGGAAAACCGACAAGGTGGTGTTATTTGGCATACCCAAGGCTCGGGTAAGTCGCTTACCATGGTGATGCTCACCCGTGCTATGGCACTAGAGCCGCAGCTTATCAACCCAAGAATCATTTTGGTTACCGACCGGGATGATCTTGATAAACAGCTGGGCAATACCTTTGCCGCCTGTGGTTTAAGCCGCGAACGTGCCACGTCTGGCCGAAACTTAGTTAAGCACCTGAAAAACAAAGTGGGTTTGATCACCACACTGATCCACAAATTTGATAAAGGCTGGGTAGCCGAGAAGTTTGTTGATGAGTCGCACGATATTTTTGTATTGGTCGATGAAAGTCACCGAACCAATTTTGGCTCATTGGCGGCCCGAATGCGCCAAATGCTGCCTAATGCCTGTTTTCTTGGCTTTACCGGTACGCCACTACTGAAAAAAGAAAAGAATAACTTTGCCAAATTTGGTGGCCTGATTGAGCCGCACTATACCATTAAACAAGCGGTTGCCGACGAAGCAGTATTGCCATTGCTGTACGAAGGCCGACATATTGAGATGGAGCAGAATCAGTCGGCTATTGACCTCTGGTTTGAGCGCCACACCGCCGATCTAAGCAAAGAGCAAAAGGCCGACCTTAAAAAGAAATACGCCCGCGCTGAAATGCTAAACAAAGCTGATCAAGTGATATATATGCGCGCCTTTGATATCAGCGAGCATTTTCGTGCCAACTGGCAAGGCACTGGCTTTAAGGCTCAGTTGGTTGCCCCAGGCAAACCGGCGGCATTAAAGTACCAGCAGTTTTTGCAAGAGATTGGCACAGTCACCACTGAAGTGGTGATTTCTGGCCCTGATACCCGCGAAGGCCACGACGAAGTGGACGAAGGACCAACCGATGAGGTAGGTAAATTCTGGGACAAAATGATGAAGCGCTTTGGCTCTGAAGAGGAGTACACCAAGCAAATCATCAATCAGTTTAAATACGGTGATGACCCTGAAATACTCATTGTGGTGGATAAGCTATTAACCGGTTTTGATGCACCGCGCAACACCGTGCTGTATCTATGCCGAACCCTGCGAGAGCACACGCTATTACAGGCTATCGCTCGGGTTAACCGCCTGTACGAAGGCAAAGAGTTTGGCTATATCATCGACTATGCCAGCGTATTGGGCGAGCTGGATAAAGCCCTAACCATGTATGAAGCCTTTGAAGGGTTTGATGAAGATGACTTAGCAGGCACGCTCACCTCCATCAATGAGGAAGTGTTTAAGCTGCCACAGCGTTACTCTGACTTATGGGATTTGTTTAAAGCCGTTAAAAACTCAAAAGACGAAGAAGCCTATGAGGTGTTGTTGGCCGATGACGAGTTGCGTGAAGAGTTTTACGAGTGTTTATCGGCATACAGTAAATCTTTAGCCATCGCTTTATCGTCTGAGCAGTTCATCATGAGCTCTGATGAGAAGAAGCTACAAACCTATAAAAACGATTTAAAACGTTTTCAGAACTTAAAGGCGGCGGTTAAATTGCGTTACGCTGAGGCGATTGATTATCGCGATTACGAGCCAAAAATTAAAAAGCTGCTGGATACCCATATTCAGGCTAATGAGGTGACTCAGCTTAACGAGCCAGTGAATATTTTTGATGAAAAAATGTTTACCGCCGTGAAAGAAGAGCAAGGGGTTTATCAAACCAAAACCACGGCATCAAAAGCGGACACCATCGCCCACGCCACGAAGCGCAGCATTTCGGAGAATATGGATGAAGACCCTGCGTTTTATGAGAAGTTCTCGAAGCTGATCCAAGCCGCCATTGATGACTTTAAGGCCAAGCGCATCTCAGACTTAGAATATCTCAACCGAGTGATTGATATTCGTAACAAAGTGGCCACGAAGCAGCATGATGATATGCCTGATTGCATTCGTGAGAACGACGAAGCGTGTGCCTACTTTGGTTTGATTAAGCCGCAGTTTCAGCAAGTGGCAACACTGAACGAGTTAGATGATGCTCAGCTTGATGCGATTGCGGCACAAACATCGTTAGCGATACAAAAAATCATTGATGCTCATTGGAAAGTTGATTTTTGGGACGATACTGACGTTCAAAAAACGGCGATGAATGATATTGACGATTTTCTTTATGACGAAGTCAAAGAGCAGTACGGCGTGACGCTGAGCCTAGAGCAAATGGACGAAATCATTGAGAAAACCATGCAGGTTGCGAAGCACCGGAGGCATTCTTGATGTCGTCAACCATCAAGCAGGCCGAGATACCAACAGCAAGCGCTGAAAAGCTAGCGGTTGTATACGGAGGGGGAGAAATCTCCTTCCAGCTGGCTTTTTCTAAACGCAAGTCGCTGGAAATATCAGTTCACCCTGATAAATCAGTTTTTGTGAAAGCACCTGAAGGCACCGACCGTGAGGCCATTGAAGCTAAGGTGAAGAAGCGTGCTCGGTGGATCAAGCGTCAAATTCGCTACTTTGACCAGTTTGACCCAAGAACCCCTTCTCGCAAATACGTAAGTGGTGAAAGCCATTTGTATCTCGGTAAGAAGTATCGGCTAAAAATTGCAGTAGGCACTGACAACGGTGTAGCGCTGAAAGCGGGCTTTTTTTGGGTAACGTCAGCCAATGGTAAACCAGAGCATGTGGAGTCGCTACTTAATGATTGGTATCGAGAAAAGGCCGATTTCCATTTAAATAAGGTGTTTTCGGATTGTTGGGAGAAGTTCAAATATTCAGATGACAACAAGCCAAACATTAAAATAATGCAACTCAAAAAGCGCTGGGGCAGTCTATCAAAAAGAGGAACGCTGACCTTAAACCGCGAGTTAATTAAGGCACCGAAAGAGTGTATTGAGTACGTGATCATTCATGAACTGTGTCACCTAGAGCACCACAACCACGGCCCAGAGTTTTATCGCTTGCTCGAACGCTCCCTGCCAGATTGGGTGAAGCGAAAACATAAACTGGAAATGGCACTGATTTAGTCAGCACGCTGTATCGAATAGCTAAGTACACAACCAGTACACTAGCGGTATTGTCTGCGTTGGACTTCAAGCATCGCTAGCTATCTATGTTGACTGGCGGTTCACTGCCAGGCGACAAGCTCACACAGGATTCAACGCCTCGTTAGTCATCCAAAATGCTGCCTTTAACACAGTACATGCGTGGGCGGGTGTTGTCGGGCAGGCTGACTTTTCGCTGTGGTCGGTTGCCATCAGGGACTAGGTAGCCTGCGGCCATCAGTGCTTTGGCGGCGCGATCTGGGCTTAGGCCTTCGGTGGCTTCACGCCAGCCAGTTGGGTAAAACAGGTAGAGGGTGTGTGGGCCTGTAGAATCAAGCCAACCCGCGCGTTGGCGTACTTGGCTGCTGTAACCGGTTTGTTTGGGCGTAAAGCGGCTTTCGCCATGCTGCTCAATAAAGCTGCGTACTTGGCGGATGGCTTGTTGGTCTTCATTGGCGGCCACACCACCGCGGGCAAGTATCCATTGGTTTAGCTGGCTTAAACAGGCGGCTTCGACACTTTGGGTTGGCCAATCAAGTACTTTGGCTTGAATGGCTAACAGGCCAGCGCTGGCCAGTAAGGCAAATTTTTCGGCGACTCGGCGCACTTGGCCGTCTGCATCAGTGGGTAAGCTGGCTAAAAAGCATTGCCGTACGTTTTGGAAAACGGGTCGCACCTGCGCGCTGTGCTGCGTTAAATACCGCAACCAATCCAAGGCCAAGCTGCCGTAATGTTGGCGACTTTGTTGTTTTAGGTGGTCGGCTAAATCGGCGGCGTTCATACCATGACTCTGGTTAAACACGCCCATTTGCGCACCGGCATCTGCACTGAGATCAATCACACGCACTTGCTGGCCGGCTTTTACGCGCTTGCCGATACTGGCGAGGTGGCTTTCGAGCGTCACTTCGCCAGTGGATAAAAACACCAAACGCCAGCGGGCGGGTAAACGCATTTCACCGTATTTGCCCGCTCGGGTTTTACCTTGGCCATTGGCAAGCATATAAGCGACATCGCCCGCCTCCTTGGGGTCAACTTCGCCCATTTCATCGAGCGCCAGTAAGGCATCGTTATGCGCAAGCGCTGTGCCTTCTAAACCGTTGGCCGTGGCACGCCAACTGTGACGCAGCTGATTAGGTTCGCCCCAAACCGATAATGCCGGATAAAGCGCTGCGGTTTTACCGGTACTGCTAGCACCGTAGAGGTGTAAACCAAAACCATCCACCCCACACATATGCAACAAAGGCGCGGCCAGTGCAGCACAGACGGCAACAATTAATAGCGGGTTATCTAGACAATAACGGCCAACGTGCTGCCGCCAACTGTCGCTACTGCCTTGTTGAATAAAGCCTTCTATCGGGTGCATGGTTTGCAGCACCATGCGCGGGTTGTTGCTGTGTTCGCTTGGGTA
>NZ_CAKZKO010000047.1 GCF_937123705.1 uncultured Paraglaciecola sp. | reverse complement strand
TGAGTGTAGAGTGACTACACAACATAATGAACGCCTTGATAAGAACAAAACTAGCACCACTTACCCATGATTTGAATGATTGTATTAGTTTTAATAAAAGTAAGTCTTTGAAATATAAATGCAAATCTGTATTTTTCGACATTCCTTATCCCGAATTCGGGTTAACTATTTTATTTGGCTAAGAGGGGAAATACCAAAAAGTAAAGGCTATTACTTTATCTATTTTACCTTGGCAATAATGTACTCTGGGTATATTAAGATTGGGTGGCTCGGTTTATTTCTTACGGTGATCTGTGTCGCTAAAGCTACACAATATAGCCGTTTTAGTGTCAATTAACTTTACAACTTAAATTTGACCTATTTAATAAATGAATAAATATCATGAAGTTAGGATATGGCACTATATATGCTTTATGTGAGTGGATAGCGTGATGTCTAAGATTAATTAGTATTCTATCGATAATAATATTAATTTTAAAAGGAAGATTTTATTATGCGAAAACAATTGTCTCGTCTTAAGTTATCTAGTCTTATTGCAGCGGCATCTATGCTTGTCAGTCTGTCGGCACAATCAACGCTAGTGGGTTTTACCGGTGGTACTGTCACCTTTAACGATGGCACCACAGATACAACAGATAACTCGACCTCATTTGAAAATGTAGCCTCTTACGTGGAAAGTGGGTTTATTTTTGAGTTTACTTTTTCAGGAGCTCCTAGTGCATTTGCCTCGATTATTGGTGACTACTACAGCACAGGAAACGATGTTGTACACTGGCATTGGGATGAAGGGCCGTTTGGTCAAGTATCTGAAGTCCGTGTTTCTAAAGTAGATGGAACCACTTTTGATTTGGGTGGCTTTAGGGTTAGCACCAATACTTCCACTGGAGGTGGTGACGCTACTGGCAGTGAATTAGTTTCAATCAACACTGACAAAGCTAGTTCTATTTTCAATGTGCTGCCCGATAATTGGGGCTTAGGCTCAGGACCAGATCCATTAATCACCATCAATCCAACTAACAGTCTGTTCGACGATATATCGTGGTTCTCTTTTACTAACGATAGTGGTAGTACAGCAGTGGGAATGGGGCTGGATAATTTCTTCTTAGATGAGGCTGGCGATCCTAATGGTACAGACCCAACAACAGGGATACCAGCACCTGCAACTATATTTCTGCTAGCTTGGGGAGTATTTGCTTTAAGAGTGCGTCGCTCCTAGTCAAGAGCTGGGCAACTTCTATATGTGTTGTCCAGTTTTCTTCAACAAACTTCCTTCATTTAAAGCTTACCTAGCACAACAAAAATAGAAAATTTCTACTGCGCTTAATGTGTATTGCAAACTAAAAAACGCATTTTTTACATTATGTGTGCAGGTCTTGCCTTTTAATCTCAGAATTGTTCAAGTGGATATTTGCATATTGTACTTCAAGACCAAAACAAGACCTGATCTCAGACGGATTTTCAGAGTATAAAGTCGTTATTCAGTAACTAAACGCTAATACTATGTAAATGCAGGTCATTTTACCCTCGACTTGCGTTATCGCTATCGCTATACTACTGCGTCTTTTTATCAGGCTATCCTGGCTAGAAAGAAATTTTTCCTTTTGTCAGGGGGATTCGGGCACTAAAAAGTGTAACCGTATAATAATTATTTTACGCCGATAAAAGCCCATTAGTAATAAATAACATATAAGCGCAAGTATGCGCATAATTGAGGTATCAGAATGCAAGTTTCCGTTGAGACGAACAAAGGCTTAGAACGCCGTCTTACTATTACCGTTCCTGCTGAGTCAATTGATTCTGCAGTTAAGTCTCGTTTACAGCAATTAGCTAAAACCCAGAGAATTAATGGTTTTCGCCCTGGTAAAGTGCCTGTTAATGTTATTAAAAAACGTTATGGCCAAGCCGTACGTCAAGAGATTGCTGGTGAAGTTATGCAGCGCAATTTCTATGAAGCCATCACCCAAGAAAAAATCACCCCAGCAGGCATGCCTAGCTTCGAAATGAAAACGGACGAAGATGGTAAAGATTTAGAGTTTGTTGCTGCTTTTGAAGTGTATCCAGAAGTAGAAGTGAAAGATGTGGCTAAGATTAAGATCGAAAAGCCAGTAGTTGAGATTGGTGACAAAGATTTAAGTGGCATGATTGATACTTTACGTAAACAACATGCTAAGTACAAAGAAGTTAAGCGTAAGGCTAAAAAAGACGACAAAGTAACTATTGATTTTGTTGGTACTATTGATGGTGAAGTGTTTGAAGGCGGAAAAGCTGAAAACTTTGAACTAGAAATGGGCAAGGATCGCATGATCCCTGGATTTGAAAAGCCGATAGTAGGTAATAAAACTGGCGAAGAAGTGGTTGCTGATGTAACTTTCCCTGAAGATTATCATGCTGAAAAACTTAAAGGTAAAGCCGCGCAATTTACTATTTCAATCAAAAAGGTTGAACAGTTAGATTTACCTAAAGTGGATGAAGAATTTGCAAAATTATTCGGCATCGAAGACGGTGATATTGAAGCGCTTCACACTGAAGTACGTAAAAATATGCAACGTGAATTAGATCAAACTGTAAAAGCATCGGTTAAAGAGCAAGTAATCGAAGGTTTGCTAGAGAAAAACAAAATTGATTTGCCAAAAGCACTGGTTGATCAAGAAATCAATGCGTTACGCGAGCAAGCTAAACAGCGTTTCAGCGAGCAGCAAGGTGGCAATGTAGAAAATATGCCTGAGTTGCCAGCTGATTTGTTTGAAGAAAACGCGCGTAAGCGGGTTAGCATTGGTTTGTTGTTAGGTGAAGTGATTAAAACTAACGACCTTAAAGTCGATACTACAAAAGTAGATGCCTTGATTGAAACCGCCGCATCTGCTTATGAAGATCCACAAGAAGTCATCGAATATTACAAAAATAATGATGAGCTTATGCAACAAATGAACAATGTTGCCATGGAAGAACAAGCAGTTGAATTATTGCTTGAACAAGCCAAAGTGAAAGAAGTGAAGAAAACTTTTGATAAGATAATGAACAAACAGGCTTAATTTGCCTTTTGTTAATTGACTTATCTAGTCTGCAACTGCTTAAATGCTCGGTAACTACCGAGCATTTTTATTTGTGAAGAATTTTTATATATGATGAATACCCCTTTTGATCCAACAAACGCCTTAGTTCCAATGGTTGTCGAGCAAACTGCTAAAGGCGAACGTTCATACGACATCTATTCTCGATTATTAAAAGAGAACGTTATTTTCCTAGTCGGTCAAGTTGAAGACCATATGGCTAATCTTATTGTGGCTCAAATGCTTTTTTTAGAAGCCGAGAATCCAGAAAAAGATATTTTCTTGTATATTAATTCTCCTGGCGGCTCAGTGACAGCTGGTATGGCGATTTACGATACCATGAACTTCATTAAACCAAATGTAAGCACTGTGTGTATTGGTCAAGCGGCGAGTATGGGCGCGTTTTTGTTATCTGCGGGTGAAAAAGGCAAGCGCTATTGTTTACCAAATTCACGGGTGATGATCCATCAACCTTTAGGTGGTTTTCAAGGCCAAGCGTCTGATTTTGAAATTCATGCTAAAGAAATTCTGTCTATTAAAGAGAAAATGAATCGATTAATGGCTGAGCATACAGGCCAGAAATACGAAAAAGTGGCTCAAGATACTGACCGAGATAATTTTTTAAGTGCAGATGAAGCAATGAAATACGGTTTGATTGACCAAGTATTGTCGAGCCGACCAGACACCAGTCAAGCTGACACAAAAAGTGAATAATGATAGAGTGACGCTATGAGAGGTCTTAAGGCTTAAAGAGTTATAGCAAGTAACTAAAGGTTTAAGACTGAATCAGTCAGAGATAGGAAAAGATTGTAAATGAGTGATAAAAAAAGTAGCGAAGACGACAACAAACTTTTGTATTGTTCTTTTTGTGGCAAAAGCCAGCACGAGGTCAGAAAATTAATTGCTGGCCCATCGGTTTTTATTTGTGATGAATGTGTTGATTTATGTAACGACATCATTCGTGAAGAAATCAAAGAAATTGCACCGAAAAAGAAACAAGATGATCTACCTACACCAAAAGAGATCCATGCCCATCTTGATGATTACGTAATAGGTCAAGAACACGCGAAAAAGGTGCTTTCGGTAGCCGTTTATAACCATTACAAGCGTTTAAGAAATGGTGACGTACATGAAGGCGTCGAATTAGGTAAGAGTAACATTTTACTTATGGGGCCTACGGGTAGTGGTAAAACACTATTGGCAGAAACCCTTGCTAGATTGTTAGATGTGCCATTCACTATGGCTGATGCTACCACCTTAACAGAAGCGGGCTACGTAGGTGAAGATGTTGAAAATATCATTCAAAAGCTATTGCAAAAATGTGATTACGATGTAGAGAAAGCCCAGCGTGGTATTGTTTATATTGACGAAATAGACAAAATATCTCGTAAATCAGATAACCCTTCAATCACCCGAGACGTATCCGGTGAAGGTGTTCAGCAAGCATTACTTAAACTTATCGAAGGCACTATCGCTTCTGTCCCCCCTCAAGGCGGCAGAAAGCATCCACAGCAAGAATTTTTACAAGTCGATACCTCCAAAATTTTGTTTATATGTGGTGGAGCGTTTGCCGGTCTGGATAAAGTGATCGAGCAGCGCGCAAATACTGGCACAGGAATAGGCTTTGCTTCAGAAATAAAAGGTACCAGTAGCAAATCTGTAGAAGGAGAGTTACTTAAAAAAGTAGAGCCTGAGGATTTAGTTAAATACGGTTTGATCCCTGAGTTTATAGGGCGATTACCAGTATTGACTTGTCTTGCAGAACTAAGCGAAGACGCCCTGATACAAATATTACGTGAGCCTAAAAACTCATTAACTAAACAGTATTCAGCGTTATTTGGTATGGAAAATACTGAATTGGAGTTTCGTGACGATGCACTTCAAGCTATAGCTAAGAAGGCCATGGAACGCAAAACAGGCGCCCGTGGATTACGCTCCATAGTCGAAGCTGTATTACTAGACACTATGTACGATTTACCGTCTATGACAGATGTAAGTAAAGTTGTAGTCGATGAAACCGTTATTCGTGGTGAGTCAAAACCTATCTTGATATACGACAGCGGTGTAGATAAAAAAGCGGCTTCAGAATAATGTAAACTTAATACTAAAGGCTCGAAAGAGCCTTTTTTATTGAAAAAAAATCAGTAATTTGTCACCTTGCCAATTTAATACGGCTTTGTTTGAGTTTTTCATTTGAACTTTAGCAGGCTAACCCCATATATATTCGAATAATCCAAAAATGACAGTTTCAGTTGAATTTATACTCACACTCAACTGCAATGAGTTTAGAAAATTAATACGAGACCAAGTATGACTAAAAAGCGAGAAAATCCCATTGAAATGCCTGTTTTGGCATTACGTGATGTAGTGGTTTACCCACATATGGTCATTCCGTTATTTGTTGGGCGTGAAAAGTCTATTCGCTGTTTAGAAGCGGCGATGGATAAAGATAAACAAATTTTTTTAGTCGCCCAAAAAGATGCTGGTGTAGATGAACCCACAGAAGATGACATATTCACTGTTGGTACGATTGCAACCATATTGCAGTTACTTAAATTGCCGGATGGCACAGTGAAAGTGTTAGTTGAAGGAAATCAGCGGGGAAAGATTGATACTTTTGTTAACACCGATGACTTTTTTATCGCAGATGTACTGAGTTCATCAGACACTGAGCTCGCGGAATCCGAGCAAGAAGTACTGATTCGATCAGCAATTTCACAGTTTGAAGGCTACGTTAAACTTAATAAGAAGATCCCCCCCGAAGTTTTGACCTCGCTAAATGGTATTGATGACGCGGCACGTTTGGCTGATACCATGGCAGCACATATGCCTCTTAAGTTGGCAGAAAAACAAAAAGTACTAGAAATGTTAGGTATTACTGAAAGGTTAGAGTACCTAATGGCTTTGATGGAAAGTGAAATTGACTTGTTGCAGGTAGAAAGAAAAATTCGTACCCGTGTTAAAAAGCAAATGGAAAAGAGTCAACGAGAGTACTATTTGAATGAACAAATGAAGGCCATTCAAAAAGAGTTGGGGGAAATAGATGACGCGCCGGACGAATTTGAAGCGCTGAAGCAAAAGATCACTGACGCAAAAATGCCCGAAGAAGCTGAAAAAAAGGCCACTGCAGAATTAACCAAATTAAAAATGATGTCGCCCATGTCAGCCGAAGCCACAGTTGTTCGCAGCTACATTGATTGGCTAACCAATGTGCCTTGGGTGAAAAGAAGTGTGGTCAAAAAAGATCTTGCTCGTGCAGATAATATTTTGGACGCAGACCATTATGGTCTAGATAAAGTAAAAGAACGAATTATTGAGTACCTAGCGGTGCAACAACGTGTCAAAAAGCTCAAAGGTCCAATCTTATGTTTAGTAGGGCCACCTGGTGTGGGTAAAACCTCTTTAGGGCAGTCTATCGCTAAAGCTACAGGTAGAAAATATGTTCGGATGGCTTTAGGTGGGGTGCGCGACGAAGCTGAAATTAGAGGTCACCGCCGGACTTATATTGGCTCTATGCCAGGTAAGATGGTGCAAAAAATGGCTAAGGTGGGCGTAAAGAATCCACTTTTTTTACTCGATGAAATAGACAAAATGTCGTCAGATATGCGTGGCGACCCATCATCAGCATTATTAGAAGTATTAGATCCTGAGCAAAATAGTAGCTTTAGTGATCACTATCTAGAAGTCGATTATGACCTTTCAGACGTTATGTTTGTTGCAACTTCTAACAGCATGGACATTCCAGGCCCGTTATTAGATAGAATGGAAGTCATACGCCTCTCAGGTTACACCGAAGATGAAAAGCTTAATATTGCGACTCAACATTTGTTAGGTAAGCAAATATCCCGTAACGGTTTAAAGGAAGGTGAGCTAGTCATAGAAGAAAGTGCCATAATTGGCATTATTCGTTACTACACCCGTGAAGCCGGAGTACGAAGTTTAGAGCGAGAAATTTCTAAAATTTGCCGTAAAGCTGTCAAAAATATACTACTAGACAAAAAGCTAAAACAAGTTGTAGTCAATCAAGATAATTTAAGTGAATACTTGGGTGTACAGCGCTGTGATTATGGTAAGGCAGATAAATCAAATCAGATAGGGCAAGTAACAGGGCTAGCTTGGACACAAGTTGGCGGCGATTTGTTGACTATAGAAACAACCTCAGTAGTGGGTAAAGGTAAAACAACCTTCACAGGATCACTGGGTGATGTCATGCAGGAGTCTATTCAAACCGCAATGACTGTGGTGCGAAGCAGAGCCGAAAAGCTTAGGATTAACAGTGACTTTCACGAAAAACGCGATATTCACGTTCACGTTCCAGAAAGTGCCACGCCTAAAGACGGTCCCAGTGCAGGTATCGCTATGTGTACGGCGTTAATTTCTACATTAACAGGTAATCCTGTAAAGTGTGATGTTGCCATGACAGGTGAAATTACCTTAAGAGGAGAAGTGTTACCTATAGGCGGTTTGAAAGAAAAACTTCTAGCGGCGCATCGCGGTGGAATTAAAACCGTTATTATTCCAAAAGAGAATGAACGAGATTTAGAAGAGATCCCAGACAACGTAAAAGGCGATTTAAGTATCCACCCAGTGCAATGGATTGACGAAGTACTAGCGTTAGCATTAGCAGAGCATCCGGAGAAATTTAAGCCAATGGTTGCAAAAAAGGCTAAAAAACAGGCATAAAATGGTGTTTTTTTAGTTTTTTTTTGATTTTAGGGCTTCACTCTGTAAAAAGTTGTGGTAGCCTTTGAATCAGATTCGCTTAAGGCCTTATCAGCAAAGGGATTGAGACGATTCAATAAAAGTTAATAATTTGTAAACATATAGCTTGCAGTTCAGTTTCAAGCTTGATATAAACATTCGGCTTTGCATGTGCAGGCTAAAATATAATAACAATGGAAGGGGTTCATATTGTGAATAAGTCAGATCTTATTGATACCATCGCTGCAAGTGCAGATATTTCTAAAGCAGCTGCGGGTCGCGCATTAGATGCATTGACTGGTGCGGTTACTACAGCACTTAAAGATGGAGACCAAGTAGCATTAGTTGGTTTTGGTACATTCTCGGTACGTGAGCGTGCTGCTCGTAGTGGTCGTAATCCTCAAACTGGTGAGACTATTCAAATTTCAGCAGCTAAAGTGCCTTCATTTAAAGCTGGTAAAGCATTAAAAGACGCTTGTAACTAATCATTTAGTTCATCTTTATCAAAAGGCGATGATTTATCATCGCCTTTTGCTTTTGTGGCGTTTAACTTTTGTTTTATTAATGCGGATTGGTATATAATCCCGCGCGCCTGAGACTAAGACAATCTATGACGTCTTCAGTACTTATCAGTAATAGCTTATTTGGAGATTGGATTTTAGTATGTTGGAAAGAATCAGAGAAGGATCACAAGGCCCTTGGGCAATGGGGATCTTAGCATTAGTTATTTTAAGTTTTATATTTGCAGGAGTAGGCAGTTATTTTAATTCGTCTGCGTCTGGTGCCGCTGCCATTGTAAATGGTGAAGAAATAGGCCTTGATGAACTAGAACGTGCTTATCAAAATGAACGCTCGCGAATGGAGTCTCAATTTGGTGAAGCATTTGCTACATTAGCAAGTGATACCGCGTATCTACAAAACTTCAGGAAAGGTATATTAGACCGTCTTATTAGTGAAAAACTGCTCGATCAAGCCGCACAAGAATTAGGCTTGAGAGTAAGTGACGAGCAAATTAAATCAGCCATAGTGGCCATGCAAGAGTTTCAAGTAGAGGGTACATTTGACAATGACCGCTATTTAGCCATTTTGCGCCAAGCAGGATTTCAGACCAATAACTTTAGAGATTACATGCGTGTGGATATGGTACGTAGGCAAATTTCTCAGTCATTAATTGGGACTGAATTCGCCTTAACCAGTGAAGCAAAGAAAGCCTACCTCATGCAGCAACAATCTCGTGATGTTCGTTATGTGAATATCCCTGCAGCTAAGTTCTCAGACCAAGTGAGTGTGAGTGACGAGGAAATTTCAGCGTACTATCAAAGTAATATCAGTCAGTTTGATACACAACAGAAAGTAAGTTTGTCTTATGTTGAACTCACCCTAGAAGATTTATTGCCGACTATTGAAGTAAGCGAGAGTGAACTTACTGAATATTATCAACAAAATTTAGGTGATTATCGCACTGAAGCAGAACGCCAAGCGGCACATATATTATTTGAAAGTGCAGAGCCTGATGAAGCGATTGCGTCTAACGCTGAAGAGGTGTTGGCTAAAATCCAAAGCGGTGAAAACTTCGCAGACTTAGCTAAGACATATTCAAATGATACCTTCAGCGCTGAAAACGGTGGTGACTTAGGATGGTTTGGTAAAGGAGTTATGGATCCGGCGTTCGAAAATGCTGCGTTTACATTAGCCAATAAAGGAGATGTCAGCGGCGTTGTTAAAAGTGAGTTTGGTTACCATATCATTCAGTTAACAGACGTTAGGCCAGAACAGGTTACTGCATTTGAAGATGTTAAGGATGAAATAACAACTAAAGTTAAAACCTTTAAGGCAGAAGATAGCTTCTATGAGTTGAGTCAAAGAATCGCTGAAGTGGCCTTTGAAGTGCCAGACAATCTAGATGAAGTTGCTGATCTAGCGGGGAAGTCTATCGACACCACGCCTTTGTTTACTCGCAATAGCGCTCCTCAAAATGTCTCTAATCCTATTGTGTTGGCTAGCGCATTTAGCGATGAATTAGTTGAAGATAGAGTTAACAGTGATCTGTTGGAGTTAGGTAATAATCACATCATGGTTATACGAGTGGCCAAACACGAGCCAGAACGTACTAAGGCTATGGAAGAGGTTAAAGCACAAATTCAGCAAACATTGTCTGCAAACGCAGCACAACAAGCTGCTAGAGACTGGGCACTAGAAGTGAAAACAGCCTTGGATAACGGGGAAGATGTAGCCGCTAAATTAGTTTCTCAGGATTTAAGCTGGGAAGAAAAACAAGGCGTTACTCGAAACGATGCTACTTTGTCACAGGCTATAGTGGAATCTTTGTTTAAACTAGCTGCGGCAGATAGTAGTGTCGTTGACTTAGTTACCGGAGATATTGGCTTAGTGCAATTAACTAAAGTGAATGCTGCTTCAGAGGCAAGTGATCAACAAGTTACCGCTTTCCAGAGTCGTATGGCTTCGGCCAAGTCTCAAATGCTATATGGCGCGGTAATCGAGTCTCTAAAAGCACAGGCAGAAATTGAAGTTTATCAGTAACCTTGATTATTGAAATTTAAAAAAGAGCGTATATCGCTCTTTTTTTATGGGTGTGTGATCCATCCTAGCTATTCACTCGGTGATCCATAACAAGGAGACATAAAATCCTGCAATAACCGCGCAAAAAATAAAAATATAGATAAACCCTTGTTTTCCATCACCCAAACTATAGTGTTTCTGTTTCAAGTAAATGCACCATAGCAAACTTAATATAACCGGAATTAGCACCAAAAATTTTATCAAAATCATCTCTTCTTAAAGCTTTGTTAATCTTGATTCTAAGGTTCACAGAATAATATGCAATCTATACTAGGTATTTGCTTACTAATTGCATATAATCCGCGCGAAATTTTATCTGTCTTTTTATTTGCCATTAATGGGGCGAATATTAGGACCAAATATTACAAATACTGGAGTTACAAAAAATGGCCTTAGAGCGCACTTTTTCTATTATCAAGCCTGATGCAGTTGCTAAAAATGTTATCGGTGCAATTTACAATCGTTTTGAGTCGGCTGGCCTAAGACTTGTTGCGTCTAAAATGCTGCATTTGAGCAAAGAGCAAGCAGAAGGATTTTACGCAGAGCATAGCGAGCGTCCATTTTTTGGTGCTTTAGTGTCTTTCATGACATCAGGCCCTGTTATGGTTCAAGTACTTGAAGGCGAAAACGCAGTTTTGAAAAATCGTGAAATCATGGGTGCAACTAACCCAGCTGAAGCACTTGCTGGCACTTTACGTGCAGATTACGCCGCTTCAATTGATGAAAACGCTTGCCATGGTTCTGATGCTCCAGAATCAGCAGCTCGTGAAATTGCTTATTTCTTTAGCGACGAAGAAATCTGCCCACGCACACGCTAAGCGCAAATTATGCTTTAAATAAAGGGAGCTTCGGCTCCCTTTTGCGTTAATTATTGTATCTACTGCAAAAATTGAGAAATCGGTTAAAATGACAGCAGATTAGTTTAAGTATTGAGGTTTATTGTGACAACTGAAGTGGTTTCTGCCCATCCTAAAAAAATTAACTTACTTGATTTAACGCGAGACGGTTTACGCACATTTTTCAAAGAAATGGGTGAAAAAAACTTCAGAGCAGAGCAGGTTATGAAATGGATTTATCAGCAAGGTGTGGCTGATTTTGATCAAATGACCAATCTCAATAAAGCACTGCGTGAAAAGCTTAACAAAAAATGTGAAGTGAAAGCGCCAGAGATTGCGTACCAGCAGAATGCGACAGACGGCACAATTAAATTTGCTTTAAAGCTCGACGGGGGGCAAGAAGTTGAAACCGTTTGGATCCCTGATGGCGATCGCGCCACCTTGTGCGTTTCTTCACAAGTTGGTTGTGCCCTTGAATGTACTTTTTGTTCCACCGCCCAACAAGGATTCAATCGAAACCTAAAAGTCTCAGAGATCATCGGCCAAGTATGGCGCGTAGCCACCACTATTGGTTTGAATAATGATTCGGCCAAACGCCCGATTACTAATGTAGTGATGATGGGTATGGGCGAGCCACTACTAAATGTTAAAAATGTAGTGCCCGCCATGGAGCTTATGTTGGACGACTTAGCCTTTGGTTTGTCTAAACGCAGAGTGACTTTAAGTACGTCCGGTGTTGTGCCAGCCCTTGATATGCTTGGCGATCAAATTGATGTGGCTTTGGCTATCTCATTACATGCCCCTGATAACGCTCTTCGTGACGAAATTGTCCCAGTTAATAAAAAATACCCAATTGAAGTGTTTTTAGCCAGTGTAAGACGATACTTGGCCAAGTCAAATGCTAACCAGGGTAAAGTTACAGTTGAGTACGTGATGTTAAATGGTATTAACGATAGTACCGATCAAGCCCATGAGTTGGCTAAAGTGCTTGCCGATACACCATGTAAAATAAATTTAATTCCATTTAACCCCTATCCAGGATCTCCTTATACCTGCTCTAGCAACTCACGCATTGATCGCTTCGCTAAAGTCCTTATAGAATACGGAATTATTGTTGTTGTTCGACGTACTAGAGGCGATGATATTGATGCCGCTTGTGGCCAATTAGTGGGCGATGTTGTGGATCGCACTAAAAGAATGTTAAAAAAACAGCTGAAGGGCGAGACAATTTCAGTCAAGATGGCACAATAAGATTTATAGCGGCGATATTTTAACAAGGTGCTAATGAATTCCATGCTCAAAATTACAAGTGTTATCTTCTCTATACTGCTGCTTCTGAGTGGATGCGTGAGCCAAAATAACATAAAAACAGCCGAAAACTTTGATCAATTAGAAGCATCTAAAAACCGTGTGTCTCTTGGCTTAACCTATCTAAAAAATGGTAGTTATAGCCAAGCTAAGTTTAATTTAGATAAAGCCCTAGAATTTGCACCTAGGTCTGCCGACGCTAATTTTGCCATGGCTTATTATTACCAAAGTGTCGGCGAATTAGAAAAAGCCGAAAAAACTTATCAGTTTGCCATGGACCTTGCTCCGAATAATGCCAACATTGCCAATAGTTACGGTGCGTTTTTATGTCAAAATGGTAATTACGAGAAGGCCAAAAAATATTTTTTGAAAGCAGTCAATACTAACAGTTATATTTCCAGCGCAGAAACCTATGAAAACTTGGCACTATGTAGTCAAAGCCAAGGCAAACCTGAAGAGGCCATTCAGTATTTACGTAGTGCTGTTAACCATCAACCAGGTCGAACTAATAGCTTGTTTTTGCTCACAAGTTCTTTGGTTGAAGCTGAGTACTGGCAAGAGGCAAAAGATGTGCTTCGCCGTTACGAAAAAACATCTCGTGTGAATCCTCAAAGTTTATTGATGGCGATGAAGATAGAGCAGGGGTTAGGTAATTCAGCTGGAGCAAAAGGATATAGAGACATGTTACTCAGGATTTTTCCAAGCCATCCTGTGACAAAGTCTGTGTTATCTGAAAAACAAGCCAGTCAAAAGGTTGTGAGTAAATTAGTCCCCCCTATAAAAGATGAGAATAATTCAGACTTACAGAAGGCAATAGTACCAGAACCCGAGAATACAGTGGTTCAGGTTGAAAAAAACGATGTAGTGATCATATCAAATAACCCTGATACCACAGCAGAAGTTGTTGAAGAAGTTGCTAAAGAAGTTGGGGCTGTTGTCATTAAGCCAGTATCAGGAATGGAGTCGGAGCCAGAATCTGAATTTGAACCAGAGGAGGCTGCGGTAGCAATCGTAAAGCTGGAGCCTGAACCTGAGATAGAAGGAACAACAGTTCCACAAACGACTGCATCTGAATTTGCTTCAGATAAAACATCTGACACAGCACCAAGTCCTGTTACTGTCATTTCTCCAGAGACCACTTTGGTTCCAGAGTCAGAACTAGAACAGAACAACCAAACAGTATTAGAAAAATTGGATAAACCTGACTTCCATATTGTTGTTAAAGGCGATAATTTATATCGGATTTCGCTTCTTTATAACATCAAAATGCAACGTCTGATAGAATGGAATGGTTTAGCCGACGCACCGGCTATTTTAGTTGGAAGTAAGTTAACCTTAGTTGACCCAAGCGTTGTAGAGTAAAGCTGAACTATGAGTGAAGAACAACAAGAAGTGACCTTGCAAGGGCCGGGGCAAATATTAAAGCAAGCCCGGGAACGAGCGAATCTATCTCATCAAGATATTGCTAACCGCATAAAGCTAAAAAAAGTCGTCATTGAAGCGTTGGAGCGAGACAATTACGATATGGATGTTTCGCAGACGTTTTTGAAAGGCTACTTAAAGCTCTATGCAAAACAAGTTTCGGTTGACGAGTCAGAGATCCTTAAAGCGTTTGAATGTGTAAACTCACAGAGTAAAGAGCCTGCAAAGTTGCAAAGCTTTTCTCGCAGAGTGACTCATCAAGCCAATGACGATAAGTTAATGTTAGTGACCTATTTAATAGTTGCTGTAGTGATCGCCCTAGTCGTAATTTGGTGGTTTCAACAAAATTCAATGGATAGCAACGGTGCTTCAAATGATGAATCTTATACTGAAACGGTTGCCAACGACTCTGCTTCAAACGACAAAGCCGTTCAAGACTCAGATGTCAAAGTAGAGCCAACACTCGAAAAATCACAAAGTACTATAACTGCAACTAAGCCATCAGCACTGCAAGATGATATCTCTTTAGAAGACTCGCCAACTATTAGCTTAGTGCAGCCTGAACTAGCACAGGAAAACGGAGTGGTAGCGCCAAACTCAGAGGGACAAGCTGCTACATTTGAGGGTACTGAGCCTGAAATGGATTCAACAGCAACGACAGAAGATGTTCTATTAACAGAGAACGCAACAATCACACCAGAAATTTCCGAGCCAGTTGAGTTGGTTTTCGAGTTTTCTGACAACTGTTGGATGAATTTGACTGATGCTACAGGCGAAGATATTGCTTATGGAGTAAAAACCAAAGGCAGAGTGATGCCCATAACAGGAATTCCGCCTTTTGTGGTTACTTTAGGTGCGCCACAAGTCGTTAAAATTAGTTATGCTGGAGAGGCTGTTGATTTGTCCTTTTTGCCTGCCGGGCGTAGCGCTAAATTTGATTTACCCGTATCTGAATAATTGACTGAATAAATAGAGCTAAGTTATCCCTATGTTTGCCGAATCACCTATAAAACGCCGAGCTTCGAAACGAATCAACGTAGGACATGTGCCTATTGGTGACGGTGCGCCTATTGCGGTGCAATCAATGACCAATACCTTGACGACAGATGTTGCTGCAACTGTGGCGCAAATTAAGCGCATTCAAGGCGTTGGGGGCGAAATTGTTAGGGTATCGGTACCCACTATGGATGCGGCCGAGGCGTTTAAAGAAATCAAGCAGCAAGTCACAGTGCCCCTGATTGCGGATATTCACTTTGATTATCGTATTGCCTTAAAAGTGGCTGAGTACGGAGTGGATTGCTTACGTATTAATCCTGGTAACATAGGCAGCATGGAAAGAGTGCGCTCGGTAGTGGACTGTGCCAAAGATAAAAATATCCCGATTCGAATTGGCGTGAACGGTGGTTCATTAGAAAAGGATCTACAAGAAAAGTATGGCGAGCCCACCCCCGCAGCTTTAGTTGAATCAGCCATGCGGCATGTGGACATCTTAGATAAACTCAATTTTGATGCCTTTAAGGTGAGTGTTAAAGCGTCAGATGTGTTTCTAGCGGTAGGCGCTTATCGCGAGCTGGCTAAACAAATAGAACAACCTTTACATTTAGGCATTACCGAAGCTGGTGGTATACGCGCTGGCGCAGTGAAAAGTTCGGTGGGGCTGGGGATGTTGTTAGCTGAAGGGATAGGCGACACTATTCGTATTTCTTTGGCAGCTGATCCTGTGGAAGAAATAAAAGTCGGGTTCGATATTTTAAAATCATTACGTATTCGTTCCAGAGGCATTAATTTTATTGCCTGCCCAAGTTGTTCTCGTCAGGAGTTTGATGTGATCAACACAGTCAACGCCCTAGAGCAGCGTTTAGAAGACTTACTAACACCTATGGATGTTTCTATCATTGGTTGTGTAGTCAATGGTCCTGGTGAGGCAGAAGTGTCAGATTTAGGATTAACAGGTGCCCGTAATATGAGTGGTTTTTACTTAAACGGTATTCGTCAAAAAGAACGTTTGGCGAACGATGACTTAGTTGATCAGCTTGAAAAACGTATACGAGCTAAGGCCAACCAGCTTGATGAAAGCCGTAAAATTGCAGTCAAGCACTTAGGTTAACCTTAATTTGCTGCCAAGAATAAAATTTACATGATTAATTCACGAGTTTTTTTCTTCAATATTTTACGTTTATCTTCAAAGTCCCTATAATGCGGGGCTTTTTTTAATTATTGAATAAGAGATTATTGTTAGTGTCGAAAAAAATTCAGGCCATTCGAGGAATGAACGACTGTTTACCCACTGATTCTGGGGTGTGGCAGTACCTTGAATCGAGTCTTCGCCAAGTGGTTGCCAGTTATGGTTATCAAGAAATCCGTACACCTATCGTTGAAAGCACTGACCTATTCAAACGCTCTATTGGTGAAGTGACCGATATAGTTGAAAAAGAAATGTACACCTTTGCCGATCGTAATTCAGATAGCCTTACCTTGCGTCCTGAAGGCACAGCAAGTGTAGTACGTGCAGGAAATGAACATGGCTTGTTGTACAATCAACAGCAACGCTTATGGTATATGGGGCCAATGTTTCGTCATGAGCGCCCGCAAAAGGGACGTTATCGGCAGTTTCATCAATTTGGGGTGGAAGCGTTTGGCTTAGCCGGCCCCGATATCGATGCAGAAGTGATATTGCTTAGCGCCAGATTATGGAAAAAGCTGGGTATCAGCCAGTATCTCACCTTAGAAATTAATTCTCTTGGCTCGTTAGAAGCCAGAGCGGCCTACAAAGAGCAACTTGTCACTTTTTTGAAAACTCGGGAGTCTGAGTTGGATGAAGACAGTTTAAGACGGCTGCAAAGCAATCCATTGCGGGTGTTAGATAGCAAAAATCCACAGGTGCAAAACGTGGTAAAAGATGCACCCAGCCTAATGGATTGCCTCGATGCAGAGTCAGCGCAACATTTTCAAGGATTGTGTGAACGTTTAGACAGCTTAGGTATCCAATATCGGGTCAATCCAGCGTTGGTACGAGGCTTGGATTATTATAATCGCACAGTATTTGAATGGGTTACCGACAGCTTAGGTGCGCAAGGTACAGTATGTGCTGGTGGGCGTTACGATGGTTTAGTAGAGCAACTCGGCGGTAAAGCGACTCAAGGCGTAGGGTTTGCCATGGGGCTTGAGCGTTTAGTGCTAATGCTACAAACATTGGAACTCGACAAAAATCTGGTCTCGGCTGTAGATATTTATGTCACGGCTATGGATGCGTCTGTGGAACTCTATGCCAGACAGCTTAGTGAAACACTAAGAGATAGCTTACCGCAATTAAGAGTGATGGATCATTGTGGGGCGGGCAATTTTAAGAAGCAAATGAAGCGAGCGGATCAAAGTGGTGCCAGTATTGCTCTTATCATTGGTGAAGATGAAATGTCGTCACAGCAAGTCACAGTTAAGTATTTGCGGCAACAGTTGCCACAAAAAACGGTTTTGATTAGCGAATTAGCTCAGTTTGCGGGTTCGTTGTTTAACCTCTAGTAGCGTAAATTTTTGAATTAACATTATGTGCTATCAGATAGTTGATAGCCAAGCAGTAATAGGATTGGATAATGGAACAGTACGAAACAGAAGAACAACAAATCGAAGCCATTAAACGCTTTTGGAAAGAAAATGGTGTTGCTTTGGTAGTCGGCGCATTGTTGGGATTAGGTGGCCTGGTAGGATGGCGCTATTATAACGACTCTCAAATCGCTGCTAAAGAGCAGGCTTCATTTGCCTACGAAAAAGCCTCAGAGCAACTATTAAAAGGAGAAGCGGGTTTCAGTCAAGCCAATACTTTTATCGATAGTCATAGCGACACTGGATATGCCACATTAATGGCACTGGAAATGGCGAAACAGGCCATAGAACGTAAAGATTTAGTTGAAGCAGCGAAACAACTAGAATTTGTTGCTAATAACGCGTCTCTATCAGCCATTCAATCTGTGGCGCAACTTCGATTGGCCCGTATACAACTAGAACAAGGCGAGTTAGAACTTGCATTAGCCAGCACCGACAAGATAACTGATCCTGCCTTTAAAGGTCAAAGCCAAGAAATAAAAGGTGATGTCTACCTTGCTCAGCAGTTGTTTGATAAAGCAAGAGCTGCCTACAGCGCTGCTTTAGAAACCAACACCCGTGACCAAGTTTTGAAAATGAAGTTGGATAATTTAGCCGTTGCGGCAAATGGTTAGGGTGAAAATTGTGAAGCAATCCTTTTTTCTCATACTGTTAACTACTAGTCTTTTTTTAACGGGTTGTACCACTGTTAGTAATTGGTTTTACGATGATGATGAGTTAGAAATCCGTAGGTTAAAACCCATCAATGTCGAGTTTACACCAAGCAAAAACTGGTCCGTAGACTTAGGTGTTGGCATTGAACAATATTACTCAAAGCTTCGTCCCGCTGTCGCCTATGACAAGGTGTTTGCTGCCAATCGTCAAGGCTTAGTTGCTGCTTTCGACCAGGAGACGGGTACAGAAATTTGGTCTAAGAATTTTGCGATTTTCGATGAACAAGGTTTGACCTCTGGAGTGACAAATCTCTGGTCTGATGGTTTGTCAGCCAAAATTTCAGGCGGTATCTCTGTTGCTTATGAAACAGTTTTTTTCGGTACAGAGAATGGTGAAGTTGTCGCATTAGATGCCAATACTGGAGAGCAAAAATGGCTCACAAAAGTTAAAGGTGAAGTGTTGGCGGCGCCTGCAATTGACGCTGGTGTGGTTTTAATTAGCACCGGCTCTGGATTTGTTTCTGCCCTTAATGCCGATGATGGTGAAGAAATTTGGTCGTTTGAGACTGACGTGCCTCCTTTGTCATTACGTGGCGTATCTTCTCCTTCGGCTGTAAACGGCGGAGCTATTATTGGTACGGCAACAGGAAAGTTGATAGTCAACATTCTTGAGACAGGCCAAACCGCTTGGGAGCAAGTGATTTCAGCGGCAACAGGTGTAACCGAGTTAGAACGCATAGTAGATATTGATAGCGAACCCTTAGTGGTAGGCGGCAGTGTTTATGTTATTTCTTACGATGGCACCTTAGTGGTGGTTGAATTACGCACTGGACGAGTGATTTGGAAACGTGAGTACAAGTCTTATCGTCGTTTGTCACTAGCGGGTAACACACTATTTTTAGTTGATGTAAACAGTAATGTGTATGCGCTGGATAGCCGTAATGGCGTTGAGCTATGGAGCCAAGGGGCCCTTAAACAACGTTTATTAACGGGAGTAACACCTGTCGGAAATTATTTAGTGGCAGGTGACAAATATGGTTATTTACATTGGTTTGATCAAACTGATGGTAGAATTGTAGCGCGTTTAGAAGTTGGTGATGATGATGAAGATGAAAGTATTTATCACGCACCTATTGTAGATGGCGACAACCTATACACCCAAACACGTGATGGTAAGTTAGTATCGGTTAAAACCCCATAGCTTAGGTTTTATGCAATTGCGACTAAAGGATTGCACTAATAATTTTTAACGGCTTGGAATAATTCCAAGCCGTTTTTGTCTACAGGATATGTATTTATGTTACCCGTTGTAGCCTTAGTTGGCCGCCCAAACGTAGGAAAGTCTACTTTATTTAATCGCCTAACGCGCACTCGAGATGCGTTGGTAGCTGATTTTCCCGGTCTAACGCGGGACAGAAAATACGGCACGGCTAAGTACGAAGGCTTGCAATTTATTGTGGTCGATACAGGCGGTATAAGTGGTGACGAACAAGGCATTGATATGGCCATGGCCGAGCAATCTTTGCTGGCTATTGTTGAAGCTGACCTTGTACTGTTTTTAGTGGATGCCCGAACTGGCATGACTGCGGCAGATCAAGGCATCGCCGAACATTTGCGTAAACAAGAGAAACCCGTTTATGTGGTAGCCAATAAAGTAGATGGTATAGACGGCGACAGTGAAAGTGCCGATTTTTTTGCTTTAGGTTTAGGTGATGTCAACCAAATAGCAGCGGCTCATGGCCGAGGCGTTACGCAATTACTGCAACACTCCTTAGCCCCTATCGCGGAACAATTTCCCGATATGCATATCCCAGAAGAAAGTGATGAGCCCCTCGAAGAGATAGACGCAGATGAACAGTTGGCTAGGCTGCAGGCGCTGCCAATCAAACTGGCAATAGTAGGCAAGCCTAATGTAGGAAAGTCTACTTTGACTAATCGTATCTTAGGCGAAGAACGCGTAGTGGTGTATGACGAACCCGGTACCACCAGAGACAGTATTTTTATTCCTATGGAGCGCGACGATAGAGAATATGTACTGATTGATACCGCTGGGGTCAGAAGACGCAGAAATATTTCAGAAGCGGTAGAAAAGTTTTCTATTGTTAAAACCCTGCAAGCCATAGAAGAGTCTAACGTGGTGTTATTTGTGGTGGATGCGCAAGAAGGGATCACCGACCAAGACTTAAGTCTATTAGGCTTTATTTTAAATGCCGGACGTTCTTTAGTGGTAGCTGTTAATAAATGGGACGGCCTAGATAAAAGCGTGAAAGATGAAATAAAACGAGAGTTAGACAGACGCTTAGGTTTTATCGATTTTGCACGCTTACATTTTATATCTGCGTTGCACGGTACTGGTGTAGGGCATTTATTTGAGTCAGTGCAAGAAGCATACGCTTCAGCCACTAAACGGGTCAATACTTCAATGTTGACGCGTATTATGGATATGGCCCAAGAAGATCATCAGCCCCCTGTGGTGCGTGGACGCAGAGTGAAAATGAAATATGCTCATGCTGGTGGATACAATCCCCCTATAGTTGTTATTCATGGCAACCAACTTAAAGATTTACCGGATTCTTATAAACGTTATTTAATGAACTATTTCCGTAAATCTTTAAAGGTGATGGGTACGCCTATCAAAATTGAATTCAGAGAAAGCGCTAATCCCTATGAAACGGATCATAGTTCGTTAAATGATTCCCAGCGCCGCAAACGTAGACAACTTATGCGTATGCACAAAAATGCCAAGTAAGGTAAGTCCGCTGTAATACCCTATTTGGTATAAGGCACTTTAGGATCTAAAGTGCTTTGACCTCTTGTACCTGGCTGCGAATTTCTCCTTGTTTTAAACGTGTTACTAATTCATCACCCACTTGCACCTGTTGAATGTTTTTTACAATTTCATCCTGCTTATAACTGATGCTATAGCCTCGTGCCAATGTTGCTAATGGGCTAACGGTATCGAGTAAATGCAGATTGTTACGCAGTTTTTCTTGTTTGTTATCTATTAATTGTTGGTAACTTTTGTGTAGCTTAGTATGTAGTTGCTGTAATCCCAATTGCTGATGCTGTAACAGTTTTTGTGGCGAAGACAAGGACAGTCGGCTATCTAGATGTTGTTGCTGTTGCGTGGCTTGCAAGAGTCTTTGCTTAATAGAAGACTGCAATACCGCTTGCAACTGATCCACATACTGACTTTTTTGTTCAAGTTGTTTTTGTGGGTGAATTTGCAATAACCGTTGCTTTATATGTTGTTGTTGATGATTACCCATTTGTAAAATTTGGCCGAATGCTTTGAGCAACTTGTCTTGTAGTACTAAGGTTTTAGTATGCAATGCAGATTGATCTTGACTGACCAATTCGGCCGCCGCAGAAGGGGTAGGGGCCCGTAAATCTGCTACAAAATCCGCAATGCTTACATCCACTTCATGACCCACAGCACTGATTATAGGTATGTGACTGGCAAATATTGTTCTGGCTAAGTGCTCATGGTTAAAACACCACAAGTCCTCCAAGGAACCGCCCCCTCTACCCACAATTAACACATCCACTTCGTTTCTAAGGTTGGCTTGGTTGATCGCCGCGCATATAAGTGGCGCGGCGCTATCACCTTGTACTTGGCTAGGGTAGATCACCACCTCAATAGCTGGATTACGCCTTTGTAATACAGTTAAAATATCATGCAAGGCGGCGCCAGTAGGAGAGGTGACTATGCCAACTTTTAATACCTGTTCAGGGATGGGCTTTTTATATTCTTGAGCCAACAAACCTTCTGAGGCGAGTTGCCGCTTTAAAATTTCGAATTGTTGTTTAAGTTGCCCTTCACCTTCTGGCTCCATGTGCTCAACAATGATTTGATAGTCACCTCTTGGCTCATAAAGGCTAATGTTAGCCCTAACTAACACTTTATCACCTTCTTTTGGTCTTTGTGGCACCCTGCGATTGGCGCCTTTAAACATAGCCCCTTTGACTTGCGCTCGTTCATCTTTAAGGGTGAAATACCAGTGCCCTGAGCTGGCGGCTACAAAGTTTGAAATTTCAGCAGACAGCCAAATTTGACCTATTTCGGTTTCTAATACCGAACGCGCTAAACGGTTAAGTTTACTGACGGTGAGGATATTTTTTGTGGGGTTTTGGGCAGCAAACATTGACGGCTGGATTCTCTAAAAAAACATTGCTAAGAAGTTTACCTGAATTAGCAGTGATTTTGAGAGAAATCCTGTGATATTTATCTAGACGGCCATGCCTAAAGCAGCTAGAATTGCGCCGCAATTAAAACCGCATTTATAGGTGATATTGCATGTTAAGAATAGCCAAAGAAGCCCTTACGTTTGATGATGTTTTGTTAGTGCCTGGGCACTCAACTGTTCTCCCCCATACCGCCAATCTCAATACCAGATTGACTCGTGGTGTAAACTTAAATATCCCCCTAGTTTCTGCCGCCATGGATACTGTTTCTGAGGCGCGTTTAGCCATTGCCCTAGCTCAAGAAGGCGGTATCGGCTTTATTCATAAAAACATGACGCCTGAACAACAAGCCGAACATGTGCGCATGGTAAAAAAATACGAAAGTGGCGTGGTGTCTGATCCCGTTACCGTTTTACCCACGGCTACTATTGGTGAAATTAATGCCTTGAGTAAACAGCATGGATTTTCTGGGTTTCCTGTGGTGGATGCAGATAACAATCTAATTGGTATAGTGACGGGTCGAGATTTACGTTTTGAAAATAGCCTAAACCAGCCTATTTCTAACGTAATGACGAAAAAAGACGATTTAGTGACAGTTAAAGAAGGCGCGGCTTCTGAACAAGTGCTTGAATTAATGCACGAACACCGTATCGAAAAAATCCTTGTAGTCGATGATGCCTTCAAACTGACTGGCATGATCACTGTGAAAGACTTCCAAAAAGCCGAAAGTAAACCCAATGCTTGTAAAGATGAGTTCGGTCGCCTACGTGTCGGCGCCGCAGTGAGTGTAGGACCTGGAACCGATGAACGTATCAAAGCGTTAATCGATGCTGGAGTGGATGTGTTGCTAATCGATACTTCTCATGGACATTCTCAAGGTGTTATCGACCGCGTCACAAAAGTGCGCCAAGACTATCCAGATGTACAAATTATTGCCGGTAATGTGGCTACAGGTGAGGGTGCTAAAGCCTTAGCCGATGCTGGTGTTGATGCAGTTAAAGTAGGTATAGGCCCAGGTTCAATCTGTACCACCCGTATTGTCACAGGTTGCGGCGTACCGCAAATAACCGCGGTATCTGATGCAGTTGAAGCCCTTAAAGGTACCGATGTACCGGTTATTGCAGATGGCGGCATTCGTTTTTCTGGTGATATCGCCAAAGCCTTAGTGGCAGGTGCCAGTTCGGTGATGGTTGGCAGTATGTTGGCGGGCACTGAAGAAGCGCCAGGCGAGGTGGAGTTATACCAAGGTCGTTACTATAAGTCTTATCGGGGGATGGGCTCATTAGGAGCGATGGATCAAAACAATGGTTCATCTGATCGCTATTTCCAAGACAGTAAAAGTGCTGAAAAACTAGTGCCAGAAGGTATAGAAGGTCGTGTTGCTTATAAAGGGCCCATCGCCAATATAATCCATCAACAGATGGGTGGTTTACGCTCTGCAATGGGGTTAACAGGCAGTGCTACAATCGAAGAATTGCGCACTAAACCACAGTTTGTCAAAGTGACAGCTGCCGGTATGGGTGAGTCTCATGTGCATGATGTCAGCATCACAAAAGAAGCGCCAAACTACCGTTTAGGCTAGTTTGCAATAGCTTAAATGTAAGTTGTTGAGGGATAGAACAACTTACACATTCAATTTATTTTAAAAGAGTACTCATATGAGCTTAGATATCCATGACCAACGTATTTTGATCCTCGATTTTGGATCTCAATATACCCAATTAATAGCGCGCCGTGTTCGAGAGATTGGGGTGTATTGTGAACTTTGGGCATGGGATGTGAGCGAAGAGCAAATTCGTGCCTTTAACCCCAACGGTATTATTTTATCGGGCGGCCCAGAGTCGGTGCATGCCGATAATTCACCCAGAGCACCAGAATATGTGTACCAAGCCGGCGTGCCTGTGTTGGGTATTTGTTATGGCATGCAGGTAATGGCCGAGCAACTTGGTGGAGCGGTGCAAGGCTCAAATAAACGTGAGTTTGGTTATGCACAGGTTGAAGTGGTTGGCGATATGCCTTTGTTTAACAACATTGAAGATCATGTCGGAGCCAACGGCAATGCCTTACTCGATGTGTGGATGAGCCATGGTGATAAAGTCAGCGCCGCGCCTGCCGGATTTGAAACCACGGCCAAGACAGAAAGTTGCCCCTTTGCCGCTTTTGTCAATAAAGAAAAACAATTTTACGGCGTGCAGTTTCATCCAGAAGTGACCCATACTCGCCAAGGTGAACGAATTCTTTCGCACTTTGTGTTGGATATATGTGGTTGTGAAAAACTTTGGACTCCAGCTGCCATAATCGAAGACGCTATCGAAAAAATGAAAAAACAAATCGGTGATGACCAAGTGATCTTAGGTCTATCTGGTGGTGTTGACTCTTCTGTTGTGGCGATGCTGTTACATCGTGCAATTGGCAAAAACCTGACCTGCGTATTTGTGGATAACGGTTTACTGCGGCTGAACGAAGGCCAACAAGTAATGGATATGTTTGGCGACCACTTTGGTTTAAATATTCGCAAGATCGATGCCGAAGACCGGTTTATTGATGCCCTTGCTGGCACCGATGAGCCTGAGGCAAAACGTAAGATCATTGGCCGCATATTTGTGGAAGTGTTTGATGAAGAGTCTAAGAAGCTGGTGGATGCTAAATGGTTAGCCCAAGGCACTATCTACCCTGATGTCATTGAGTCAGCTGCATCGGCAACGGGTAAAGCCCATGTGATTAAATCTCATCACAATGTGGGTGGCTTACCAGATGATATGAAGATGGGTTTAGTCGAGCCGTTACGTGAATTATTTAAAGATGAAGTGCGTAAAGTTGGGTTAGAATTAGGTTTACCTTACGACATGTTATATCGCCATCCTTTCCCAGGACCAGGATTAGGAGTGCGGGTGCTAGGTGAAGTGAAGAAGGAATATTGCGACTTACTGCGCCGCGCCGATGCGATATTTATTGAAGAATTACACGCCGCCGATTTATACCAAAAAGTCAGTCAAGCTTTTACCGTGTTTTTGCCGGTGAAGTCTGTTGGCGTAATGGGCGATGTGCGTAAATACGACTGGGTGGTGTCCTTAAGAGCCGTAGAAACCATCGACTTTATGACTGCGCACTGGGCACATTTGCCCTATGATTTTTTGGGTAAAGTATCGAATCGAATTATCAATGAAATAGATGGTATATCACGGGTGGTTTACGATGTTTCTGGCAAACCTCCCGCGACTATTGAGTGGGAATAATCTCACTGCAACAAAAATAAGTAAGAAGGCCCAAAAGCGCTATGGCAACCATAATAATTAGAGATGCAGTGCTTGCAGACTTGCCAGTACTAAAAGAGTTTGAACAAGGTATTATTGCCACAGAGCGCCCTTTTAATGACGCCTTAAAGTCTGAGCATATTTGTTATTATGATATCAAACAGCTGATTGAAGGCCATGACTCTACCGTTATGGTGGCCGATGACAACGGCAGGATAGTGGGCTCTGGTTATGCACGTATTAAGACCTCAAAAGCGCATTTGACCCATGACTTACATGCGTATCTTGGTTTTATGTATGTTGCGCCTACCCATAGAGGCCAGGGGATCAATCAACGGGTTATTCAGGCATTAATCGCTTGGGGTAAAACCCAAGGTATGCAGGATTTTTACCTTGAAGCCTATGCAGAAAATAGTTCTGCATTAAAAGCTTATCAAAAGTTAGGGTTTCAGGCTTCGCTTGTAGAAATGAAGCTATCATAATAGGCTTGCTTATCTAAACTGACTTAACACTCTGGGCGCATTGACTTATGGCGTTAAAGCCAACTATTTACAAATTCAAACTTTCTGTATCTGATCTTAATCATGACTATTTCGATACCCTTAATTTGACTGTAGCATTACATCCATCTGAAACCATAGAACGAATGATGGTGCGGGTATTAGCCTTCTGTTTACATGCCTATCAAGATGATGAAAAATTGATGGCATTTACTAAAGGATTAAGTGCAATTGATGAACCAGATATATGGGTACGAGGCTTTGATGACCAACTCCACCTGTGGATAGACGTGGGCGAGCCCAGTTTTGATCGGATCAAAAAAAGTTGCCGATTGGCAAAACACACTTATGTTTACAGTTTTAATTCAAAATCCAATGTATGGTGGAAAGAATCCCAAGGGCAATTTTGCACTTTGCAGGTTAATGTATTTAGTTTTGATTGGCCAGAAGTTCAAGCGTTAAGTGGTATGCTTGCTCGTACTATGGACTTGTCGGTGACCTTAAGCGGCGAGTCTGCCTATATCGCTGCGGAGCATCAGCAAGTAGAAGTAAGCTGGCAAGCTTTACAATTAAATGAAGATTAATATGTCAACTAAATTTGATTCCATTCGCCCCTTTGATGATGCAGATTTGTCTGTAATACTGCCTAAGCTCTTTAATAATAAAGAGTTTATTTACAGTTTGGTGGCTTTTAAATTCAGTGCTTGGCCAAATTTTATGCGGCCTTTATTAGGCCTGATTACCCGCAGATACATTATTAAGCAAATAGCTAAAATTAACACCCTTAGAGGTTTTCAGCGCTTAGTTGAGCCTTATATGCAGCGCATGATCAATACCACTACTACATCCTTTACTGTTACGGGTTTAGATAAACTGGACTTATCACAGGCCTGTTTGTTTATGAGCAATCATAGGGATATTGCCCTAGATCCTGCTTTTGTCAATTGGGCGCTACATACCCATGAGCAAGACACAGTGCGCATCGCTGTAGGTGATAACTTACTTAAGAAAGATTGGGTTGCCGATCTAATTAGACTTAACAAATGTTTTATCGTTAAACGTTCAGCCACCGACAGAAGAGAAAAGCTATCAGCTGCCAAGCTGTTAAGTGAGTATATCGAATTTAGCCTGAATACCGAGCAGCAACATATATGGATTGCCCAAAGAGAAGGCAGGGCAAAAGATGGCAACGACATCACTAACCCAGCCATTTTGTCTATGCTGGCATTAAATAAACCTAAAGGCACAGAGTTTTCAGATTATATTCGTACCTTGCGTATAGTGCCTGTGTCTATCTCATATGAATTTGATCCCTGTGATATCAGCAAAGCCAAAGAATTACAGAAAATGGAGGGGGATGGCAATTATGACAAACCTGACAACGAAGATGTTACCAGCATAGTCAACGGTATTACTGGCCAAAAGGGCAGGGTGCATATGCACTTTGGAGATCTAGTGTCAGCTGAGTTTGCCAACGCCAAAGAAGCCGCAGAACACATAGACAACGAAATTCTTGAAGGGTACCAAGCTTTTTCAACAGGCCCAATGGCCGCTCAAATGCTTGGTAATGTTATAAATAAACAACTGGATGGCCAGATTGAGTCTGACCAACATGCTCAAGCGGCAAAGGCATACTTAGAGTCTAGGTTAGTGAATTTATCTAGCGCTGAACAAAGCAAGTTACTGAATATGTACGCTTGCGCTTATAACAGAAAGATAGCCTAAGACTTTATTAAGCAAAGTTATTTTATCGCCCAATACATAAGTAAGCCAACAAAAGCCACTTGCGAAACAATAAACAGTGTTTTAGTTTTGCCAGTCACTTGGTATTTTTTGTCTATGGTTTGTTTCTGGCTTTCAATTAGTGCCCCACCTTTTAGCAGTGAGCACTGTATTTCTCCCGTAAAAAAATTGGTCGCTTTAAATTCAACTTCATATTGGTTGTTGTCTAATTCAAAAGGGAGCCGGGACTTAATGCCTAAAGAGCGTTTACTGGCAACCAATTGATCATTACAAAACACCTGCTCTTTACCTGATAGCGCTGAGCCAACAGCTCGTATTATCTTACCATCGTGAGAAAATTCGAAGTTATACCCTGTTGCAAGGCTGGCATTATTTTCGATGTTTGCAGTATGAGAAGTACTAGTATCCATATCTATTCCTTGTATCAATCAGCTTGAAAAAACTCGTAAAAAACAATATTTATTGAAGGCAAAAATCCAACACTTCAATTGTTAGCTTAATGCTACGTAAATATTTGTTGGTGGCTAGCAAGCTGCTTGTACCTGGGTATGAAAAAGCATACGAATGTATTTTTCAGACAAGAACGCTAGGATGTTTACGAGCAATATCAAAACATCCAGCGAGTGGCCTTAGGCCACTTTATCTTTTTCTAAGTCGTTAAATTGACGATTTCGACCGCTAAGTTATTGTGTGAATATACTAAATTAAGCTTATATACTAGCTGTGAGGTTTTAAATAAAAATTTAGACAAAGCGAATAACTAAAATTGCAGCTATTAGAAATAGTAACTGGGGAAGAATTAAATGACTAAGCAACGCATTTTTTATAAGTTTTCAACCCGTTGTTTGAGTATTGTACTTGGTAGTATTTTTATATTATTTTCAACTTTTAGTTTAGCTATACCAAAATCACACGAAGTGTTACCAGATGGTGTGTTATTAGGTGGCGAGTTAACATTAGATCCATCTAAAAAGCCCAGTGAAAATTTTGATTTGCTTGATTGGTCACTCACCTTACCTACCGATTTAAACGAAGATTTAAAAGCGGACACTATATACGAAAAGCCACTCAGTAAAGGGTTTGAATTAAAGCCTCTATTTTATACCGCGCAAGACGGCGGAATGGTGTTTGCCTGCCCAAATGTAGGGGCCAAAACGTCAAAGAATACTAAGTATGCTCGAACCGAGCTTAGAGAAATGCTGCGTCGAGGTAACAGTCGAGTCAAGATCCGCGGGGCGACCAAAAATAATTGGGTTTTTGGCTCAGTGCATGGGTCAACTCGCAAAAAAGCAGCGGCGGTTGGTGGAAGTTTAGAAGCAACATTAGCTGTTAACCGCGTTTCTAAAACTGGTGATGAGAAGAAGGTTGGGCGCGTGATTATTGGTCAAATCCATGCAACCGATGATGAACCAATCCGACTCTACTACCGAAAACTACCAAACAATTCGAAAGGCGCTATCTATTTTGCCCATGAAATTAATCACGGCGATGATATTTGGGTAAATATGGTTGGGACTCGCTCACATAAGCTAACTGATCCTGAGGACGGAATCGCATTAAATGAAAAATTCAGTTATAAAATCACCGTTGTTGAAGAGAATTTGTACGTTACATTAATTCGCCAAGGCAAGCCGAATATCACTAAAACAGTGGATATGAAAGACAGCGGTTATGGGAAAAATAACCAGTTCATGTATTTTAAAGCAGGGGTTTATAATCAAAACAATAGCGGTAATCTCAAAGATTTTGTGCAAGCGACCTTTTACCATTTAGACAACACTCATGAAGGGTACAAATACTAACGCTATTATTTGTTTATGAGCTTTCGGGAAATAGGTAAAAGCTGAGTCTAGAAAAAGACTAACTCACCTAAAGCTATCATTAAGGCCTCAAACTGAAGCGCGTCAGTGCGTCCAGCCTCGTAGTAGCGATTATACTTTGACTTGTTAAGCGATTACTGTAAAACCATGTGGAATATATTTACCTCAGTTAAATGAACAACTTACCCGCTTTTTTGAAAAACAAAACTTTTCTAATTATCTGCGAATCAAAAGCTTGAATTTAAAAACTGGAAAGCCCCACTAGTTTTCACCAAGTAGGGCTTTTTTAATTTAATGCTATTGATGTATGTTTGCTAGATGATTTTACACGCTAGTAAATCATACAAAAATGCATTTTCTATGTTTGTCTATCTACACACAGAGAATGCCTAAAGGTATTATTCAATACCTACGATCGCTTCAGATGTTGATGAGTTGTAAGGGGATACAGCGTTATCATTATCTAGGGAATCGCCTTCAGAATAAGCTTCAAAGTTATCAAAGAAGACTTCGGTTGTTCCCGCAGTATCGGAGTAGATAGTAAAGTTGTCTACTGATACCACACCTGTTGCCTCTCTGGTTCCGCCATTATCGCCAAATCTAACTGAGATATGCGTCACGCCACCAAAGGATTCGTTGTCAGGTGTAAAGCCTTCGGCTGTAAACCTAACGCCATCAATTTCAACGGTAACCAGTGGATTAACTTCTAAGTTGCCATCTGGGTATTCCCAAGTAATGACTACATTCATGAATTGATCAAGCATAACAATGGCCGCTGATGTATCGACACTACCTGGACTGCGCACACCAAAACTATCGTCTTTAATGCGTAGGTCTAAAATAGCGCCATTATTGTTGGTATCAGAATTAAATAATGTAATAAAGGCATCACCATTACCAAGATCGTCGTCTAAACGTTTGATTGCTACGGTAAATCGACCTTGTGCTAAAGGAACACCGTCACCTAAAGCGTATCGAAGTTCTCCAGTATCTGATGCGTCAGTATCGCGTATTTCTGCGAGTTTGTTGCCTTCAGTTCCTGGGCCTCCTATTTCGCCGATAGTCTCAACCGTTGCTTCAGAGGTACTTGAGTTGTAGGGAGAAGCAGCATTATCTGTATCTAATGAATCACCTTCGGCATAAGTCTCAAAGTCATCGTTAAATGCTTCAGTTGTTCCAGCTACATCTGAGTAAATAACTAAGTCATCAATTGTGAATTTGCCCGTTGCTTCTCTGACGCCGCTGTTATCGCCAAACCTAAAGGCAACGTGTGTCACACCACCAAAAGACTCGTTGTCTGGTGTAAAGCCTTCTGCTGTATACCTGACGCCATCAATCTCAACGGTAACCAGTGGATTAACTTCTAAGTTACCTGCTGGGTATTCCCAAGTGATCACAACTTTCATGAATTGGTCAAGCATCACTGTGGCCGCTGACGTATCGACACTACCTGGACTACGTACACCAAAACTATCATCTTTAATGCGAAGATCTAAAATGGCGCCGTTGTTGTTAGTGTTAGAATTAAACAGAGTAATAAAGGCATCACCATTACCTAAGTCATCATCTAGACGTTTAACAGACACCTCAATTTTACCCTGAGCAAGAGGTCCATTACTTCCAAGAGCATAACGAAGCTCACCTGTGTCGCCATCATTGGTGTCAATGATAACAGCAACGTTATTAGCGCCAGTATTAACCACAATACTGCCCGTTATGGTAATGACTAATTCGGCCGTAGTGCCATCAATCGATTCAATAGTGAAGGTATCAGTCTCGCGCTCACCTACTACTAATGCAGCTATGGTTGGATTGGTTGAGTCTAGTGCGTAACTAAACGAGCCGTCTTCTAGCATCGAGAGTGCACCAAATGTGCCTGTGAGCATAGACTCAACGATAAAGGCTTCACCTTCATCAGGGTCGATAACACTTACTTTACCCGTCAGCGCTTCGGTAGTATCACTTGCAACGGCGGCGGTTAGACCAAAGAAAGCCGCAGGTGTAGGCTCAGAAGTGCCATCGCCAGCATCAAATACTGCGACTTCAGAATAGATAGCTAAACCGTAAAGGCTGCTGTCACCATCTAAGGTCTCGCCGACGTCATAACTTTCAAAATTATCTTCAAATACACTGACAGTCCCTGTTGTATCAGAAAACACTTCGATGTTATCAACATAGAAAGAGCCAAATGGGATGGTTCTGTCGTTATCTCCAAACCTAAATTGGATAACTCTTACACCGTCTGCAAACCATTGAGCTAGATCGGTGAAGTCAGAGTCGACAACCGCCGCTGTTGAGAAAGAGCCTCCACCGATAACTTCTCCGTTGATGGCAACTGTAAGTTGTTCAGCTGCGTCCATATCCCATGTAATTTCTACCATATAGAACTGGTTTTCAATAAATGGAGAAGTAATTGTGTCGCCGGGATAGGCGTCACTGTCGGTATTTCTAACAAGGAATCTAGGATCAATGGCGTTTCCTTCACTGTCAGTTTGACTTCCTTGAATACGTAAATCTATTAGTGATTCGGCAGAGCTTCCAGAAGAGCCGTAAAGTGTAATATAGGCATCCTTATTATTGCCATCGCTACCCAATGCGACCTCTTTAGAAAAAGAAGCGCTAAGTTTACCTTGACGCAGATTGTCGACGCCGAGTCTAATTTCACCGGTATCATTACCGATGTCAGAAATTTTTACCACTTGGGTCAAAGCTGCTACTCGGACTTTTATTTCGGCCGTGGTGCCATCGATAGAAGCGATGGTGATTGTATCGTTAACAGATTCACCTACAACAAGATCAGCAACAGATTCATTGGTAACATCAACTGTATAAGACCAACCACCGTCTGCGCCAATACTAAAAGTGCCGTAAGTAAGTACAATGTCCGATTGCGCCACTATGGCATCTTCTTCAAAGTTTGGATCAGTAACAGAAACAGAAGCTGTTACAGGCTCCGAAGCTATGTTTTGCACTGTAGCGCTTAACACGCCTTCTATAATGGCAGTAACGGGGTCATCGTTATAGCCAATGGACGAGCCAATAATGTTAAGTAAGGCCTGATCGACATCTGCAGCTACATTGGAAGTGGTTTGCAAGTTGGTTTGTGCCATTTCAAATGCAGTTAAAGAAGCTTCAGAAAAAGACCCGTCAACAAAACTAGTGACAAGATTGGTTAAGACTGCAGACATATTGTTGTCATTATCGTCAGCATCTAGCTGCGATAACAGCGCTAACACAGAGCCATATCTGTCTGCATCTTCAGCACCTTCTGCTCCAAGAGCACTAACACCTACAGCTGTAGGTACTACTTCTGTGGTATCAAAACGGATCCCAAATCGAGCATTGATCGCGTTTGTTGCATCAGCCACACCATTTAAATCAGCGCCTGCAGCTTGTATTGCCATTTCGGTCAAAGGTGAAACCACATAAGATGGCGCAGGTGTTGTCTCGTCACCTTCAACCACATTGACTAAAGCTCTTAGCATAGGCGCTTCTAACGTATCGCCTGTAGATTCATCGATGTAAGTACCACCAGTACAGGAAACAAGACCAGGGCCTTCAAAATGAACATCGCTAAAGGTAACCGTGCCTGAGTCTGAAGACATACCATTAGCTTGTGAAGAAGCTGCCGCAGTACCGCTATTTACTGCGAATATGTCACAGCTTGCGCCACTTACCGGCCCTTTCACAACCATAGCCGTCACATTTAAAGTTGGGTTTATAACAGTTGTTGATGCACCCACTCCTTCAGTGAAACCAGCTTCGTCAGTATATACAGCAGAAACCGAGATTACTGAGCCTTCGTCAGCTTCGGTTATGGTGTAGGTATTGCCAGTTACGCCTGTTGACCAAGCATAACTAAGGGTGCCGCTTTGAATTCCGTCTGAGTCAGATACAGATGCCGAGAGGCTTGCACCGGCAACAAAATTACTACCGGTAATTTGGATACTCCCGCGGCTATTGCCTTCCAACTCGGCGTTATCACTGCCACAACCTACTAAGGCTGTCGTGATAACTAAGGGTATAAGTGTTTTCTTAAACATGCTTTCTACTCCTGAAAATTTTTCTTCTAAAATATTGCCTAGTTACCGAACAAATTAGGTAAATGTATATATTTTCAAACTAGGCATTATGCTCGATTAATACTTGAAGCTAATACCTGCGAATAAACGAGGGCCGTAGTCATTCACTTCACCTGTATTGCCTATAACGAAGTAGTCTTGAGACTTAGGCTCACTGAACAGGTTAATAGCTGAAACTTTTATACGAATTTGCTTGTTGATTTTGTAGGTAGCGCGAGCTTCCCAAACCGCTGCCTCATCAACATAACGTAGTCTTGTACCGTTACTTGTGTATGGCTGAAAATATTCGCTTCGATATTTGTAGATAAGTGCAGTATCAAAGTCACCCACTTGGTAATAAACCTGACCACTGAAAACATGCTCAGAGAAGCCTGGTACGCCACCTGGTGCAACAATACCTTCAGTAAGTTGCGTGGTTACACCATCAAGGCCAGTGTTGAAGGTATCGCCGTAAAGGCTATCTTCAAATTCGTAGTCCGTGTCAGCGTAGTTATAGCCTAACTTTACACCCACTCCGCTATCCCAACGATAAGCCAAAGACGCTTCTATTCCAAAAAGGTCGCTGCTTTCATCAGTGGTAACTGAATTAGTAATTGGCAATGAAACACTAACACCATCAATTGTGAAGTCTTCTAATACGGTTTGTTGTTGGAAACCACCATTGAATTGTTTGTAGTACACGCCAAATGCAAAGATTGAATCTTCATTAGGGTACCACTCAGCCGCTACATCGAAGTTCCAAGACATCAGAGGTTGAGTACTAGGGTTACCAGAGCCGTCAACCCCAGTTAACAATTCTTCACGCGTCGCCGCTTCAGCTTCATCGTCGGTTTGGATTGAGCGATCGAAACTAAGGTCAGCGGGATCTACGCGAGACATACCTCGATAAATTCCGCCTCTTAGAAGAACATCATCGCTGTAATCTATGACTAAATTAAAACTAGGTAATACCTCGGTGTAATCACTTCCAGCAACAGTGCGCTGAATAGATCCTGCCTCAGCAGAGCTCCACAAATCAGTTAATGGATCTTGGCTAAACACGTAACCTTGCCTAAAGCCTATTGAAGTCACATCGGTATTGACTACTCGCAAACCAAAGTTACCGCGAATGTATTTACCCATCATTTCGGTGTTGTAGTTAGCCATTATGTATGCAGATATTGTTTCTTCCGTAACGTCAATGGTTCCTTGGTTTTGGTATTCAACTTCTGGATACGCAAACTCTATGCCTGCAGAAGCTGCCAATGCTTGAGAGAAACAAACGTTGTCATAGGTAGCCCATGAAGAACCTGTGCCACTAGACACGACATTTCCAGAACTGTCGATTTGCGTAACTAGGTCGCCGTCAGACATTCCAGATAAGAAATCAGACTCAGGAAAGTTAATTTGACAATCCTGAAATACGTTGTTTGCATTGGTTACGGTTTCGTCTAATTCGATTTGAGTTCGTGTGCCGTTGCCGTTACCACCACCATATTGAACAAAAGTCAATTCAGAAACTCGCACCCCACCTTGGATGCTAGTAAACACATCGCTATCTAACGCGTAATCAAAGTCAACACGCGCTGAAGTCACTTCATTTTCGCGAACGTTTTCACGATCGAGACGTGTTCGTAAGTCAGAGGTAAAATTAGAAATATCGGTTACGTCAAAATCAGTGACGGTAAAGTTAGGAATATGCTCACCCATATCCCAAGAAAAGAATGGACGACTTGAAGTGCGACCTCGGTTTGATATTTGTAGCTCTTCACGTTTGGTTTGAGAATAAGAAACGTCTGCATTAATGGTTAATTTATCATTTACATGATGTTCTACGTTTAAACCATAGCCACGATAGTTTTCCTCTCGAGAAAACTGCTCGCCTGCAGATTCGATACGATCTTGACCTTCCCAATGTAAAATACCACCAACACTGTTGGTAATTAGATTCTCACCTGTAATACCAGGGGTAACGCGCTTTTGTAAGAAAATTAAATCATGTCGTGCTTCAGCTTGAGTACGATCAGAGACTTGAGCGTCGAAATTTATGTCCCAAGCATCAGATGGTTGAAATTGTAATCCTAAAAATAGTGCGTCTCTTTCATCAGAGGTTTCATTTTGACGGAAACTACGGCTTGAACCAGTCCACGCGTATTGCTTACCCGCGTCTTCCGCGCGACCTGTGGTTGGATTGATATCAGTCTGATAGCCTTGATTATTGCTACCGTTCACCTGGTCTTCACAGTCACCCGCTGAACTTCTAAAAAAACCTTCATTCATATTGCTTGGGTCATTCAAACAAGCCCACAAAGACGAGCCTGAAGGACTAGAGCTTCGATACTCAGCTTCTGGCTGGCTGATATCTTGACGTTGCCAACCGACCGTCACTCCTAATGCCGAGCCATTTTCGAATTCGAACTGATCAACAAAACTTAGCGTACCACGGTAGCCTAAGTCGCCTTGAAGTGAGTTTTCAACATTTGCTTGGTCAGGGTTATAATTAAGTTTAACTTCACCTTGAAAGCTTTGTTTACCGTGATCTAAAGGTTTAAGTGTTTCTAGGGTGATTAAACCAGCAACACCACCTTCAATCATTGAAGCGTCTTGAGTTTTATAAATAGCCACCTTTTTCATAAGTTCTGACGGAAACTGAGAAAAGTTAACTGAACGGTCGCCACTACCATTTGTGGCTTCACGGCCGTTAATGTGGGTTGCACTTAAGAAAGGACCAAGACCACGAATAGTAATTTCAGTCGCGCCACCGTTTTCACGGTGAGATGCGGCCCCAGTAATTGACTCTAAGGCTTCACCGATTGAAAGGGCAGGTAAATCACCAATATCATCAGCAGATAATCCGTCAACTACAGATGTAGACTCGCGTTTTATCGCAATTTGATTTTGAATGGTTTTGCGAGTTCCAAGGATTTCAATAACTTCAAGATCTTGATCTGCTTGGTTCTCATTTGCTGTTTGAGTTTCTTGTGCAGTGGCCGAAAATGCAAAAGAACCGGTTACAGAAGCGAAAGCTGCGGCTTTTACCCATTTTGCGACAGGTTTAAGCATAAATCGCTTTTTTTGATTGATTAAGTTTGTGTTCTTATCTGATATCAACGACATATCGAGTTCTCCGATGTTTTTTGAGTGATCATATGATTGCGGATCGCTTGCCATATTGATGTTATACCAATGTTGTAAAATTGTTACGTTTCAATATACGGAATAATAGATAAGATATCAATCAATTGGTAATATCCAATGAGTCAGTTTAATTGCAAATTGGTATTACCAGTGGCGGTAACCGTTATGTTGCCGATATTGATTACGCATGCCTGTCGGATACATTAGGTGACATTGACGTTTTATTATTCAGTCGACTGTTTTGTGGATGTTGAGTCTAATTCTTCCACTTTTATGCTTTTAACAGCATATATTCTCTATTTATAGAGGATGTATGCGAAAAGTTCGAATTTTCAGTAAAATATCAATAGTGTGCAATGGGAGTAGTTGTAGAACAAAACTTGTTTTCCTTACCGAACTTCTAAGCTATAGATAATTAGGGGGGATTTGGTTATGGATTTTGTACTATTTTAGAAAATGTGTATGACCTATACTGAAGCTTTACTATTTTTGGTAATCTCCAATTTGCTAACCGAAAATAACGTCTATGTTATCAATTTGTAGATATGCAAGCTGAAAATAGTGGCTACGATCTAATAGAAGAATGGAACTGTTTTAAAGCAGGTGCATATTCTCAAAATAAGCCCCCTGAAAGTGGTGATACAAATGGTGTGGGTTCTGACTTTGACTTAGTAATTTTCTACTATTTAAGTAATTCACACTCTCATTAATGACTAACCTGACACTCAGAGTAAGAAACGCCTGTAGTAGCGTTTCTTACTCTTATTTAGAATTTCTGACTGTCAGCAGAAATTAAGCGACCTTATCTTTTTCTAAGTCATTAAATTGGCGATTAAGATCATATTTTTCATCGGTAACTATTTTTTCTAATGTTTCGATACGATCGCGCAATGCCGCAACTTCACGCTCTAAATCATTAATTGTATTGACTTGTTCGGTATTTTTCTGCTCCTTCTTTTTACCTTTAGGCCCATTAACCAATTCGACTATTGCCCAACATACAAGTGCAACTATGGCGATGGCAGTTAAATTCATGATTTTTCTCCTATACCTTGATACGAATTATAAAAAGTTTATGCTTATGCCAAGAACAAAGCAAATAATTGGCCACAAGTAAAAATCTATATTAATCATATAGTTAAATGGTTTGTTAAGAAGTGATGTCTAACATTTTAGTGAAAATGGCTAATTAGGTAATGTAACTAGCCAAAAATAGAGAAATATAACCAGTGAATACTGAACAAGACGAATATTGGATGCGCCATGCTTTACAATTGGCAAATAATGCGCAACAACAGAATGAAGTGCCTGTTGGTGCTGTTTTGGTTAAAGATAATCAGATAATAGGCGAAGGTTGGAACCAATCCATCAGCTTACATGATCCTTCTGCCCATGCAGAGATGATGGCAATGAGAGAAGCAGGCAGAAAGCAACAAAATTATCGTTTAGTTGATTGCACCTTATATGTCACTTTGGAGCCATGCTCTATGTGCGCTGGATTATTGATCCATGGCCGTATTCATCGTTTGGTGTTTGGGGCCTCAGATCCTAAAACGGGTGCAGTGGGAAGTTTATTTGATTTACTCGGTGACCCTAGAATGAATCATAATATTGCAGTAACAGCTGGGGTATTGGCAGAGCAGTGTGGCGAAAAACTATCTGCATTCTTTAAACTTCGCAGAGCACAAAAAAAATTGTCTAAGAATAAAGTGCAATAGTTTTGATTAACAAGCTTGCGCTAATTCTTCATTTACCTCTAATACTTGAAAATTCTGGCGACGAGAAATTACTTTCTGATGCACACGCTTTAACATTTGGCGTCTTCTATTATTGCTGCTTAATCGGCTTCTATTGACGGTATCGGTTCGTTTCTTCATTTTTCCCCCTTGAAATGTTTTAGGTAGACTTAACTTAACTGGCTAAAGTTCAATTTATAGCATCCTATATAAGTGAACTTTGTTAAAATTTTATGACAATGGGTATCTATTTCGCAGATTTCAAAGGATCAACCAGTAAGTTGCAATATCAACTATTAGTAGTCGCGGACATTAATTGTTAGGGGGTAACTGATGCTTCAGTCTGTTAGTTCTGTGTCTGGTGCCACTGGCGCAGGAGGTTCATCTGGGGCAACGTCTGGCTCTAGCATATGAGGTTGTTGCTCATCTAACCACACAAGAGTGTCGTAATATCGCCTGATGTTATCCACATAGGCCACTGCTTCATTACCACGAGCATAACCATACCTAACGGTTTTGTAATATTTTTTCTGTCTTAATTGAAGTAGCCTTATTTTAACATCTACCCACATATCGGGGTTGGCACCTTGCCTGTCAGTTAAAACTCTAGCATCTTCTAAATGCCCCATTCCCACGTTATATGAGGCGAGTGCAAACCATAAGCGATCAGGGTAGGTAATACGATCTGGAATGCGTTTAAGTAACCCAGTGAGATATTGGGCCCCACCTTTTATGCTTTGCTCAGGATCAAGCCGAGAAACTATACCCAATTCCTTAGCCGTTGCCATGGTTAGCATCATCATGCCGCGCACCCCGGTAACGGAAGTCGCTTCTGGTTCCCAATGACTTTCTTGATAACTCATGGCAGCTAATAAACGCCAGTCGAGATCCCCTGAATACTGCATAAACCAGGGTTTAAATTTAGGTAAAACCTGTTTCGAGGATTTAATAAACTCTCTAGTATCAACGTAATTAAACTGCCTAACGTGCCCAAAATATTTATCTTCAAGTGCAGCTAAAGTACCGTTATTTTGGATGATCCCAAAATATTCAATAAGTGCTGCTAACAATGAGTCGTCTCTATCTTTATTGACTGCCCAGGCAATATTTTGCTCTGGGCTAATGGAAAAACCTATCGATAGTTCGGGATAACGGCGACGCATTAAGGCCAAAATATTGGAATCGGCAATGGTGTAGTCTAGTTCTTCATTTAGTACCATTTCCAACAGCTCTTCCATATCACTGTCATCTGTTTCCTGCCAGCTCAGTTGTTCGTCTTGCTGCTTCAGTCTAAGGAGTGATTCATGGTGGCTACTGCCAGCTGCAATAACTAACTCGCCCTGCAGGTCCGCAATTTTTCTAGGCCATTTATTACCTTGCTTAAATACCAGTTTTTCACTGACGCGCTGATATCCAGGGCCAAATTTGTACTTTTGAAAGCGTTCAGGGCTGACGCTTATGCCGGCGGCAATCATATCGAGATGAGCATTTGTTAATTGCGGGAATAAATCGTCTAAATTGTAGTATGGAAATACTTCGAGTTTAACGCCAAGGTAGTCGGCAAAACCTTCCGCCAGTTCATATTCAAACCCTACTGGTCCTGTGGCGCCATTATAATAGGTCGTAAGCCCATAGGTTGTACCTACTTTTAATACACCTGCATCTAAAATTTCTCCCAAGCTGGAAGATTGTTTGATGTCATTACAGCCACCAATTACCAGTACAAGAAATATAATGAGACTACGCCGTAAATGAATAACTATGCCCTCGTGTTTTGGGTCATTTTTTTAAGGAAATCCTATTGTGTACAAATTATTGAGTTTCATCCAGTGCTTTGTTTACTCTCAGCACTAACAAAGTAGACCGATTGGTCATGTGCTTTGAGGTCTAAAGTGATGAAATAAAACGGATAAAACTAGATTTTAAGTAAACTGATGCTTATAAAGCTAGTTAAATTATCCTATAATTTACGCCTTCAAATTCCTCATTCATCGATTTACATGTGTTTAGTTAGAGTTAAATAATATGTGAATTCCGCTATAAGGTGATAGCTTTATGTTAGTGCTTCGCGGTACACCTGCGTTATCCGATTTTCGTGTTGAAAAATGTCTTGCTCAATTCGCTGAACAGGGTTTACCTGTCACTTCGATTTATGCCGAATATGCGCATTTTGTGACGGTTTCAGAAACATTAACCGAGCAAGAAAATCTCATATTAGGCAAGTTGCTTACTTATGGTCCCAAAATTCAGGAGCACAAGCCTGAAGGTTGTTTGCTTTTGGTGACACCTAGGCCGGGTACTATTTCACCTTGGTCATCAAAAGCTACAGATATTGGCCACAACTGCGGTTTACATAAAATTCAACGCATAGAGAGAGGGGTGGCCTATTACCTTGATGCAGATAAGCTAACTAGCGCCCAGCTAGATGCAGTCTGTGCTTTACTGCATGACAGAATGACAGAAGTGGTGATGAGGGATTTTCATGCTGTTGAGGCGTTATTTGTACAAAGTGAACCGTCACCTCTAACAACAGTGGATATATTGGAGCAGGGTAAAGTTGCGCTACAACAAGCCAACATACGGCTAGGTTTAGCCTTAGCAGAGGATGAAGTGGATTATTTGTTTGATAATTTTACCCAACTCGGCCGCAACCCCAATGATATTGAATTGTATATGTTTGCACAGGCGAACTCTGAACATTGTCGCCATAAAATATTCAATGCCGACTGGACGATAGACGGGCAACCTCAGCCTAAGTCATTGTTTAAAATGATTAAAAACACCTATGAGCAATGCGGTGAAAACGTGCATTCAGCTTACAAAGATAACGCTGCTGTGATGGAAGGCAGTTTTGCTGGGCGTTTTTTCCCCGATACTCATGGCAACGAATACCGCTATCATCATGAAGATATCGATATTTTGATGAAAGTAGAAACCCATAATCATCCTACTGCTATTGCGCCGTTTTCAGGTGCGGCCACGGGCTCGGGTGGTGAAATTCGAGATGAAGGCGCGACTGGAAGAGGTTCAAAACCTAAAGCGGGATTAGTTGGGTTTTCGGTGTCTAATTTGCGTATACCTGGTTTCGAACAACCTTGGGAAACCGACTTTGGCAAGCCTGCACGTATTGTTAGTGCCTTTGATATTATGATGGATGGGCCCCTTGGTGGCGCAGCCTTTAATAACGAATTTGGTCGACCCAGCATCTTGGGGTATTTCCGCACTTACGAACAAAAAGTCACTAGTTTTAATGGCGAAGAAGTCAGGGGATATCACAAACCCATCATGTTGGCAGGGGGATTGGGGAATATTCGCAAATCCCACATTCAAAAAGGTGAAATCACTGTAGGCGCTAAGTTAGTTGCCTTAGGTGGACCTGCTATGAATATTGGATTGGGCGGCGGCGCAGCTTCATCAATGGCGTCAGGCCAATCCAGTGAAGATTTAGATTTTGCATCGGTACAACGTGGTAATCCAGAAATGGAAAGACGTTGCCAAGAAGTTATAGATAAATGTTGGCAAATGGGCGACCACAACCCTATTCAATTCATTCATGATGTAGGGGCTGGTGGCTTATCAAACGCTTTTCCAGAGCTAGTGAGTGATGGTGGGCGTGGTGGTGATTTTGAGCTACGCAATGTGCCCAACGATGAGCGCGGCATGACACCACTTGAAGTATGGTGTAATGAATCTCAAGAGCGTTATGTGATGTCGGTAGCCCCTGAAAATATCGATATTTTTGCTGAAATTTGCCGCCGAGAGAGAGCGCCCTTTGCCGTAGTAGGTGAAGCCACCGAAGAAGAGCACCTGACCCTTAGCGACCAACATTTCGATAATAAACCTATCGATATGCCACTGGATGTATTGCTTGGAAAAACACCCAAAATGCACCGTGATGTGGAATCCAAGACACTAAACACATCACCCCTAGATACCAGTGTTATGGCGCTATCGGAAGCGGCACAACGCGTTTTAAACTTGCCTGCAGTGGCTGAAAAAACCTTTTTAATTTCCATAGGTGATCGCTCGGTAACAGGTTTAGTAGCACGAGATCAAATGGTGGGACCTTGGCAAGTACCCGTAGCCGATGTTGCAGTGACAGCCAGTGCGTTTGATAGTTACCAAGGCGAAGCGATGTCAATGGGGGAACGCACACCCATAGCGTTAATTAGTTATGCTGCTTCTGCGCGTATGGCAGTAGGTGAGGCCTTAACCAATTTAGCTGCAGCTGATATTGGTGATTTGAAACGTATTAACCTTTCAGCCAACTGGATGGCAGCAGCGGGTCATCCTGGTGAAGACGCTGGCTTGTACGAAGCGGTAAAAGCTGTAGGTGAAGAGTTATGCCCAGCATTGGATATTACTATTCCAGTGGGTAAAGACTCTATGTCTATGAAAACCACTTGGCAGGATGAACAAGGCGATAAATCGGTGACTTCGCCCCTTTCTCTGGTGATCACCGCTTTTGGTGCGGTACAGGATATTCGCAAAACTTTAACCCCAGAATTAAACACTAAAATAGCTGATACAGAGTTGTTACTGATTGATTTAGGCCAAGGCCAAAATCGGCTTGGGGCGTCTTGCTTAGCGCAGGTGTATCAGCAGTTAGGCAACGAAGCGCCTGATGTAGACTCCCCCGAATTACTTAAGGCCTTCTTTTTAGCCACCCAACAATTGGTTAATGAAAAACGCCTGTTGGCCTATCACGACAGATCAGATGGTGGTTTATTTACCACTATTGTGGAAATGGCCTTTGCCGGTAAAACCGGTGTGGATATTCAGTTAGATGCCCTTAGTGGACAAGCCATTGAGCTATTATTTAGCGAAGAATTAGGGGCTGTGGTGCAAGTTACAGCAGCAGACAAAGAGCAAGTTCTAAAGGTTTTTGCCCAGCATAATATTCAGCACCTAGTGCATAGTATTGGACGCTTGAATAACACCGATCAGATTGTTTTCAAACAAAATGGACAAGTGGCGCTTGAAAATAGTCGCGTGGCCTATCGTCAAACTTGGGCGCAAACCACCTTGAAGATGCAAAAACTTAGGGATAACCCGAGTTGTGCCGAGCAAGAGTATGCGGCTAAGGCTGATAGTGAAGATCCAGGTTTACATGCCAAGTTAAGTTTTGATGTAACCGCAGATGTGGCTGCACCTTATATTCTTAAAGGTGTGGCACCGCGTATTGCCATATTGCGTGAGCAAGGTGTTAATTCTCACGTTGAAATGGCGGCGGCATTTGATCGCGCCGGCTTTAGCGCAATAGACGTGCATATGAGTGATGTACTGTCGGGCAAATATTCCCTAGATAGCTTCAAAGGGTTAGTGGCCTGTGGTGGATTTTCTTACGGTGATGTATTAGGCGCCGGAGAAGGTTGGGCAAAGTCTATCTTGTTTAATAACCATGCAAGAGATCAGTTTGCGGCGTTTTTTGCTCGCCAAGATTCTTTTTCACTTGGGGTGTGCAATGGTTGTCAAATGCTCTCAAATTTAAAATCATTGATACCCGGTGCAGAACTATGGCCACACTTTGTAACCAATCAGTCAGAGCGATTTGAAGCACGGGTTGCCTTGTTAGAAGTGAAGTCATCCAAATCGATATTTTTTGATGGCATGCAAGGATCGAGAATGCCTATTGCCGTGTCTCATGGCGAAGGCAGGGCGGAGTTTTCCAAGGAAAGTGGCGCGACTGAGGCACTAAATAGTGCGACAATTGCGCTGCAATATGTGGATAACTACGGAGATGTCACGCAGCGCTATCCAGCTAACCCAAATGGTTCTCCCCTAGGTATTGCGGGTCTTACCAGTAAAGACGGTAGGGCTACGATAATGATGCCTCACCCTGAAAGAGTATTTAGAAGCGTTGCCAATTCTTGGTATCCAGATGATTGGCAGGAAGATGGCGCTTGGATGAGGATGTTTAGAAACGCGAGAGTGTATCTTGGCTAAGGGCTTGATGTAATAAGGCTGTTATAAGCGGTATTTATTGAAGTTAATTTTTATAGATGACTGGAAAACTGGCAAATCCAGTTGTCTAAATCCTTGTTTATTTTGAAATAAACAATAAATTCCTTGTATATCAGTAAACTAGTGCCTATTATCAGCTTTCATGTTGACAAGGACTTTGACTTCTGCATGTTTTAATCTAAATCAACATGTGATTAATAAAACTAAAAATAATAAGAGACGCTCATGAATCGTTCAGATAAAGGCTTTGGTTTAACCGGTGTAATAGTCACGGTTATCTTGCTTATTGTTGCCGCTATTTTTAGCGCTTCCGCTAAGTCTTCTCACATTTCAAATAACTCAACAACTACTGCTTCAGAATCTACTATTTCCCAACAGTCCTAAATTTAGAATCTTTTTTTACAGGTAACACCATGAATATTAAATCTATTGTTTTAGCCTTATTGGCTTTAAGCATGTTGTCGGGCTGTACTGAAAACAGTACCTCTAGCACAACAGCAACACCCCTAGTTACGCAGTCGTCAGCTTCTAATGACACCTTAAAAAATACCATGCAAGTCGACAAAGACTACCATTCCTTTGCTAATCCTGAAGCAGTTAGAGTCACTCATTTAAATTTGGATTTGACCGTAGATTTTGCGGAAAAAGTGCTAAAAGGCACGGCTTTGTTAGAATTTGAACGGGTTGATGCCACAGCCACACAGTTGATTTTAGACACCCGTGATTTAACCATTGAAAGTGTTAAGGCTAAGGGTAAGGCCCTTGATTTTGAGCTGGCAGACACCGATTCATTTTTAGGCGCGGCCTTAACTATTGAGATCCCTAATAATGTAAACAAGGTTGAAATTAGCTACCAGACATCACCTGAAGCATCAGGTGTGCAGTGGCTAACGCCCGAACAAACCGCGGGCAAACAACACCCGTTTTTGTTTACTCAAGCACAAGCCATTCATGCTCGTAGTTTTATACCGCTACAAGACTCGCCTCAAGTCAGAGTGACTTACAAGGCGACTATTCGCACCCCAAAAGAATTATTAGCAGTGATGAGTGCGTCTAACGATCCTGATACAGAACGAGACGGGGTTTATGAATTTTCAATGCCACAACCCATTCCTGCCTATTTGATTGCTTTAGCGGTAGGAGATTTACACTTTAAAGCCATGGGTGAGCGCACTGGTGTCTATTCTGAACAAGGTATTTTAGATGCGGCGGCCGCAGAATTTTCTGATACTGAGTCTATGCTTATTGCCACAGAAAAAGCGTTTGGCCCCTATAGTTGGGATCGATACGATTTATTAATTTTACCGCCATCTTTCCCGTTTGGTGGCATGGAAAATCCACGATTATCCTTTATTACCCCTACAGTGATCGCCGGAGATAAAAGTTTAGTGGCGCTGATTGCCCATGAGTTAGCCCATTCTTGGTCAGGCAATACAGTTACCAATGCTACTTGGCGCGACTTGTGGTTAAACGAAGGTTTTACCACTTATTTAACCTATCGCATTATGCAGATGATTTATGGAGACGAACGTTTTGAAATGGAAGCTGTATTAGGTCGCCAAGATTTACAAGCAGATATTGATTCGTTAGCGGCCAATGATCAGATTATGGCTATTGATTTACGAGGCCGTGATCCTGATGACGTTTTCAGTAATATTCCTTATGAAAAAGGCGCATTATTTTTGCGTGAGTTAGAACACAAGGTTGGCAGAGATAATTTTGATCAATTCTTATTGGGTTACTTTGACAATTTTGCCTTCAAAAGCATCACTACAGACCAATTTTTGAGTTACTTAGAACAAACCTTACTCAAAGAACATAGCGACAAGTTGTCAAAACAAAGAATTGAGCAATGGATTTTTGAACCTGGTGTCCCAGAAGGTGCACCTGTTCCTGAGTCAGATGCGTTTAGCGTTGTTGACCAAGCCAGAAACGATTGGTTAACGGGTAAAATCCAGGCTGACAAGATTGACAGTGAGAAGTGGGTGGTACATCAATGGTTGTATTTTTTAAACAATATGCCTGAAACCTTAACTCAAGCACAATTGGCAGATTTAGATTCAGAATTTTCCTTAACCAGTAGCCCAAATAATGAGATTGCTCATAGCTGGTTATTGATCAGTGTTAACAACTGGTATCAACCTGCATTTAGCCGATTACATGATTATTTGACCTCTATTGGTCGTAACAAATTAGTTAAACCTTTATACAAGGCACTATCACAAACCCCTGAAGGGAAAGTAATGGCTCAGAAAGCCTTTGCAGAAGCTAAAGCGGGTTACCACCCATTAACGGTTAAAGCCAACCAAGGTTTTGTTGAATAAAACAGACAATCTGAAATGCAAAAAGCCAATCATAATGATTGGCTTTTTGCTGTTAACTGCGACCAAAATGTAAAAAGTCAGCAGTATTAGCAGACCTCTTTAAACAAAGATTCATCAATAATAGTGTTATCGATAATGGCTTGTGCCATTTGTACACATTTTCCACACTGTGTGCCAGCAGCCAACTTTTGTTTGAGTTGGCGCATATTACCCACGCCGTCTTCTAAGACAGCCTGTTTAATCGCTTTATCTGTGATGCCATGGCATAAACACACGTACATAAAATATCTCATTAATCTTTATGCAAATAAGAATAATTGTTATTTACATAAAGATCAAGTGTTTGATTATTTAACCGTCAATGTCATGCTTGGATTAAACAATCTCTTACTTCTTAGCGTTTCATCCTAGATTAATTTTTGGCTATACCATTGTTTTTTATGCAACTGCACTTATACAGCTATATATAACTTGGCTTCACAGATATAATAATGAGTCTGTGATCTATTCAATAAAATAAACCGGAGAATGTAATGAGTGTTCTAGTTAGTCGCCCAGCCCCAGATTTTACAGCCGCTGCCGTACTCGGTACGGGTGAGATTGTTGACAGTTTTACCCTAAGCGAAGCCATTAAAGGTAAAAAAGCGGTATTGTTTTTCTACCCTTTAGATTTTACCTTTGTGTGCCCATCTGAGCTTATCGCTTTTGACAAACGTTACCAAGAATTTAAAAAGCGCGGTGTTGAAGTGATCGGTGTGTCTATCGATTCTCAATTTACACATAACGCTTGGCGCAATACACCTATAAACGATGGTGGTATTGGCCCGGTGCAATACGCTATGGTGGCTGATGTTAAACATGATATTTGTCAGGCATATGATGTTGAACATCCAGAAGATGGCGTGGCATTCCGTGGCTCTTTCTTAATCGATGAAGCGGGTGTGGTGCGCCATCAAGTAGTAAATGATTTACCTCTTGGCCGTAATATCGACGATATGCTACGTATGGTTGATGCCTTAAACTTCCACGAAGAACATGGCGAAGTATGTCCTGCAGGTTGGACTGAAGGTTCAAAAGGTATGGTGGATAGCCCTGAAGGCGTGGCAAGTTACCTCGCAGAGAATGCGGAAAACCTATAACGGGTTAGTTCTAAATTAAAAAAACCGCTGCGGCGGTTTTTTTATATGTGCATTTTGTAAATTATCCTAAGAAGGGCTAATTATGGGCCTCTAAACCACCTAAACTTTGCCATCTATTAAGGATATAGCAAAATAGTTCTGCGGTTTTTTCGGTGTCATACAAGGCCGAATGGGCTTCATTTTGATCAAAACTTATTCCTGCCGCCATACAGGCTTTAACTAATACGGTTTGCCCTAGTGCCAGCCCAGATAAAGTGGTGGTGTCAAAAGACACAAAGGGATGAAAGGGGCTGCGCTTAATGTGGCTACGTTCAATGGCGGCATTAACAAAGCCTTGATCAAAAGCGGCATTATGAGCAACGATCACCGAGCGCTGGCAATCTGCGTCTTTCTGCTCCTTACGAATTTTTTTACATAAATCCTTCATCACCTCGGTTTCGTCTTGTGCGCCTCTAAGGGCACAATAGGGATCGATACCATTAAAGTCCAAGGCGGCTTTTTCTAAATTGGCGCCTTCAAAGGGATTAACATGATAGTGAAAGGTTTTGTCTGGGTAGAAAAAACCATTTTCGTCCATTTTTGTGGTGACAGCGGCTATTTCTAAGAGTGCATCACTCTTGGCATTAAATCCTGCCGTTTCGACATCCACAACTACAGGGAAATACCCTCTAAAACGATTTTTTATTTCAAATGATTCTGACATGGAAACCTAGTAACTTTTTATGAAAGGAGATTATGGCAAGGTTCTTTTTCAGTAGCCAGTGTAAAACGTTAAGCACTACAATTTTTGCTAAACCTTTGTGGTACATTGTCGATATAATGGACAGAAGCGGGGAGCTTATTATCCATGTTTAAAAACCTTATAAAACTACTTATGGGTACTATTGTAGTATCCCTGTCTGTGAATTCGTCTGCAACATTACGCCAATACTCTGCTAATGTTGAAAATTCGGCATGGCAACTTAAAGATGAAAGCCGCTTACAATGTACCTTAAGTCATGACTTACCCGGTTATGGCGAGGCGATGTTCAGTAGTTTTGCATCAAAGCAACTGAATATGGAATTTGAACTGGATATGTTACGCCTACCAAAGTCATATGGTGTAGCAGCTGTGTATTCAATACCTCCTATTTGGATGCCAGGACAAGTACAACGTACCATTGCTGACATGACCATTCGTAAGCAGTATAACGGTGATTTACCCGAACAAGCTGCTTGGACTATGTTGTCTGAGTTAGAAAAAGGCTTTTGGCCGACTATTTATTATCAGGATTGGTATAATCAGCATGATAAAGTCGCTGTGGGATTAAACGCCAGCAATTTTGCTGTTCCCTATGTGCAGTTTGCCGAATGTGTGGCCAATTTATTACCCTATAGCTTTCAAGATATAGCCTATACCGTGCTTACTTATCAATTTAACAATACCGAGCTGACTAAGTATTCACAGAAACGTTTAGCGATGATTGCTGATTACCTAAAAGAAGATGCAGACTTGGAGTTGGTTTTATTAGATGGTTATACCGATAGTTATGGTGGCCGAGCAATCAATAAGCAAATTTCAATTCGCAGAGCTGTTGAGATAAAAACGTTTTTTGCTGCAATGGGCGTCGCGCCAGAACGTATTGAAGTGACTGGGCATGGTGAGAGACGACATGCCTCTCCTAACACCAATGAAAGCACCCGCGCTAAGAATAGGCGGGTAGTTATTCGGATGTCTAAGGCATAAATCATTGGCTAAAAAGTTAGCCAAGCTATTATTGGCAGCGACAGGACACCCATCCATCGCAGCCGACTTTTGGGGTTCCGCCATCGGTCGTACCGCAACTACAATCGCCCGAAGAACATGGGCCTTTGCATTCGGTCCAGCGGTCGATGATGCCATGCCAAATACTCGTGCATAAAGTGGTATTCGGTCCGAGTGCAATTGCCCCGCATTCTTTGGTAGTGGGGCCAAACTCACCGCTTTCACTTAGTTGCGTATTTAGTATTGCACGGACTGGTTTGGACCATGTCATATCTTGGTCAGATCCTTCCGATAGACCAATACTGACCGAGCCTGGTAATTGCGCACTGTTTCCACCGCAACCACAGCCACTTGAGCCAAAAGCAGCTTCAGCTTTTGCGACTACATCAGCAAATGAACTGTTGCGTGAAGCCAAACGTACTGCAAAACCCATGGCTTTATTTGGATTGATTTCTTGGAGTAATGCCGAAACAGCGCGAGTGAGGCCAACATTGTCACTAACATGGGCTGAAACGAAAGCCCCAAGTTCGGGGGAACCACAATAAATAACCACACGACCTATTGCTTTAACGGCAAATGCGCTGGCACTGCCACTACGCGTTATCTGGCCTGGTAGAGTTAACTCAAAGAGATCCTTGGGCGTATCGACATAGACTTGTTTGATAATTTCTACAGGGCCACTTTGGATTTGTCCTAAGGGCGCTTCTTTCACATAGGTTTCATTCGACATAATAAACTCTCTTAACTGAGGTAAATGGTGATTGAAATGTTTTGAATATAAGAAGGATAGTAGATGAAGCCTAAATACCAATATTCCCCATTAAGTTTTCCCCACTCGTTGACCACCCTGCGACTGAGATTCAGCGTTCTGTTTAGGCTAAAATGAACCTGTGACTAGCTCTAGTGTGGGCTGTCACAGGTTTATTGGTTTACTACAATTGGTAGTTACATACCAAGTTTAGTAGGAAAGGCAGGAGCTTTGTCGTGACGTACTGGTTTGTGGGTTTTAAGTTGTCCTAATACTTCACTCACAGCTCGTTGTAGCTGCGCATCTTGGCCTTTGTTGACTAAGCTAGGGTCAAGTTCTACTTCGATGTCTGGTGCGACACCTTCGTTTTCTACCCGCCATTCGTGATCTGGGGTGAAAAAGCGAAAGTGAGGTACAGTTTGACCGCCACCGTCAATTAATGAACGGTTAGCCGAAATGCCAATTAGTCCGCCCCAAGTGGTTTTGCCTATTAGTTTACCCAAGCCCATGCGTTTAAAGCTGTAAGGTAAAAAGTCACCACCCGAACCCGCATCTTGGTCAATTAGCATCACCTTAGGGCCATAGATCCCCGCAGCTGGGGTGTTTAATACCATTTCACCCGAGCGATATTGCCAACCTGCCAGGTACTCGCGACTTAATACATCGGTGATGTAATTGGCTGCTTGGCCACCCCCATTACGCCTTTCGTCGATGATCATGGCACGTTTGTCTATTTGCGCAAAAAACATCCGGTTAAAATAGGTGAATCCGCCAGAGCCAGTATTGGGCAAATACACATAGCCAACTTTGCCATCGCTTAATTCATCCACTTTTTTGCGATTCGACTCTATCCAATCCCAGTTCCGAAGGGTAGATTCATTAGAAATCGGCTCTACCACTACAGTTTTAGCGTTTTTATCCGAACCATCTCGACTGACGGTTAAGCTGGTTTGTTTTCCAACAGTGTTGACAAACAATTGATGGAAGTTGATACCAGAGGTTAGTTTTTCACCATTGATTGCAAGTATATGATCGCCTTCTTTCACATCTATTCCGGGTACTGCAAGCGGTGCTTCAACAAAGGGATTCCAAGACTCGCCAGTATATATTTTATCCACAACATACTGACCTTTTTGTAACCGAATATCCGCGCCCAACAGGCCTACTGGCACGAACGTTTCTTGGTGAAGGTCGCCGCCATAAATCCGGTTGTGGCCTACTTCCATTTCACTAATCATTTGCACCATTAACCAGTTTAGGTCTTCGCGGCTACCCACGTGATCGAGCAGAGGACGGTACTGTTTGTAAACGTCAGCCCAGTCTAATCCATGAATGTTGGGATCATAAAAATAGTCGCGTTCGTTACGCCAAGCTTCATTAAAAATTTGCAGCCATTCTTGTTTAGGATCTATCAAGGCTTTCACATCTGAAGTATCTAAGTCTTTTGCTTCAAACTTTTTCGCCACCTCGCTAACTTTTATTTTATTTTTGGCAAAACCTAACAATGCTTGTTTGCCGTCTGCTGACAAAGTAAAACGTTCGACATTCTCTAATACATCCTCAACTTTTTTATCTTCGGCGTTAAAACGCAATAAATCTGAAGACTGCAGTGCTCGGCCATTGGGTTCTATGCTGGCGCCGGCCTGGGTATTTTCGAGGAAGTACAGCATGCCATCATCAGCCACAGCTAAGTCAGAATAGAAGCGCTTTGGTACAGGTAAGGCAACAATTCTATTGGTTAAGCCTTTTGCATCCACCTTAACTTCTGGTGCCGTCTCGCTATCGTCTTGGTCTTTTTTACCTTCTTTGCCATCAGCGTCTGTCTGAGTAGATTCGTCGCCTGCTTTGGGTAACAAGGGGGATTTTCCATCTGCCTGTAACACTGCGGCATATAAACCAAAACGTTGCGGTTTTTCCTGAGTTGATAAATCTAATCCAAAACTACTAGGTCCGGCATTGGTAGAGGATGCAAAATACAAATATTGCCCATCGCGACTAAAAGCCGGCCAGTCATTATGGCTAAGGCCATCGGTGACACCAATGGTTTTTTGGCTAGAGAATTGATAAAGATACAGATCCCACAAGTAGTTTTGTCCACTTTTGGTGTAAGCCAACCAGTCGCCATCAAAAGAAACGGCAGTATTAAAGCCCAGCATATTCGTTTGTTTGGCTATTTGTTGGCGTTTTCCAGAATCAGAGTTGAGTGCCCACATAACTAAATTAGAATCGGCATAGACTATATTTTTGTTATCAGCGCTCCAATGCAGTAAAGAAAAATCTGCCTCATAGTCACCCAATGAATGTGTGCTTATAACCTTGCCGGATTGTTCAGCAATTACTAGCTTTTGTTTGTTAGCTTGGTCAGAAATATAAGCAATCTGTTGCCCTTTGGGCGACCACAAGGCATCTCGCTCGTTTACCCCTGAAGAGTTAGTGATATTGCGCGTGCTGCCATCTTTTACTGGTACGGTAAATACTTCACCACGGCCACTGATCAAAACGCGTTTACCCGTGCTAGACAGCTGGCTATTGGTCATTGCCTGCATGGCGTTTTTCCATTGGGGGCGAAGTTGTGGTAAATCAGGTTTGATATCTATACTAAGCTTTGTTGTTTTAGCACTTTTAGTATCCAAAATATGTAAAGCTGTGCCTTTGGCGTATATGATCTTTGAGTCAAAGACGTTAGCGCTGTCGATGTCCCAATCGTTAAATTGCGTTATTTGTTTAAGCTTACCTTTTGCAAAGCTATATAGGTTTTTGGTTTTGTCACGATCTGATAGAAAATACACCTGCTCGTCTATCCACATGGGGTTAGTGTCAGACGCATTCTCGTGGGGTATTTCGGTATAACTGTTTTTGGCTAAATCCATGATCCAAATAGGTGGCGTGCTGCCACCACGGTGATTACGCCAGCCACTGGCGCCAATGTGAGCAGTGCGGTAGGGGCGATAAGCCAATAATTTACCGTTATGGTTATAACTGCCTTCAAATGCTAAAGCTTGCATGACTTTTTCTGGAAAACCACCTTTGGTCTCTATCTGGTATAAATGTCCTGAGCGGCCACTGGCCATTTCTCTTGCTGACATAAACACCACTGACTGTCCTTGTGGATGCCAGCCAACAACAGTATCCCTGCTTGGATGCCAAGTAAGACGGCGCGGTTGGCCTCCTTCAACATTAATCAGATAGACATCGTTATTGCCGTCATAATTGGCAGTGAACGCAATAGTTTTGCCGTCTGGAGAAAAGTGCGGAGCTTGTTCCATTGCAGGATGGGAAGTCAGGCGCTGCGAATTTTTACCGTCGCGAGCAGCGACATAAATGTCCCCTGCGTACACAAAAGCAATCTGTGTTTTACTGATGTCAGGTTGTTGCAACATCAAGGTTTCGGCCTGTGCTAAAACAGGTAGTGTTAGTAATGCTAAACACCAAAGTTTTGTGTTGATTAACCAGCTAAAAAGTCCTTTGCGCATTTTATTTATCTTCTTTGGTTAGTGAGTGTATAAAAGTAAACGCGATGTACTAACTATTCAACTAGCATTTAAATTGACCACTTGGTAGCGCCAATTCGAATAACTAAAGTTGCAGCTAAAACCGAAATCGATGCACCCATTGAGACAGTTTGCACTAAACAATACACGGAAACAGATGTACGACCTATATCTTTAGATCTAAGACCATTAAAATGCTAACTCTTGAAATTCAATTCATTTAACAATAACTTCGGCCATAAATTCTCTTTAAATTTTTCTCTAAAAAAACCTAAGTGCCCGATGCGCTTCTCGCCCATATCTTGTGGATGATAGTTTTTTATTGCTTTGTTTTGATGGCCAAATAAAGCGTGTAAGTCTTGCATGTTAGTGGCCGATAACATTTCGTCGTCACTAAAGGTAATAGACACCAGGGGAATATCTATTGTCAAGAATTTTTCTTTTACGCTTTCCGACTCTACACCTACGCAGTAGTCGGGGTGCAGACACCAGCGTCGCCATTGCAGCATCACCTGTTTAGGCATATCGCCCACAATCCCCAGCTTCTTTCCGGGAAAATAACCCAATAGAGCTGTGGTTAGAGGTAAAAGGAAGTACCAAAGAAGCGGTGCCTTGTTACGCAGGGCAGGGGCATTACGTTTCCAATAACCCGTACCAGATGACACAGTTATTACCTTGTTAACCTTTTGAATATTCTCCACCAGTGGAAACACTTGCCCACCCAAGCTGTGCCCTAACCAATAAATAGGCGCGCCACAGTCTTGGTTAATGACGAACTTTAGTGCGGCTGAATAATCTTGCTTTACCCAATCTAGAATATCGCATTGATACTCCTTTAAATGCCTATCCTTGCTTTCACCCATACCATTGCAATCGAAGGTTAAAACACAAAAACCTTGCTCGGTTAGCCATTTGGCAACGGGTTGATAATAGCGCTGTGATACACCCATAGCCGAAGCGATGACAATCTTTCCTTTGATTAACATGTTATCTGAATGGTTTGGAGTAAACCAATATCCTTGAATTTGGGTTTTGTCTGTGGTCTTTAAAGTGACGGCTTGCATGTTAATTAACCTATTGCTTGTTTTGTGTGATGTTTTGAGTAAACAGGTTTACTGCACAATTGCACATGTCATCTATATGGCTACTATCTGCGTATATCCCATCAATCAATAGCCGTGCTATGCCATGCATAGTGCCCCAAGTAACTTGGGATAACCTCAAAGTATCTTCGGTGTTTGGCATCAATCCTTGGGCTTGCCATTGTTTTGTCATCTCTACTTGCGAATTAAAGCTGGGGTAGGCTACATCTCGTAGCTCATTGGTGGCACTATTTTGTTTCCAGATTGTGCGGCCAAACATTAGATCATACATTTCGGGGTTGTCTGCGGCATAACTAATGTAGCCATGAAAAAACTGTCGATATTTTTCTTTAGGAGTCAGTCCTGATTGGCTAAAAATAGCCAGTGAATCTTGTTGCCAACGCACAAAACCTTGCTCGGCTATTGCACATAGTAATTGGTTTTTGTCCTTAAAATGATGATAAGGCGCAGTGCGTGACACACCTACTTTGTCAGCCAGTTTTCGTAACGACAAACCTTCAATACCGGTTTCTTTCAACAAATCGCTGGCTACATTTAATAAAGTACTGCGTAAGTCTCCGTGGTGATAACGGGTTTTAGACTGTTTAGGTTTTATTTGGCTGTTTTGACTCATAAGTGACTATTAAAAAATTTAATGTTATCTATCTTGACAGCGTCAACATAAGCTTTTATCTTGACGCTGTCTAGTTATAAATATCAAAATAGGAATGTTATCAATATGAGCGCGAATACTGCCTTAGAGCAAGGTCTAAAAAATTTCCCAAATTTACTTAAACCCTTAGATTTAGGCTTTACCCAACTCAAAAATCGCGTATTGATGGGCTCAATGCACACTGGACTTGAAGAGGCGCCTAATGGCCATGTTCGCATGGCGGCATATTTTGCCGAACGTGCTAAGGGTGGAGTAGGCCTAATTGTGACTGGTGGGTTTGGGCCCAATGACGAGGGGGCAACTCACAAAGATACTAATCGCTTAGATACAGACCAAGCCATTGCAGAGCATAAGACCATCACCGATGCGGTACATCAATATGATAGTAAAATCTGTATGCAAATTTTGCACACTGGCCGCTATGCCTATAATCCAGCATTGGTAGCGCCATCTGCGGTACAAGCACCTATTAATCCTTTCAAACCTAGAGCCTTAGATGCAGTTGGGATTGAAAAACAAATTCAAGATTTTATTGATACCTCACTACAAGCTCAAAAAGCCGGTTACGATGGGGTAGAAATCATGGGTTCTGAAGGATACTTTTTAAATCAATTCATAGCAGCCCGAACCAACCACAGAGACGACGAGTGGGGCGGTTCCTATCAAAACCGTATTCGTTTACCGATTGAAGTGGTGCGCAGAGTGCGTGAAGCCGTTGGCAAAGACTTTATTATTATTTTCCGTCTATCGATGTTGGACTTAGTAGAAGGCGGCTCTGATTACAACGAAGTGGTTGAGTTAGGCCAAGCCATTGAAAAAGCTGGCGCAACTATCATTAACACTGGCATAGGTTGGCACGAAGCGCGTATCCCTACTATCGCAACAAAAGTACCTCGCGCAGCTTTTACTTGGGTAACGGCTAAATTTAGGAAAGCCTTGTCAATCCCAGTTGTTACTTCAAATCGTATTAATACACCAGAAGTGGCCGAAGAGGTTCTTGCTCGTGGTGACGCCGATATGGTGTCTATGGCCCGTCCCTTTTTGGCCGACCCTGACTTTGTATTAAAGGCCATGGAGAATCGCTCTGATGAAATCAATACCTGTATCGGGTGTAATCAGGCCTGCCTAGATCATGTGTTTGAAGGCAAAACCAGTAGTTGTTTGGTTAACCCTAGGGCTTGCCATGAAACAGAATTAGTGATTAACACCGCGCCAACCATTAAAAGTATTGCCGTCGTAGGCGCAGGACCAGCAGGTTTAGCTGCAGCAACAACAGCAGCGGAGCGTGGTCATAAGGTCACTATTTTTGATTCAGCATCTGAGCTGGGTGGACAATTTAATATAGCGAAACAAATTCCCGGCAAAGAAGAGTTTTATGAAACCCTTAGGTATTATAAGCGTCGATTAGAATTGCTTAATGTCATCGTTAAGCTCAACACTCGCGTCGATGCAGATACCCTAAATAGCAGTGAATTTGATGAAGTGGTTATCGCTACGGGCATCGCGCCGCGCACCCCGCCCATTGAAGGTATTAAGCACAGTAAAGTACTGAGTTATATCGATGTGATAGTCGACAAAAAGCCAGTGGGTAAAAAAGTCGCCATCATAGGCGCTGGTGGTATTGGTTTTGATGTATCAGAGTATTTGTCCCATTCGGGTGAATCTACCAGTCAAAATATTCCTGCCTTTATGAAAGAGTGGGGCATTGATATGACCTTTGGCTCTCGTGGTGGCATTGAAGGGATTCAAGCTGCACCTTTGCCATCACCACGAGAAATTTATTTACTGCAACGTAAAACCACTAAAGTGGGTGCTGGATTAGGTAAAACAACAGGTTGGGCCCACAGAGCAGGCTTGCTCAGCAAAGGCGTAAGCATGTTGGCTGGGGTTGAGTATCTTAAAATTGATGATGCAGGGCTGCACATTAAAGTGAACGACCAAGTGCAGGTGTTAGATGTAGATAATGTCATTGTTTGCGCCGGTCAAGAGCCTTTGCGAGAGCTAGTGGAAGGGTTGAGTAAACCCCATCATTTGATTGGCGGAGCCGATGTGGCATCAGAGTTAGATGCTAAACGTGCCATTAACCAAGGAACACGACTAGCGGCAGCGTTGTAGGGCTTTAAACTTCGTTAAGGTCCATTTAAAAAGCCAAGGTTAACCTTGGCTTTTCTGTATTCGAATTAAAAACTACTTTTTGCTGATATCTGGCCAAACAAAAGGTTCATTTGAACGCTTAGGTTTTTGCTTGGCCGCTTTATTTACCGTGGACAAATAAAGCTGTTCAACTTTTTCTCTGGCCCATGGGGTTTTCCGTAAAAACTTTAAACTCGATTTAATTGACGGGTCACTGGTAAAGCAGTTTATTTTGACTTGTTGGCCCATTTTCTCGAAACCCTGTTGTGCTTCAAGGGTTTCTAGAATGTCCTGTAGTGTCAATCCATGTAAAGGGTTGTTAGGTTGCTCAGTCATTGTCGTTCGTTCTTTATTAAAATTTGAGTGGGTCAGCATCGAGTATAAATAAGCCAAAAAAAAGCCCTGTTCAACAGGGCTATTATATGTGGTTTTTACTATTAAGCGAAGTTTGCTGCAGCAAAATCCCAGTTAACTAGTGCCCAGAAACCTTCTAGGTACTTTGGACGCACGTTGCGGTAGTCAATGTAGTAAGCGTGTTCCCACAAATCCACAGTCAATAGCGGCGTGAGGCTAGCATCAGTTAAAGGAGTGGCTGCGTTGCTAGTATTCACAATATCTAGGCTACCGTCAGCTGTTTTGACTAACCAGGTCCAGCTAGAGCCAAAGTTGTTCACCGCTTTATCATTTAGGGCTGCTTGGAAATCTTCAAAAGAGCCCCACTTAGCGTTGATAGCATCGGCTAATGCGCCTGATGGTGCACCGCCGCCATTCGGACTTAGGCTATTCCAGTAGAATGTATGGTTCCATATTTGAGCGGCATTGTTAAACACCCCGCCTTCAGAATTCTTAACAATCTCTTCAAGGCTTTTATTGGCCATATCAGTCCCTTCAACCAAACCATTTAACTTAGTAACATAAGTGGCGTGATGTTTACCGTAATGGTATTCCAAGGTTTCAGTAGAGATATGTGGTTCTAACGCGTTTTTTTCATAAGGAAGAGCGGGTAATTCAAAAGCCATTGTATTTCTCCGTAAGGTGTTGTGTATTTTCAATCTTAAGCAGTGAATGCTAGTACGTTATTTCTTAATGTAAAAGCACTGGTTTGTTATTTGTTAAAACTAATTCGATATTACAGCCAGATATTGCGTCTTGAGCGCTTTTTTCAAGGGCAAAAACAGTCAATTAAGCGGAATTAAGTGAGATAGTTTTAATCACTCATTGAAAACGGTAAACTCGTCGCCAGATCTTCAGCAACAAAATTTAAATGAGAGTCGTTATGGACACTATAGAAAAAATTAAGCAACAAATCGCAGAAAACCCCATACTTTTATATATGAAAGGCTCACCGAAGTTACCTAACTGTGGCTTTTCCTCTCAAGCCTCTCAGGCATTGATGTCTTGTGGTGAACAGTTTGCTTACGTGGATATTTTACAAAACCCCGATATTCGCAGTGAATTACCTAAATATGCTGACTGGCCTACTTTCCCACAACTATGGGTTGATGGGGAGCTTGTGGGAGGATGTGACATTATTATGGAAATGACCCAGCAGGGTGAGTTGCAAAGCCTAATCAAAGAATCAGTAGCTAAAAGAGCGGATAACAGTAGCGTAGATTAAATTCAATGCCGGATATAAAAATAGAGCGCAATGCGCTCTATTTTTATATCTGCAGTTAACCAAGAGGTTGGTTGTATTATTCTGCTAGGAGGTGGGGCCAGTAAGCAGCTTTTCTACGTGATTGGCTTTTTTCTCTGCTGCCGCAACTCTTCTGCGCAAATCATCAATTTGATTAGTTAAGTCATTATTGGCCAATGCCGTCGCGATTAATTTTTCCCGCAAATTCTCTAGTTGTTGTTCAAAATCGGCATCTACATTATTGATGTCATTAAATTTTGCATTTAACTGTTTTAATAAGCTTGCTTGACTTTCGAGTTGTTCTTGAACCAAGCCAAGGGCTGTGTTGTTATCCGCTGTTTCAAGCTGTAAAGTCTTCGTACTTTTTTCACTCGATGCTTTTAGGGTCATTACGGTTTTATTTAAATCACCAATTTCAGACTGATTGCGTCGCCAAGCGGATGCCCAAAGCTTATCCATTTGGCCCCATAGGTCTTCGGTTTTGGCACTGAGTTCAGAGACCTTAACTTGCAAGGCAGCGGCAGACTGGTCCATATCTTCACCTGTAGCAGATAAGCGGTTTTCTAACTCTGTAATACGGTTTTGGGCGTGAAGTAATACTTTATATTGCTCAAACGACCAATAACTCGCCGCGCCAATAATTACCACAAGAAAAAATAGAAAAGATAACCATGAAGGAGAATTAGAAGCTGAGCTTGATTCGTTCTCCTTGCTGTTTTTCTTTGCGCCTTTCTTAGTTGTTTGTGCTCTGGTGCGATGAAATGACTCCAAGTCATCTTTCTCTAGCCTAATTTTGGGCATGTCATCTATAGGATCGGTAGCCATGTCATTCTTTATCAATGTTAAATATGGAATTGATTATACATAGCTATCTAAACAATAGGATAGAGCAAAGAGTAGAAAGTGTTTGAATTTGTCAAATCACTATAAAATAGTTTGGCGTCCCCTACAGGAATCGAACCTATATCTAAGACTTAGGAGGTCCTTGTTTTATCCATTAAACTAAGGGGACGACGCGTTTAGCGCGAAGCATTATGTACTAGCTGAGACTGGATTTAAACCCTCTATCGTCTTGCGACAAAATCGTTTGCTTGAATATTCGCCAGTGGGGCGCCTGTAGCTGATTCAACAATAGCTGTATCCGCATATACTTGAGTGACTATTACTCGTTGTGGATGTAGCTGAAATTGTCTGTGAGGGAGATTCTGGCTGTCGAAAAATTGATTGGCTTGAAACAAGGTTAAAGTGTCGCCTTGTTTAACGCCATTGTGCTTTCCAATATTAATACTAAGACTCTCATTTGCTACTTTTAAGACTCGCCCGTATGCAGGTAGACAACTTACAGATTCATCTATTAGTTGTACTACTGATTGTAATATTTTCTTCGTCTCCAAGCCAAAATTCGAATTCCACAGTTGATGACTACGACTGTTAATAGATTTATGTGGTGCAAAGCCCCATAAAGCAGCGCTTGAATGAGTATTTTGAAACACCATTTCACCCGTATTGCCGTCATACATTGAAAGGGTCAATGTAAGATTACGGGTACTCTTGTCGCTTTCCCAAAATGCTAGCCTTGGGGAAATTGTTGTTTCAACAGCAAATTCAACTATTTCACCAAATAGAACATACTGTGCATTGGTTTTTCTGGCTAGGCTGTAGGCTGCCGATTTTTTTTCTTTATCTGGAGAGGTCAAATAGTATGGTTCGACACTATGGATAACCGCATGCTTTCCATATTTTTGTGTTTCAACTTGTAGTTTTTCTGCTAAGACTCTACCAAAATCATACAGGTTGCCCACGGCAGCTTGTTGCCGCTTATTAATGTTATACCAAGTCGTCACAATATTTTTTTTGTAATCTGCCGCTGCACATAGGGCTTGTTGTGGAAATATATCGGCTCTTATGGAAACAGTTACATAGTCGTCATGATAAATTTCATCAATCAACTCTATATTACTTACTTCTCCCGAAGCACGGATCTCAAAACGGTCGTCTTCTAATAATCCATTGACAAGAGATTGAATGCTGGTGACCGACGCCCCAGAGAACAATAGAGCTTGCTTTATGGCTTCTTGGGTTGCTTGTTGACGCGCTGCGGCCTTCTCACCGTTATGAATAACCGCCTGACCTGTGGCTTCAAACCAGATGGCCAATGCTGAATGACTCTTTGAGATCATCAGCAACAGGGCGGTTATTTGAATGATTTTTTTTAGTTGCATAACATACCTTTAAACTGCCTAACCTGATTGTTGTGATAGATATTTAGTCAATTTTCAGTCTAATATTGCTTTGGATGACTGTCATGTATTTACTTAAGCACAAATCATACCTATGTGAATTAATAGCTATCCTTCCTGTCAATCATACAGCCAGAAAGCAGTGGGATGAGTCACTTCAAGCCTTGTTAGAAGCCGATACCACTCGTTAATCACGCGTTTTTAAGGACTGATGGCTGTCAAAACTTTGTGGCGCAATCATTGCATTATAAATACAAAGTGATGGTGCTTTTTTGCAAGTTGGAGTGAGAAAATGGTGACAAGGTTTAAGATTAACAATTTGGGCAGACTAGGTTTGATTGCGATCCTTTTGGTAACTGTGAGTTTGGCGGGCTGTAGCAACCTTTTCAGCAAACATGTTGAATGGGAAACAGTTGCCCCCGAGAATTACCCTATTCTTTCAGCCGTGGGTTATGCACCAATTTCAATTCAAAAAGGAGCAAGTGAGTCCAGCAAAATGTTGATGGCACTCAAAGCGTCAAAGTTAGATGCATACCGAGAATTAACAGAGCAGGTATATGGTCAAAAATTAGATGGAGACCAGTCTTTAAGCAGCTTAGTCATGCAAAATACTCAGTTAAATAGCTCAGTACAAGGCGTAATCCGTGCAGCTAAAGTCGTGAAAAGTTATCCTGTGGGTAACGACACTTATGCCACAGAGCTAGAATTAGACTTTAAGCTAGTCAATGACATTTATCTATCAACAGCCCGTCCCAAGCGTGTAAAAAAGGTTCATTATTATTAAATAACAGTTTCGAGCCGCGAGTTTCAAGCTATTAACTTACAGATTAGAATTTGAGAATTATAACCATATTGGCGCTACTCTTTGCTGGCCACCCGAGACTCTTAGCTCGTTTAGGCACTGACTCCGCCACCAGAATTGCCGCCTTTAGTGCGGCCACTTTTATCATAGGTCATGGATTCTTTCGCTCTCGATTCGAGTAAAAGATTACGAAGGTGTTCAAGCCGTAATTGCCCTTGTTCGACCGCGGTTTGATTGATTTTGGTGCGAAATTGGCATTGGGAAACCATTTCTTTTGCATCATCTAGAAGGGATACAAGTTCAGCTTCATCTTTTTGCTCTTGGCTTGCTTGCTGATATAAGTTGGCAATTACAGTATCTTGTTGCCCAACGGAATCAAGTAAAGCCTCTTTGGTCTTTAAAAGGTTAATCAGTGATTCAGCATCTCTGCTGCTGATAAGGTGAAGTTCTGTTTCTAGGATTTGTTGTAATTCTAATAGGTGTTTATGTTGACTTGTTATAGCTTCTTTTAATTCAGACATAAGATTTATCACAGGTAAAGACAGGCTTCATTATGCTGCCTTTACGCTTTAGTGCCAAATAATTCTGCTTCTAATGTGGATATCTTTCGAGCCATTGATTCAGGGTTTATTTGATATTCACCGTTTTGAATCGCTTTTTTCAATTTATCAACCTTTTCTTGATTGACAGGTGCTTCTACACCTTTCTTCTGAACTTGATTAAGCTGCTGCGCAGATGAAGTTAATGACACTGAATCCAAACGAGCACCTGTTGCCGCACTTTTTTGTGCGTCAGCTTGCTGAGAATTGCCTTTATTCAAAGCCTGCTGCTGTTGGCTAAGCTTCTGATTATCGATCGGCGCTTTGGGGCCACCGTTGTTTATATTGTTAATAGCCATAAAAAATACTCCCCACCTTAAAATTAACCTCATTTTTGTTATCGGCCACGTTCTCGAATACTTTAACAAAAAAATCAAATTACAGCACTAAATGAATAAAAACCAAGGGCCACTGTCTTTGCGTCAGGTTAAATACTAATTTCTACTTGGCCTGTACTGGCGACGCGAGCAGATATTTTCTTGTTAGAACGTCTATTTCTGACTTGTATTGTTTCACCCATTCGACCGTCTTCTAGTGCCACCCCGCTGGTTTTAACTTGCATGGTTGAGGTGCCTGCAGAAATAGTCACACTGTCGCCTTTGCACACAAAGCATAAGTTATTAGGATCAATTGGTCTTCCCGCTGAGACTCTACGTTTGATCCTCGCGCCAATAACATCTTTTGTATCGGCAAAGGTGCTGCTTCTTAAACGCTTTTTATTCATATTTACTATATGGACGTTATTAGGCGTTAGTAAGGTACCAGGACTGACAGCACTAGATAAAACAACAACAGCTTGAGTTTCGGTGGCTTTAATTACCATAAACATATACCAATTGTTGTCCATACATTCCGCTTTTACTGTAACATTTGACTGGCTAAGGGCGTCTTCACTCGCAGAAAATTTTAGGGCTGAGGGGCAATTTGGTACCTTAACCCGTTTATCAATTGGCATTGCTACTACGTCAACGGTTTTGTTATTTTTAGGATTAAGTTGGTTTAATACAAATTGCTCTGCTTGGTTTACCAATTGTGTTCTGGCTAAGTTATTTTCATCAGCCGCCGTTATACCGGTATACATACAAGTAGCAATAGTGATTAGTCTGGCGAATGCTTGGTAATAATATAATTTATTCATGTTCACTTGTTATTAAATTGTTATGCTATTGGCATTTTACTAAAGCATAAAGCGTCAAATTTTAGACGCTAATATAATATTTTTACGTCTATCGTTGCTAAGCTTAGTTAATTGGCCAAGTTAAATGTCAATTTGTTGCGGTATAGTGCACAGACGTTGTAGTCTAACTGCACTTTATAACGCGCAACCGAATATATAAGTATCAGTTAAGCAAAAGTTACGCCGCTTTTAATTTGTAATGGAGTTATACATGTCTGAAATTCTTAACTCGGTCAACCAACGGACTCAATTGGTTGGTGAAAATAGATTAGAATTGTTGTTATTCAAACTCAATTCAAGACAACGATTTGGCATTAACGTATTTAAAGTGCGTGAAGTATTACAATGTCCAAAATTAACCTCTATGCCTAAATTAAATAGGCTGGTTAGGGGGATTGCGCATATTCGTGGTCAGACTATATCGGTGATTGATATGAGCTTGGCCGTTGGTGGTAAGAAGATTGAAGATCTAAGTACCGCATTTATTGTAATCGCTGAATACAATAGTTCAGTTCAAGGGTTTTTGGTTAGTTCAGTCGAACGTATTGTCAACACAAATTGGCAGTCGATCATGCCTCCACCTAAAGGTAGTGGTCGAGTTAGTTATTTAACAGCGGTGACTCAAATAGAAGGTGAATTAATTGAAATTTTGGATGTAGAAAAAATCTTAAATGAAATATCACCTGTAAATACAGATTTGAGTGACGATGTCGCAACTGGTATTCAAGTCGAAAATGAACAAGAAAAAATTATCTTTATCGCTGATGATTCCTCGGTGGCTAGAAACCAAGTTAAAAAAGCACTGTCTTCTTTTGGTCTAAAAATTGAGTTGGCAAAAAATGGCCTTGAAGCCTTAGAAAGACTAAAAGAAATCGCTGCGGATACAGGTGATATAACTGACAAAGTAGGGGTGTTGATATCCGATATCGAAATGCCTGAAATGGATGGTTACACCCTAACCGCCGAGATTAGAAATACGCCAGAGCTTAAAAAACTTCATGTAATTCTTCACACATCTTTAAGTGGCGTGTTTAATCAGGCCATGGTTGAAAAAGTCGGTGCAGACGATTTTATTGCTAAGTTTCACCCAGATGAATTGGCCACTTCAGTGCATAAGTGGTTTGGCAACGATTAATAGCTGCCGAGTGAATGATTGATTAGATTAATTAGCAAAGGGTATTATTGATGCAGACGATGCTGTTAGGACGTAATGAGTGAAGGAAAAAGAAGTTGATCAGCATCACTATGCTGCATTTAGTTATTTTCTTGAACAGGCCTGTGGCATTGTTCTTGGTGAGAACAAGCAGTATTTAGTACGCAGTAGATTGACACCTTTAATGAAGCGCTTTAACAGTGCTTCAATTAATGAGTTTGTTGACTCAGTCGTTAAAGGCAATCGACAACATCAAGCGGCTGCCATAGAAGCCATGACAACCAATGAAACCTTATGGTTTCGTGATGATTATCCTTTTAAATTGCTTAAAAGTTCATTGCTTAGTCAGTTTTCTGATAGAAATAAATCGTTGCGTATTTGGAGTGCGGCCTGTTCGTCGGGTCAAGAAGCCTACTCCATCGCTATGACAATCTTGAATTTTAAAAAACAACAAAGCAGCAGCTTTCGAGCCGGCATTGATATTGTCGGGACAGATATTTCAGAAGAAATGCTGCAACGCTGTCGACATGCTGAGTACGATCAACTCGCTATATCTCGTGGTTTGCCCGCACAATTTAGAACTGATTTTTTTGAACCGGCAGATGATGGCAAGTTGAAGTTAAAATCTGAGGTTAAAGCGTTAACTAAGTTTAAGTCTCTTAACCTGCTAGATAGTTATGCATCGGTGGGTAAGTTCGATATCATTTTTTGTCGTAACGTATTAATTTATTTCTCCCCTGAAGTGAAAATTCAAATACTGCAAAAGATTGCCGCTTGCCTGCAAGACGACGGCATATTATTCCTTGGTGCCTCGGAATCAATCTCTGGTTTGACCGAAGCATTTACTATGGTTAGGTGCAGTCCTGGCCTTTATTATCGTAAAAAACCTCAGTAAAACCCTACCTTATTTCACTTCTTACCTTTAATTTTGTGTTTTTTATCATCTGTGGCACAGCCTTTGCTAGTTTCTACCCATAGAGGAGAAATACATGGCTATTAACCTAGACAAATTGATGGGGTTTCATCACAAAGCCCTACAGGTAAGAACCCAGCGGATGGAAGTGCTCTCTGGAAACTTAGCGAATGCTAATACTCCAGGTTATAAGGCACGAGATATCGACTTTCAAAAGGCTATGAAAAGCGCCCAGCAGTCTGCAAGTCAAAACCTGACACGTACTCATGAAAATCATATAAAAGGTGCGGTGCAGAGCACAGGTGAATTGCAATTTCGGATCCCCAATCAGCCCGATACAGGTGATGGCAATACTGTGGATGTACAAATAGAGAGAAATACCTTCTTAGACAATGGCCTACGTTATCAGGCTGGTATGGAGTTTCTTAATGGCAAAATTAAAGGCATGAAAAAGGCCATCAGCGGAGGGCAACAATAATGAGCTTATTTAACGTGATGGACATAGCCAGTACAGGAATGAGTGCTCAAAGTGTGCGTTTAAATACTACTGCCAGTAACGTGGCAAACGCTAACAGTGTGAGTAGTAGTTATGATCAAACCTATAAGGCTCGCCATCCTGTTTTTGCCGCAGAATTAGATCAGGCATCAGGTTTACAAAATCCTGGCTCTAGAGTCAAAGTGTTAGGGGTAGTAGAGAGCGCTAAACCGCTGCAAATTGAATATAGCCCAGGACATCCTATGTCTGATGAGAATGGTTACATTTATAAGCCAAATGTAAATGTAGTTGAGGAAATGGCAAATATGATGTCAGCCTCCAAAGCCTACGAAACCAATGTACAAGTAGCCGACACCACCAAGCGGATTTTTAGGCGTGTTCTAAGACTGGGACAGGGGCAATAACATGATCTGTAGCCAAGTGAGTAGCATAAGAAATCGGGAGGGGAAATTGTGAATACAGTATCAAATGATTTAAATAGTAATCTTTTTTGGGAGCGAGATCCCGATGGCAGGATCACCGATGAAGAGCGAGCTAATACTGCAAACGGTAATGAACGTTTAACCCAAGAAGACTTTTTCTCACTACTGACTGAGCAGCTTGCTAATCAAGATCCAACAAAACCTGTTGATAATGATCAAATGGTGGCCCAGATGACGAGTTTCACTATGGCTGATGGTATTGAGCAACTCAATACTCAGTTTACCGATTTTGCGAGTTCGATGACCTCTAGTCAGGCATTGCAAGCGTCGAGTTTGATTGGCCAAGATGTACTACTACCAGCAAGTATTGGGCATATATCTCAACCCGGAGAAGGTATTAGCGGTGTGGTGATTAACGAAGGCACCACCCGAGAATTAGAAATTACCATTGAAAATCAAACCGGCGAAGTACTTAAAGTGATCAACGCAGGTACACAAGGTACGGGTAATGTGGAATTTAATTGGGACGGCACAGATGCCAGCGGCAATCAATTGCCTCCCGGTGATTATGTGGTTAAAGCCCAAGGTAAAGTAAACGGTGAAGAAGAAACACTGGTCACAGCCATAAATAGGCATGTAGACAGTGTCAGTTTAGCAGGCAGTAGCCAAGGTATTATTCTTAATTTGGATGGTGACGTAAGCGTTAAGCTTGACGAAGTCCTTCAAATCGGCGGTTAACAGGAGAAGCAACAATGTCTTTTAATATAGCATTAAGTGGTGTGTCAGCAGCACAAAAAGACCTAGATACAACAGCAAACAACATTGCTAACGTCAACACGGTAGGCTTTAAAGAGTCCCGCGCCGAATTTGGTGATGTATATGCCCAGTCATTATTGGCCGGTGGTAAAACCAAAGTCGGGGATGGGGTGCTCACTCAAGAAGTGGCGCAACAGTTTTCTCAAGGTAGCTTGCAATTTACCAATAATTCATTGGACTTGGCTATTACCGGAAACGGATTTTTTGGCACTATCCCAGAGATAGACTCCAGGGACTTTTCTTTTACTCGAGCAGGTCAATTTAAATTAGACTCAGATAATTTTGTGGTGAATTCTGCTGGTGATAATTTATTGGGGTTCCCGGTAAACCCAGACGGTAGTTCTTCATCTGTGGCATTAAGTACCACAGTACCGGTTCGTATTCCTGATTCTTCAGGCGCGCCTCAAGAAACAACAGAAGTGGCATTAAAAATGAATCTACCCGCAGGGGCAGATGCTGTTGATGTGGACTTATTCAATCCTGATGATCCACTCACATATAATGCTGCCACTTCAGTTACGGTATTTGATACATTGGGCGACAGTCATGTTATGACTTACTATTTTATGAAAGATAGCGCTGCCGCAGGAAACGAATGGGTTGGTGTGACGTACTTAGATGACTTACCTTTGGAAACGGAAGGGGACATACCCGGTGCAGGTGCAGCTGGTGGTACAGGGCCGAATGTTGTTGGCGAAACATTTTTAGGTGCTGGTGTGTCTGGATTTCGCATGACATTTAGCAACGGCGGGGATTTTCTAACGACTCAAAATTCAGATGGAACCAATATCCCTACGGGCGATCTTCAATCCATAGCAGTGGGTGCTGCAATTTTCACCAATGGTTCAGATCCAACTCAAGCTATTACGACAAATTTTGCTTTAGATCCAACCAATGCTACGCCTAGCGAGCCAACTCAATTTGCTTCTGCATTTGAAGTTACATCGTTAGAGCAAAATGGTTTACCAGTTGGACGTTTAACTGGCATCGATATTGGTCCTGATGGGTTGGTACGAGCCACTTATTCTAATGGTACCTCAGAGCCCATCGTACGGGTGGCACTAATTCGATTTGCCAATGATCAAGGCTTAACCCAGCAAAGTGGTACTCAATGGCAAGAGAGTATCTTATCTGGTGAAGCTCTCGCAGGTGAAGCGACCACAGGTACCTTTGGTGAAATTAACTCATCTGCGTTAGAGCAAGCCAATGTTAATCTTACGACCGAATTGATTGATATGATCATCGCCCAGCGAAACTTCCAAGCTAACTCTAGAGCGTTAGAAGTGAATAACCAGCTTAATCAAACGGTATTGAATATCCGATAGGTATTCATTCATTAAATAGTGTTTAAGGCTGCTTTATGCAGCCTTTTATTTTACACATCCTCTTAAAACTTCGCTTTCTTATAACAAATATTTCTCTTCATAAATTTGATGGCACTTTAATTGCATTGTGTTTGTTTATGTTTCATCAAAGTCAATAAACTGTCATGGATAAACTGTTATACATTGCCGCCAGTGGCGCTAAACAAGACTTATTAGGTGCGTCTGTTCGCGCTAATAATTTGGCTAATGCCCAAACAACAGGCTTTAAGGCTCAACTAGAGCAAGCCCGTGCTATGCCCGCTTTTGGCGAAGGTTTGCCTACTCGAGTCTTTTCGATGACAGAAAATGCCGTTAATAACTTTGATGGGGGGGCCCAGATACAAACGGGTCGTGAACTCGATTTAGCGATCCAAGGTGATGGCTGGTTTTCGGTGCTAGATGCCCAAGGCAATGAAGCTTATAGCCGTAACGGCAGTTTCGAACTAGGGCCAAATGGTGAGCTTAAAGATTCCCACGGCAATACCATAGTAGGTGATGGTGGCCCGGTCTTTCTACCTATTCCTTTGTCCAATATCAATATCGCCAATGACGGCACCTTGTCAGTTCGGCCTCAAGGGGCGCCTGCCACCGTTTTAGAAGAAGTAGGTAACTTGAAACTTGTGAACCCTAACGTACGAGACATGGAGCGTGGTTCAGACGGTTTGTTTCGACTAAAAAGTGGCGAATTGGCAGAGGTTGATTTGCAAGTCAATATTCGCACAGGCGTGTTAGAAGGCAGCAATGTTAACCCCGTAGAAGAAATGGTGAATATGATCAGCTTACAACGACATTACGAAATGCAAGTCAAGATGATGAAGCAAGCAAAAGAGATAGATACCCGTGGTAATTCACTGTTACGTATTATTTAGGATATTTGTTGGGAGTGGTTTATCACTCAGCGTTAGCTAAAACAGTTAACGAACGATTTTTTTAGGAGAGAATTTATGCATCCTGCATTGTGGATTAGTAAAACCGGTTTAGATGCCGCACAAACTGATGTGGCCGTTATATCCAATAACTTGGCGAATGCCAGCACAGTGGGCTTTAAAAAGGATCGTGCTATTTTTGAAGACTTACTGTATCAAAATATCAATCAACCTGGTGGGCGCTCTTCAGCCGATACTGAGTTGCCATCGGGTTTGATGTTAGGTGCAGGTAGTAAAGTAGTAGCAACCCAAAAGGCCCATACCCAAGGCAATATGCTAACCACAGAAAATGCTTTGGATATGATGGTGCAGGGTAAAGGGTATTTTGAAATATTGCAGCCCGACGGCAGCACTGCGTACACCAGAAACGGTCAGTTTACTATGAACGATCAAGGGCAGATTGTGACACCTGGCGCTGGCTTCTTATTACAGCCAACAATTACCGTTCCCGAAAATGCTCAGCAAATTACTATTTCTCAGGACGGTGAAGTATCGGCTGCGGTGCGTGGACAAGCCGATCCCCAAGTTTTAGGACAAATTAATCTATCTGATTTCATCAACCCTACTGGTTTGCAGCCAACAGGGCAAAATTTGTATGTAGAAACAGCCGTGAGTGGTGCGCCTATACAAGGGGTGCCGGGTTTGGAAGGCATAGGCACTATAGTGCAAGGGGCGCTAGAAACTTCAAATGTGAATGTCACAGAAGAGTTAGTCAACTTGATAGAAAGCCAGCGATTATACGAGATGAACTCAAAAGTTATTTCAGCCGTTGACTCGATGTTGGGTCAAGTTATACAGCAGCTTTAATAAGAGTAATACAGAGATGATTAAGTCAAGGTTACGCAATTTATTTTATATCTGTTTAGGCATAGTACTGTTAAGTGGGTGTCAATCGACGGATAGTCATCAACCTTTGCCGAATGATCCCTTTTATGCCCCGATATTGCCAGAGATCCCTAGGCAAAAAGTAACCGAAGACGGCTCAATTTTTCAGTCTGATATGGCTAACAGTTTGTACTCTGATGTAAAAGCTAGACGGGTTGGCGATATTATTACCGTTAACTTGCTAGAAAATACCCGCGCCACTAAATCAGCAGGTACCAGTACATCTAAGGCTACCGATGTTGAAGTTAACCCTATTGTTGGACTCGGAGGCAACAACGTTAATATCGGCAGTGAAGCGATCCAGTTAGGGGTAGGCACAAGCAACGAGTTTGCCGGTGATGCCTCAACCAATCAAAGTAACAACCTAGTGGGTAATATTTCTGTCACTGTGGTGCAAGTGTTGGCCAATCAAAACTTGCTGGTGAGAGGAGAAAAGTGGCTCACCTTGAACAACGGGGACGAATATATTCGCTTAACGGGTGTGGTACGTCCTGCTGATGTGAGCCCGACCAACGAAATAGAGTCAACTAAAATCGCCAACGCTCGAATTCAATATAGCGGCACAGGTAGCTTTGCTACTTCTCATCAAGAAGGCTGGTTAAGCGGCTTTTTCTCATCTGAATATTGGCCGTTTTAAGATGGAGGATAGTATGAAAGCATTTATAAAATTGTTGTTAATGACGAGTTTATTAATGACTCCTGTCACTTTTGCCCAGCGCATAAAAGATTTAGCTTCGGTGCAAGGAGTAAGAAGTAACCAATTAGTGGGTTATGGCTTAGTGGTGGGCTTACCCGGAACCGGTGAACAAAGCCCCTTTACCGAACAAAGTTTTCGCACCATGTTAACAAACTTTGGTATCAGTCTAGATCCAAGCCTAAAGCCAAAAATTAAGAACGTTGCCGCCGTTGCTGTGCATGCCATTTTGCCGCCTTTTATCAAACCAGGACAGACCATAGATGTCACTGTTTCTTCTATCGGAGAAGCGGCTAGTTTACAAGGGGGCACCTTGATACAAACTTTCCTAAAGGGTTTAGATGGTAATGTTTATGCCATAGCTCAAGGTAGTTTAGTGGTGAGTGGTTTTGGCGCCCAAGGGGGAGATGGCTCAAAAATAGTGGTCAACACGCCTACTGTAGGGAGAATTGCTAACGGTGGTTTGGTTGAGCGGGCCGTGGCAAGTGGCTTTATGCAGAATGACTTTTTAACCCTTAACTTGAAGTATCCTGATTTTTCAACCGCTAAAATCTTAGCCGAAACTATTAACAGACGGTTAGGCGCTGATCCCAGTAAAGGCTATGTTATTGCTACGCCTATCGATGCCGCGTCGGTAAGGGTCACGGCACCCAGAGATGTGGGGCAAAGAGTAGGGTTTCTGGCCACGCTAGAGAACTTCGAGTTTACTCCTGCTAAAGCCTCGGCTCGAGTAGTGATCAACAGTCGCACCGGTACCATAGTGATTGGCGAAGATGTACGCCTTTTGCCAGCCGCCATTACCCATGGAGGGTTAACAGTCACAATTGCAGAAAATCAAACTGTCTCGCAGCCTAATGCCTTGGCCGAAGGGGAGACTGTAGTCACAACTCAATCCATTGTCGATGTGAATCTAGATGATACTCGGATGTTTAACTTTAACCCAGGCGTTACCTTGGATGAGTTGGTTAGAGCAGTGAATGAAGTGGGTGCAGCACCAGGTGACCTTATGGCGATTTTAGAGGCACTACGAGAAGCAGGTGCTTTGCAGGGCGACTTGGTCGTCATTTAAAGGTTATCTATTATGGAACAGTCATTTATCACTAAAGACCCACTAGAATTATCTAGAAATGCCAATGATATTAAAGGCTTAGATAAATTGCGCCGCGCTGCACAAAGTGGCGACAGCAAGGCATTGGACGAAGCAGCTAAGCAGTTCGAAGCCGTTTTTGTGCAAATGATGCTTAAGTCTATGCGTAAAGCCCAAGATGTGATGGCGGATAAAGACAGCCCATTTAATTCTCAGCAAGTGAAGTTTTATCGAGATATGCACGATACGCAGATAGCTACTGATTTATCCAGTAGTGGTACAATAGGTTTGGCAGAAATCATAGTACGGCAACTGGGCAACTCGGGTGAAGGCTATATGCCTGCTGATGCGTTGCGTAACGATGGTAATATTTCTAGCATCAATCGTAATGCTGTAGACAGCACACAACAAGCGCAACAAGCCGTACTGGACAAGCAAGCAATAAAAACTTTTCCCTCGTTTAAAACCGCCGCGTTTGACAATGCCCAGTCTTTTATCGAGCAGCTTTATCCCGCCGCGCAGCAGGCTACCCAGCAACTAGGCATAGATCCCAAAGCTCTATTAGCTCAAGCAGCAGTTGAAACAGGCTGGGGGCAACACATGATCCACAACACTTCAGGACAAAATTCCCATAATTTGTTTGGGATTAAAGCCGATAGGCGTTGGCAAGGTGACCGAGCGATAGTCGATACCATAGAGTTTAAACAAGGTGTGCCAGCGACCAAGAAGGCGCCCTTTAGAGTGTATGATTCTTTTGCCGAGTCCATGCAAGATTACGTAGGCTTTGTAAAACAAAATGCACGATACGCAGAGGCGGTAAAGCAAAGTCAATCGCCTCATGATTATTTCTCCGAGTTACAAAAAGCCGGCTACGCCACCGATCCTGACTATGCTACAAAAGTGATGTCAGTTTTAGAAGGTGAACAATTTAAGAGCCATCCAGTTGAGCCATTAAGCACCTTGAGTGCTGGGAATAACATGAAATGATTACAAGCTCTCATAATTCTCGCAATGCGGATATGTTTTCCATTGCCACAAGTGGTGTTAACGCCAGTAATAAATTGTTAAATACCACAGGTCATAATATTGCCAATGTAAATACTGAAGGTTACGTTCGCGAACGTACTCACTTTGAAAGTCAGTTAACCGGCGGCGTTGGGCGTTCAACCACAGAAAGAGTGATCAATATATTTGCGCAGAATCAACTACGCCGTGACACCACGTTGCAAAGTGAGTTCGAGAATTACTACAACAAAACCGCTGTTATAGACAATGTATTTGCCAGTGAAGCCAATAGTATTTCTGCCAGTATGAGCCGCTTTTTTGGTTCGGTGCAAACCGCAAATGATGACCCTACAAATATTTCGAGTCGGCAGTTAGTACTAGGCGAAGCGGGATCCTTAGTGGGGCAAATTGGCACTATGTCGGGTTTCTTACGAGATAAAGAAGAAGAGCTCAACATTGAAGTCAATGCCAATATTGATAACCTAAACTCAATCGTGCAATCTATCGCAGATCTAAATGACGCAATTCGTGTTAGTCAGGCGAACAACCCACATGAAGAGCCTGGTGCGTTAAAAAATCAACGGGATAATGCCATTTTGGAACTCTCCAGTTTAGTGTCTATTGAAGTGCGTCAAAGTGCTAAGGATGATGGCTCGGTGATGGTTAATTTAAGCTCTGGTGAATCTTTAGTGTTAGAGGATGGTTCATTTAGTGTATTTGAAGTTAACAATGATGCAGACTTAAATTACAAATCATTGCAACTTACCAGCAATGGTAAACCTACTTCATTAAATATACTCGAAACAAAATTAGGCGGCACTATAGGCGGACTATTTAGATACCGTGATGAAGTGCTTGAAACCAGTCGCCGAGAGCTCGGACAAATTGCTATCGCGTTGGCAGACTCCATTAATACTCAGAATCGTCAGGGGATGGATTTAGATCAACAACTTGGCACGAATGTTTTTTCATTACCGGATATTGCGGGATTAAATTACCCCAATAATGCTAACCCTACTAGTTCGGTCTATGGACGCATAACCCCAGGTGCAGGAAGTGAAGTCACCAGCGCCGATTATGAAGTAACCATCAATAGTGTCACTCCAGGTTTACCCCCAACACTAGATATCACAGTGTCGGCTTTGAATATTGATGGCTCACCAGTAACAGATGTAAATGGTAATCCAATTACTCAAAACTACCCGGCAGTAGATGCACAGACGGGGACTTTTTCACCGGTAATAGGTGGCATTGAATTAGAATTTGCAAGTGGCGCGGGATACACGGCTGGTGATCAGTTTTTAATTCAGCCTACCAAAGATACGGCGGACCGTATCGAAGTGTCTATGACAAGGCCAGAGGACTTAGCCCTTGCCTCACCCATTCGCGTGGATGCAGATCTTAATAACTTAGGTGATGCGTTGCTGATTTCTACTAGTGTCACTAATACTTTTGTCGATAATACTTTTTCCGATAGTAGAGCCTCTGTTTTTGATGGGGCTGGTGGTATACATGGACCGGGTAACTCTCCCACAGGCGCGGGTGGTGTGGGTGCTCCCGCTCAAATTTTATTTACAGCTAGTGATGAATATCAAGTGTTAGACAGTGCCGGAACCGTTATAACCACAGTAACGGGGACTACTGATTTGAGTAACCTTTTGGCCCAAGCAGAAAGCGCTGGTGCGGCACCGCCATGGCCAGCTGCATTTAGTGCCTTAGATGACTACCCAGGATTTGATCTATCATTGCAAGGTGTACCTAAAGCCGGTGATAGTTTTGCTATCGGCTATAACACCGATGGGTTAAACGATAACCGGAATGGTTTGGTGATGGCTGATTTGCAAAATCAGGACACTATGCAAGTGAATAATTCGGGATCCGGCCAACCAATTAGTTTTCACGAAGCTTATGGCAATATTGTGAGCGATATAGGCCAGAAGGCATCCAGTGCAGATGTATCTTTACAAGCTGCCAACGCCTTAAAATCTCAATCAAAAGACTGGTTTGAGTCAGTTTCAGGAGTGAGTTTAGATGAAGAAGCGGCCAATTTGGTCAGATTTCAACAGTCTTATTCGGCCGCCGCTAGATTACTGGGCACAGCCCAAGAGTTGTTTAATACTATTCTTGGCATAGTAAGATAAACCGTAAGAAAAGAGCCTAGATCAAAACCAAGGTTAATAAGGGATAAATTATGCGCATATCCACAGGGCAATTATACGACCGCAGCATTCGATCAGTATTAGAAAATCAATCTGATTTGTCTGATGTTCAGCAGCAGCTGGCGTCAGGTAAAAAATTGTTACGACCCTCTGATGATCCGGTTGGCACGGCTCAAGTAATACGCTTGACCGAAGAGATAGAGCTTATAAATCAGTACAAAAAAAACAGTAACTTATTGGTGAATAGTTTAGAGCAAGAAGAAACGGTTTTAAGTAGTGTGAATAACGCAGTAGACCGAGCGCGAGTACTGATGGTGCAATCTGGTAATGGCATAGTAGGCATAGATGATAGAAAGGCTATAGCGGTTGAAATTAGTCAAATTACTGATCAAGTCTTTGAGCTGATGAACAGCCGGAACCCTGCAGGCGAATATATATTTGCGGGGTTTCAGTCGGCATCTCCGGCATTTCAATATAACCCTAGTGCAGCAGGAAATAAGTACACGTTCGAAGGAGATGGAGGTGAAAACAAAATTCAAGTCTCGGATACTATTGGTCTACAAATGAATAATTCAGGGTTAGATGTATTTGAAGATGTCTTTGCACGCCTTAAAACCACCATTAGCGGTGCGGTTGGTGCAACCAATGTTGCGGTTGATATACAGGGTCAGTCGGCTTTTGATAAATTTCATGAGGTAAATTATGACGCCGTTACGCCAGCCAATAATGAATTTCAGATCAGTATTTTGTCGGCTACCCAAGCACAAATTACCAATGTAGGAACAGGTGCGGTACTAGATACGGTAGATTTTTCAAGTGGTAATGGCATTTTCTATAAGGGATTAGAAGTGAGTATGACAGGGGGGCCAGGAGACACGGTTAATTTCCAATTAGAGCCTCCGCAGAAAAAAAATATTGCCGAAACGTTGAATGATTTTGTGATTGCGCTAAACAACGAAAATATATCTAATTCTGATTTTGATGAGGCCCTAACCGACGCTTTAATGGGAGTGGATAATTCACTCACCAGTATCGAAAACGCTATTTCCACCTTGGGTGGTAGAAGAAACACCGCAGATTCAGTTTTCGCTTCGAATTTAGATCTTGAGATATCCAATAAAACGGCCCGCTCAAATATCGAAGAAGTCGATTACGCCGAAGCAGTATCTGAGCTAGCCCGTCAAGAAACTGCTTTGCAGGCGGCGCAATCGACCTTCAATCGAGTGACAGGTACCTCGTTATTTGATTTTATTTAGGGTTGAGTAAGAAATAATCACATGTTGATTTGTGCCAAATACACACAACTTTTGTGATCTTCATGAGATGAGTAATAACTAACGTAAAGCAACGTGCCTTTCAATACTAAGCCTGGATAGCTGTTGTCTCCTGCAGAGGGTAAAATCAATAATTCTTGAAGATCACCGTTCAACAAATTCATTCTCAGTAACCCTGTTACAAGTTTTCCTTGTTTGACAATCCTACCTGCTACTAAGGCGAAATTTTCCTCAAGAGCCAACATCACTGGTCCTCCTATGTAACGTCCTAAATCAATCCATTTCCATTTTTTGTACGGAAATCGACTGTGCCCAAGTTGCGCTGAATAACTGTCGGCATCTCTTCGAACCAACGCATAGGCCTTTTGGTTGTCAAAAATAATATCGCTTTCATTAGGGTAACCCTTTTTGTGCTGACTTAAACTTAGGGCATAGGGCTGATGCAGGTGAAAGCTTCTTCTTGGATTACCAGAATATAAATGGATAGCGTTTTGCTTTCGGTTGTAAGCAAAGCCATAGGCCGTATCTTTATGCCACCTTAGTCGCCATAACCACCATCCTGCTTGGGCACATTCTTTTGCCGCTGACCAAGTATGTCCAGTTTGTGATAGCCAAGTTAAATTACGCCTAGTAATGGTTTGATTGTTGACAGAAGTTTGCCGAGCATAGGCAAGTAGTAGCAATTGCCCTTCAGGCGTAAGGGTTAGTTTTGGGTCTCTTAAGTCTGTGTTTGGCACAGTGATTTTATCTGAATACAAAACATTACCTGATAGATCTAAGCACAGAATACGGATAGAACCGTCGGCACTAATATGATTTTCTGCTTCTCTGTAACAACAAAATAACTGTTGTTTAAACTCACACAAATCCACAAAAGCATTGTGATTTGCTTTATGTCCTATCTTTTCTAGCCAATTAAGCTGCATTTTTTAAACTTTTTTTAATAATTTAAGCCATTGAAACTCAAGTAAAAACTAAATGCAAAGGCGGCAAAAAATTGCCGTATATGAAGAAGATGGCAATTTTTTGTTAAAGGGAATTTCAAATGAGTCGATAAAATTTCTGAGAGAGCCAGTAGTAATGATTTTTTAAATTCAAGATCGTTACTCTATTAGTGTTATTTAACCAACCGGATTTATTCGGTCGCCAGCATCGTCTGGACTGAGAGTGTAGGAGAAAAACCATGGGTTTATACGTAAACACCAATGTATCCTCGTTCATTTTCTGATGAATAAGAGAGAAAACGGTCATCAATTTCATGAAATTCCAAGTAGGGAGCCAAAGGTTCTTCTTGAAAGCTTAGTTTTTCGTTGTTGTATTTTAAGACTTCAGGGGTTTGTTGAGACACGGGGCTAATGACGAGTTATGAATGTTAAAAGACCAATTATCAATTACTAATGATTCGTCCATATAGAAATTTGTTGGTTTGTAAAATTCTGAAATTATTTAATACCGATTCTTTTCTGAGCTTTCTTTCGTAAAATGTTTTATTGCTGAAGAAAGTGGATAGAGAAGTACAATCTATGATTCAACTAGAAAGAACAAAGGAGTGTGGCTCTTTTTAAATTAAATGCTAAATTGCGAGAAATAGAGGTGCCAACGATCATGTCTTAATAATAGGCCTTGTTAGTTATTTCACCTAATCTCTTATCACTAAAATAAAGTTACCAATGACACCTAATACTCCTGGCGTTTACATCGATGAAATAAATGCTTTTCCAAACTCAGTTGTACCGCTAGTTCCTTTGATGTTGTTTGTAGTTAATTTCATTATTCATTACCTCCGTCTACGTTTGCATTAATAGTTGTCGAAATTATTTTAAGAGTTGTCAAGTCCATGTTT
>NZ_CAKZKO010000046.1 GCF_937123705.1 uncultured Paraglaciecola sp. | reverse complement strand
AAAAAATCGTTAGGAGATTGAAAATGAGCTTATTCGTCAACACGAATGTGTCGTCGTTGAATGCAACTCGTCAGTTGTTTACGTCGAACAATAATTTAAGTACCGCTTTTGAACGCTTGTCATCTGGCCTTCGTATCAACGGAGCAAAAGACGATGCTGCAGGATTGCAGATTGCTAACCGTCTAACCACTCAGGTGTTAGGCTTAGATCAAGCCGTAAGAAACGCCAACGATGGCATATCTTTATCGCAAACCATTGAAGGGGCATTAGCCGAAACCACTACGGCATTGCAAAGAATACGCGTGTTAGCTATTCAGTCTCAAAATGGTATCAACTCATCTTCTGATAGAGTTGCCCTTCAAAAAGAGGTCACGGCCTTAAAAAATGAAATGAGCCGTGTTGCCGCCACGTCGCAATTTGGTGGAGTAAACGTTTTAGACGGTTCATTTTCCTCTTCCTTTTTGGTAGGTGCCAACGCAGGGCAAACTATAAGCGTGAATGTTGAGCGTATAGGTGGATTTGGTGCATCTGGGCTAAATGTTGCCAATTCAGATGTACTAACTGAAGCCAACGCTTCAGCAGCTATGACAGCTGTATCAAACGCAATTTCTATTATCGATGCCCAGCGCGCTGACTTAGGTGCGATTCAAAATCGATTCCAATCAACTATTCGTAATTTAAGTAATATTTCTGAGAATGTCTCATCGGCAAGAAGTCGTATTAGGGATACTGATTTTGCCGTAGAAACGGCAGAACTCACCCGTTGGCAGATCATTCAACAAGCCAGTGTTACCGTATTGGGTCAAGCCAACCAACGTCCACAAGCAGCATTGCAACTATTACAAGGCTAATCAATAAAGCAAGAGTACTTTAGATATAGAAAAACGGTCGAATTGCAAGAATGTGGGGACAGGCTGCAACCGACCGAGGGATACGACATTGTTATTTGTTATCAAGACATTAGAACAAATGTCAGTGTGAGGTTCTGTGATTTAACAATATTTGAGCCTAGGCTTTTTGTTAAATCGCCGACAGACAAAACAAAAGCCAGGAGGTAGTGAGGTTTTGAGGTTTAGGCCATCAATTCTGTCTGTCAGCTTGAGCATAAGCTCACACATTTTTACATTTGTTTTGTGCTTGTAACACTTAACAAAATAGCTAACCAGGGTACCAGCTAGCAATTATACATAAGCATGTAACGTGCCAATCATGCATTTAACATGTCAATTTTAATATTAGCAACACCAAAATACCACTGACACTAAAATAAAAATATAAGTCGGTGAATGGTTAGGAGAGAAAAAATGAGTTTATATGTAAATACAAACGTATCGTCGATAAATGCAAAGCGCCAGCTATTTACGTCGAACAATAACTTGAATACAGCGTTTGAAAGGCTGTCTTCGGGTTTTCGGATCAACGGGGCAAAAGATGATGCGGCTGGACTGCAAATATCTAACCGATTAACGACCCAAGTGTTAGGTTTAGATCAAGCCGTGCGTAATGCTAACGACGGCATATCTTTATCGCAAACCATAGAAGGGGCATTAGCCGAAACCACTACCGCTTTGCAACGTATTCGGGTGTTGGCGGTGCAGTCACAAAACGGTATTAATTCATCGTCAGATAGAGTGGCATTGCAAAAAGAAGTGACGGCTTTGAAAAATGAAATGAGCCGAATTGCCTCTACATCTCAATTTGGTGGGGTCAATGTACTAGATGGCTCTTACTCTTCACAATTTTTAGTGGGCGCCAACGCCGGGCAAACCATTAGTGTCAATGTATCTCGTGCTGGTGGATTTGGCGCTTCGGGTTTAAGTGTGGCCGATGCTTCTGTGCTAACCGAGTCGGATGCATCGAGAGCTATGACCACTATTTCTCAAGCCATCTCGATAATAGATGCCAAGCGGGCCGATTTAGGGGCGATTCAAAACCGTTTTCAGTCGACCATTAGAAATTTAAGTAACATTTCTGAAAACGTATCTGCGGCAAGAAGTCGTATCCGGGATACAGATTTTGCCGTCGAAACGGCAGAGTTGACCCGCTGGCAGATCATCCAGCAAGCCAGTGTGACTGTTTTGGGGCAAGCGAACCAACGTCCACAGGCAGCACTTAGTTTACTTGGATAGTACTTTAATGAAAATAAGAGGGTAGGAATGAGAGGCCGACCCAGGGCTGTGCCCTAAAAGTGAAGATAGGATCTTACTGTGATAGGCTAGGGAGGGCACTATTTATTAAGCTATGGCATGATTGAGTTGATGCCGTGGTTACAACCGAGTTTGCTCCAACTCCTAACGTGAGCAAGTTGGTCGGGGACGTCCTTCAAAGGTTTTTGCCCCGGCCTTTTTTATATTTAGGCCATAAAGGGCGTTGTTTCAAGCCTTGTGGCACAAACAGTATTTCTGCGTTTGCTTTACATCTTAGTTGTGTAAATTAAAACGCCGACTAACAGGACCGAGAGTGTAGAAGTTTGGTTGAGAGGCCAGTATTCAGCTCTTCTAACCCTGCCAGTCGGACAGAAACCTTATTTGCTCCATCTCCTAACGTGAGCAAGTTGGTCGAGGAACCCTGAAAAGGGATTTTCCTCGGCCTTTTTTCTTTAGCAACCATTCAATATTTTCATATTCAGCTTGCTAGTAAATATAATAAAGCATTTAGTGTGCCATAATTATCCTAGTGCATCTGTTTTCAATAATGAAGCGTTTTTTATATACAATAAGACCAAAACACCTAGGGTTGCAATTTGTGGCTATTGCCATAAAGACTCGCTTCTCTGTTACTTTGTATATATCAATTCACCTAAATAAAAATGCACAGTTGGCAAGTATTCTAAAAAAAAAGTTAAAATAAAATTAAAGTTTCTAATGAAGGGGTCGATAGCCTTAGTTGAGGGGCATTCTATTTGATTGCTTTTGGTCTCACTTAAGATAGAGGTGTTTTAGGTGAGGTAAGTGAGGAGATGGACAAGAAGAGGTTCTTGACCATCTACATTGAGGCAAACTTACTGGTACAAACACGTTATCGGCGTGCGGTGAGTTTTCAGGAGGTTTTTTATGGGATTATTTGTTAACACAAATGTATCGTCTTTGAATACTCAGCGTCAGCTGTTCAATTCAGGGCAAGCTTTAAATACATCTTTCGAAAGATTATCTTCAGGTTTTCGGATTAACCGTGCGGCAGATGATGCTGCGGGACTGCAAATATCTGATCGATTAACGACCCAAGTTCAAGGTTTAAATCAAGCGGTGCGAAATGCCAACGATGCGATTTCATTAACACAAACGGCAGAGGGTGCCTTGGGTGAGGTAACAAACTCACTACAGCGTATTCGCGTTTTAGCAGTGCAATCACAAAACGGTATCAACTCATCGGCTGATCGTGGAGCTTTGCAGAAAGAAGTATCGGCTCTGAAGCAAGAAATAAGTCGTATTGCTCAAAATACCCAGTTTGCTGATACTGATTTATTAAAAGGTGACTATTCGGCAACTTTCTTGGTAGGTGCAAATGGTGGCCAGAATATTACAGTTTCCATTAAACAAGATGGTGGTTATGGAGCTTCTGGCTTGGCGATTGGTGATACTACAGTTAAGACTGCCACTGAGGCATCTGGAGCCTTGACGGCTATCGACGCTGCTATTTCAACTATAGGCGGTGCTCGTGCCGACTTAGGTGCCTTGCAAAACCGTTTTCAGTCAACTATTCGTAACCTGAGTAATATTTCTGAGAACATAGCAGGCGCACGTTCACGTATTCGTGACACCGACTTTGCCGTTGAAACCGCTGAACTAACTAGAAACCAGATAGTTCAGCAAGCGTCTTTATCGGTATTAAGTCAAGCTAACCAAAGACCTCAGACAGCCCTATCATTGCTTGGCTAGACGTTGCTTTTTAGCTTTTCATAATAGTCTTTGGGTAGCTACTTTTATCAGTAGCTACTCGCGTTTTTATTAGAGGTGATTTATGGAGATTAATACATCACAAGTTGCTCAAAGTTTTGTTCAACCTCAAGTTGAACCTACTTCAGATTTGGGTAGGGTTAAAGATGCCTCTGAAAATGAAGTGAGTACAAAACAGCAACAAGCTAAAGATTTTTCAACTGTTGCCGACATAGAAATACAGAAGCAAGCGTCTTTTGATATCAATGTTGAGCAAATTGATTCTGCCATTTCGCAAATAAGCGAGTTTGTGCAAAGTAACAATAGACAGTTAAATTTTTCGGTAGACGAAGGCAGCAACAAACAAGTTGTAAGAGTAACAGATGCCAGCTCAGGAGAGGTAATTCGGCAAATTCCTTCCGAAGAGGTATTGAAACTCTCGGAGCGCCTTAAAGAATTACAAACCGATGTGGGTAATGCGGTAGGCCTACTATTTAATAAGCAAGTTTAGTATCCTTTGAAGTGAAGGTTATCCTTCAAGCTAATTGTTGGAAACGAGGTGAGTTATGACGATTCAGTCATTAGGAGTAGGTTCAGGCTTAGATCTAGAAGGGTTAGTGACTCAGCTACTTGAAGCTGAGCGAAAACCAAAAACAGACGCATTGGACTCGAAAGAAGAAAGTGTTGAAGCTGAAATATCTGGCTTAGGTAAGTTAAAGTCTAAACTCGAGGATTTCCAAAAATCTGTCGATGATTTGCGAAGCGATGAAAACCTCAAGGGCCGAGAGCCCACTATAAATAACCCATCAGAAGGTGTCGAACCCTTTACCGCTAAGGCGTCTAACAGTGCATTAGAAGGAGACTATCATTTAGCTGTCACTCAACTTGCCGGTGGCAGTCGTATTGAAACTGCAGACGCAGTTGATGGAGGCTACGCTAACTCTTCTGATACTGTACTCAGTGCAGGAAGCGCCAGTCTTACCTTTAAAATTGACGCAAGTAGTGATGCCTTTACTATTAATTTGAATGCCGGTGATTCATTAGAAGATTTACGCAACGCTATTAATGCTTCAGACGATAATTTTGGTGTTACTGCCAGTATAATCGATACCGGTACGCTAGATGGTGGCGCAAAACTGGTGTTCACTTCTGATACTACAGGTGCGGGTAATGATTTAATCATTGTTAATGACAATGATGTGGCTGAACTAGATCTTGTGTCAACTACCGACTCTTCTGAAGCTTCTACCTATCTAGCGCCTGTTAGGTCAGCTCAAAATGCTAAAGCCACAATCGATGGTATAGATGTCGAAAGTGAAACCAACAAGTTTGAGAATGTCATTGAAAATGTCAGTTTTGAAGCCTCTGAATTATCTGAGCTAAATGCTGATGGAGTGACCTTTAAAACCTCAAAGCTTAGTATTGGCTATGATAAAGAAGCTGTTGAGGAGACCATCAGAGAATTTGTAACTAATTTTAATGCCTTGCAAGCCGAGATAAAACTGCTGACAAAATACGGTGAATCTGACTTAGAAGAAGATGGCGCGCTGGCCGGCGATTCTTTAGTTAGAGGGATACAAACGGGTATAAACAATATTCTATTTTCTTCCGTTGACTCATCCGTCTTAGGTGGTCTTTTTCAGATTGGCATTGAGTTAAATGATCAAAATGAATTGGAAATAAGCTCAAGCGATAATATTGGATTAGGCAGTGGAGACGATCGACTGCAAGATGCACTGGATGATAATTTCGATCAAATAGCCGCTTTATTTACCGATGAAAACCAAGGTATCGCGGTACGCTTGTATGATTACGTTGAAGAATATACCAGCTATAGTGGTTTACTTAAGTCTAGGGAAAATTCAGCAAAAGATCAGAGAGAAAAGATCTATGACGAAAGACTCACTCTAGAAATGAGATTAGCCAATACAGAACAAATATTGCGCGATAAATATCTAAATCTCGACCAAACAGTATCAAGTTTAAATTCAACAGGTGCTGCGTTAATGGCGTCACTAGGCTAAAAACAATGCAGTTAACTTATCTAGAGATTGGAAGAACAATATGGCATTAAAAGGCATCAATGCCTACAAAAAAGGCAATTTAAAGCAAGATATCAGCCAAGCTGATCCTCACAAATTAACTTTGATGTTAATGCAAGGCACGCTCGACAAGCTGGCGTATACTAAAGGCTGTATCGAGCGAAAGGACTTTGCAGGTAAGTCTGAGCATATCTCTCGCGCGACTGCTATTTTGATGAACTTACGTGACACGCTTGATTTAGAAGCGGGTGGTGACGTGGCTGATAACCTGTTTTCACTCTACGATTATATGGTACAGCGTTTAGTAGATGCGAATGTGCAGAATAGCTTGAAGATTGTTGATGAAGTGATTACTCTGCTTTTACCTATAAAAGCAGCCTGGACGCAAATTCCTGAGTCAGCTAAGCAAGAGGCTTATGAAATGCAAAGGCAAAAACGTCAAGCAACAGTTTGAAAAAATTAATATTAAATCATAGCTTTACACCTTCAACGTTAAAGAATATCAATAGCAAGCTATTACAGCTAAGGGCTGAGAACGACCCTGATGAATCAAAATTCTTGAAACTCGTACTTGAACGGGATGAGTTTATTCAGGAATTCCTTAAAAACCTTCCAGAAAATGAAAAAAATAAGTTTGCAACGGCCGAGTTGCAAGTAAATGGCGCGTTAGTTGCTTATGCAGAAGAATTATTCAAAGCGTCATTAAATCAGCTCAGTGGTTTAGTGCGTGGGCGCAAGGCAGTAAAAAAATATAAGTGATTGGTGATTTAATCCCTTGTATGATGCTAGATACTAAGTCCATGATTTGACGCCAATACTATAAAAATAAGGTCGTTTATGTTCGATAATAAAGCAATTCTAATAACGGGCGGCACAGGTTCTTTTGGTAAACGTTTTTCGGCCTACTTAATCAAGAACTACTCCCCCAAAAAAGTGATTATTTATTCTCGTGATGAGCTGAAACAATTTGAGATGCAGCAACAATTTGACGCACCTTGTATGCGATTTTTTATTGGTGATGTACGTGACAAAGAGCGCATGATATCAGCCATGCGCGATGTGGATTATGTGGTGCATGCCGCCGCATTAAAGCAAGTGCCCGCAGCGGAATATAACCCTAATGAGTGTATCAAAACCAATATCAATGGTGCCCAAAATGTCATCGATGCGGCAATAGCTGCCGATGTAAGTCGAGTGATTGCCTTATCTACAGATAAAGCGGCCAACCCGGTTAATCTATATGGTGCAACAAAGCTTGCCTCTGACAAATTGTTTGTGGCAGCTAATAATATCTCTGGCGCTAAAGGCCCTCGATTTGCCGTGGTGCGCTATGGCAATGTGGTCGGTTCAAGAGGCTCGGTTGTTCCTTTTTTTCATCAATTACTGCGAGACGGCATCACTAAATTGCCTGTCACTCACCCAGAGATGACGCGCTTTTGGATCACCTTAGATGAAGGTGTTGAATTTGTAGTGAAAAATTTTCAACGCATGCAAGGAGGGGAGATATTTGTTCCTAAAATTCCTTCGGTGCGTATTCTAGATTTAGTTGAGTCCATCAGCGGCAGCAAAGAATACGATTTAGTTGGGATCCGCCCTGGTGAAAAGCTTCACGAAGTGATGGTACCTGAAGAAATGGCCCATCATTCTCTTGAGTTTAATGATCATTACGTAATCACCCCTGCGATTAAGTTTTTTGATAAAACTGTTAACTATTTACAGAATAAATTGGGAGAGACAGGCCAACCTGTGGCCGACAAGTTCGAATACCATTCTGGAACCAATCCACAATTTTTAAGTGTTGCCGAATTAAAGACACTTGATAATAACACTCTTTATTAGGCCTGCTTGTAAATGATCCCATATGGAAAACATCTTGTAGATGAGCAAGATGTCGATGCAGTTGTTGATGTATTACGCAATCAAAATTTGACCCAAGGGGCGATTGTCCCGAAGTTTGAGCAAGCGCTATGTGACTATACCTCGTGCCAATATGCAACGGCTGTTAACAGTGCTACTTCTGGTTTACATTTGGCTTGTTTAGCGGGCGGCGTGCAACAATATGACTTAGTTTGGACTGTCCCAAATTCGTTTGTAGCTTCGGCTAATTGCGCCCTTTATTGCGGTGCAAAAATCGATTTTGTCGACATTAATGCGTCTACCCGCAACATTGATGTGGAGGCCTTAGGGAAAAAACTTGTTGTCGCAGCTAAAACAAACGCGTTACCTAAGGCGCTGATTGTTGTGCATTTTTCTGGACTAAGCTGTGACATGCAAGCTATCCATAATTTAACTCAGAAATACCAAGTATTACTGATTGAGGATGCGGCCCATGCATTGGGAGGGAGTTATCAGCAACGAAAAGTGGGAAGTTGCCAATATTCTGATATGTCGGTGCTGAGTTTTCATCCGGTTAAATCCATTACCAGCGCAGAAGGCGGAGCGGTGCTCACCAACAGTAAAACTTACGATACTAAAGTAAAACTTCTGGCTAAACATGGGGTGACCCGTGATGTTGAGCAAATGACCTGTGAAAGTCCTGGTCCTTGGTACTACCAACAAATTGCACTGGGCTTCAATTATCGCCTTAGTGATTTACATGCCGCCTTGGGGCTATCGCAATTGACTAAGTTAGACGGTTTTATTGCTCGGCGTACAGAGTTGGCCTTGAATTATCAAAACGCGCTGGCAGATTTACCCCTAAAACTGCCTATTTTTAGTGATGATTCAAATAGTGCTTGGCATATATACATGGTTGAAGTGCTGCAACATGATCGCAAAACCATTTTTGAGCAATTACAGGCACGAGGCGTAGGGGTGAATGTGCATTATATTCCGATCCACCTGCAGCCTTATTATCAACAATTTGGTTTTAAGCAAGGTGACTTTCCCATTTCTGAGCAGTTCTACCATAACGCTCTCACATTGCCTCTTTTTCCTAGCCTAGAAGATGCGCAGCAAAACACCGTTATTGATGTATTACATAAGGTATTGCAATGAATCTTGCGATAATCCCAGCTCGAGGAGGGAGTAAAAGGATACCGGGTAAAAACAGCAAACTGTTTGCCGGAAAGCCTCTTATCGCTTATTCCATTCAAGCTGCAATAGAAAGTGACGTGTTCGATAAAATAATTGTCTCGACGGATAGTCAACAAATCGCAGATATCGCAAAAAGTTATGGCGCAGAGGTGCCTTTTTTAAGACCCACTGCTTTGTCTGATGACTACGTGGGCACGGGGCCAGTGACTAAACATGCACTGGAGTTTTGTGTTGAGCATTTTTTTGAACCCGAATTCTGTTGTTGTATCTACGCCACGGCACCGTTTTTAACTGCGGGCTATTTAAAACAAGGTCTGCAAAGTTTAGTAACGCAACAACACAAGCAGTACGCGTTTTCGGTGGCAAGCTTTGGTTTTCCTGTACAACGGGCGCTAAAACGGGCTGATGCTGGTGTAGTTCCAATGTATCCTGAACATATTGGTAAACGCTCTCAAGATCTTGAGGAGGCATACCACGATGCAGGGCAGTTTTATTGGGGGCGCAGCTCGGCTTTTCTGCAAAGCAAAGCTATGTTCCAGCAGCATAGTATTCCGATTATTTTACCCAGGCATTTAGTGCAAGATATTGATACACCAGAAGACTGGCAACGAGCAGAATTAATGTATAAAGCTTACATTCAAGGGCAATAAAAGTGAATGAATTAAAGGCCTCCAATAGCAACAAAATACTGCTTGTCAGAATGTTAGCGTCCGGCGATGTTTGTGCTATCGGCTTGCCGGTGTTGCGTTATTTTCAGGATACCCAGCCTGATGCAGAAATCCACTTCCTGACTTTCGGCGACGGGGCAGAACTAATCAAATTGGCCGAGCCCAAGGTGATTATTCATCAGGTGACTCAAGCCCAGTGGCCCGATGACTTTTTTTTAGCTTTAGAGTCGTTCTTGGGACTAGCCGAACAGATAATAGGCGAGGCCTACAGCCAAATTATTAATTTGGATACCGCCTTTATGCCATGCTTTTTGGCGCGTTTTTTGGCTGATGCCGGTGAGCCTGTTAGTGGCAACTATATTAATATGTCAGTTGAACAATTGTTGCAACAAGTGCAAGTTCAAAGCTTGCAAGCCGAATACGTTAATTCAGCGTCCTCTTATTTGGCAAGCACTTTTGTCAATATGCATAAATGGCATAGTCGTTGGTGGCAATATGATGTTGAGGTTGAAGGGGGATATCCAGAGTTTTATTTAACTAAATGCTGTGGACTGATTGCAGATAACTTACAGCACACTATTACAGTGGGTGCCGATAAACGTTTAGCAAAAAAAGCAAAAACTCACAAAGTGATAGGCCTATGCTTAGACCAGTCAGATGATGGTTACCTTTACCCTTACAGCGGGCAATTAAAAAGACAATTACAGCAGCAAGGTTTTGTTGTATGGCTCGAAGAAGAAGCCAAAGGGGATATTCGCACTTTACTTAAAATGCTTAAAGCCAGTGATTTAATGGTTTGCAAACCCAGTGGATATCGCTGGTATGCACAAGCGGTGCAATGCCCAACTCTGTTAGTAAGTGGTGCGGGTGAACCCGCCTTATTTATGCCGGAATTTGCCACTGATCCTGTGCTGCCTTGTGAGGTACATGCTGTTAATAACCAAAAAATAGAAGGACTTAGCTGTAACTGCGACAAACCCGAAGATTTAGTAGAAAGCATAGAGTCTATTTTTGCTCATTTTGAGGAGCAACAAGATGAATGAGATAAAAATAGCAGATCGAAAAATAGGCCAAACACATAAGCCTTTTATTATTGCCGAACTTAGCGGTAACCACAGTCAACAGTTAGATTTAGCCATAAAGATGGTCGAGGCGGCGGCAAAAGCCGGCGTCGATGCCATAAAACTGCAGACCTACACCGCAGATAGCATGACGCTAGATGTTAATAAGCCAGGCTTTGTAATCGAAGAGCAAGATAACCTCTGGCGGGGTGAGTCTTTACATGCTTTATACCAAAAGGCGGCCACACCCTATGAATGGCACCAGCAGCTATTTAACCGCGCCAAAGAGTTGGGCATGTTGGCTTTTAGTTCGCCTTTTGATGAAGATGCGGTGGATTTTTTGGCCGACCTCGAGGTGCCTTGTTTTAAAATTGCGTCTTTCGAGCTAACCGATTTACCCCTTATTCGCAAGGCGGCCGCTCAAGGTAAGCCGCTTATTATGTCTACTGGCATGGCAACTTTAAGTGAAATTGAAGAGGCAGTAAGTTGCGCTAAGCAGGCCGGTTGCCAAGATATTATCTTACTTAAATGCACCAGCACTTATCCGGCATTACCCTGCAATACTAATCTCAATACCATTCCGCACTTGCGCGATGCCTTTGGCTGCCAAGTGGGGTTATCGGATCATACTGCCGGTGTTGGCGCATCGGTTGCGGCGGTAGCATTGGGTGCCACTGTAATAGAAAAACACTTTGTGCTGGATCGCAGCGCAGGTGGAGTGGATGCGGCGTTTTCCCTTGAGCCTGATGAGTTGACATTGTTGGTCTGTGAAACTGAAAGGGCATGGCAGGCCATGGGCAGCGTGGTGTATGGCGGCAGTGCGGCAGAAGAAAAATCTAAACAATACCGCCGTTCAATCTACGTCAGCCAAGATATTCAAGCTGGTGATGAATTGGGGCCACATAACCTTAAAATTGTCCGTCCGGCCTTTGGCCTAGCCCCCAAACATTGGGATAAAGTGCAAGGCAAACACGCGAAGCAGAGTATGACTAAAGGCACCCCACTTAGTTGGGATGGGGTGGAATAGCCTAGATGCAAGTGGTGATCAGAACCGATGCCAGCGCTGAAATCGGCCTTGGGCATTTAATGCGGTGCTTGGCTCTGGCACAAGCTTTAGTGGCTGAATTGGTTGAGGTTATCTTTGTGCTCAAAAGTCACAGCGTGCCTTTTTGCCAATCCCGCCACGATTGGGCCGGTCAGGTTAAAGTCTTGCCACAAGATATCAGCCAGCAAAATGAAATCAGCTGGATGCAGCAGCAATGCTGGTTTGCTCAGAGCCAGTTTGTGGTGCTCGATGGCTATCAGTTTGATCAACATTATCGGCAACAGCTTGCCAAGGCCAGTGAAAAACTGGTGCTATTCGATGATGCTAATCTTGCGGGAAACTTGCATGCTGATTTGATTATCAATGGGGCGCAACCGCTGCAAGCCGATTATTACGCAAAGTGTGCGCCCAATGCGCTGTTATGTGTCGGTGAGCGCCATCGTATTTTGCGTCAGGAATTTTATCATCAGCCTTGTATTGCTTGGCCGCAGCGCCATTCATTAACGCTAATTATGGGCGGCAGTGATCCTAAAAATATAACGCTCCCCTTACTTCACGCCTTAGATGAGCAACAGGCCAATATGCCTATTAGGGTGATAGTGGGTGCCGGCTATGCAGATTTGCCCCAGTTACAGGCATTTATCCAACGCAGTGGTTTAAGTATTCAGTTATTGGTGGATTGCCAGCAGATAGCAGATATATTCAGTTATAGCCGACTGGTTGTCTCGGCCGCAGGGGGCAGTCAATACGAATTATTGGCTTGTGCAACCCCCGCCATTTTATTGGTAGTGGCAGCCAATCAGCAACAGGCAACAAAGCGCGCCAGTGAACAAGGCTGGTGTCAAAGTGCGGATATTAGTCAACAAGCAAACTTTGCCTTATTAGCCCAGCACATCATCAACTTATGGCAAAATGAAACGGCATTACACAAAATGCATCAACATGCCCAGCGCTTGGCCGATACACAAGGAGCGAGTCGCGTGCTGGAAAAAATCAGCGAGATGTTGCGGGATTAATTTTTGAAGTTGAGAGAAATTTTTAAGTTGAGAATCAAAGAGTGACTGAACTAACACCAGATTGGCCCCCACATTTTCGAAAATATGGCATTCACTTATGCCCTGTAACCGATGCCGATTTGGAATTAATACGGGGCTGGCGTAATGATCAGGAGATTAACCAACATATGTTGGATCAATCTTATATTACCCAACAGATGCAGCAGGCTTGGTTTAAGCGATTGCAAGGTGATACATCTCAGGTTTATTGGTTAATTATGTTTAAGGATGAGAAAATAGGCGTGGCTTCGCTGACCAATATTGACCGTGAAAAGGGCACTGCCGAACCGGGTATGTATATTTTTACCGAAAAATATAAAAATAATATTGTGCCCTTCTGCGCCGCATTTGCGCTAAATGACTTTGCGTTTGAACAGCTTGGCAGTCAGCAATTAAAAGGGAAGATTTTTGATAACAACGGGGCATCGCTGCGGTTTCATCAAAGCTGTGGTTATGTTCAAGTCGGGGAGGCCGAAGCGGGTTTGCTGCATTTTGTACTGACAGCCGACCAATATATTCCGGCTCGGGATAAAATATCCCACTTTATTCGATATTAAAGGTGTAGTCATAAGATGACGCAAATGTTGCAAGATAAACACATAGTGATCACCGGTGCCTCAAGGGGAATTGGCTTGGCCATCGCCCAATTGTTTGCCCAGCATGGTGCAACACTCTATTTACTAGGCCAGAGTCAACAGACATTAGATAGCCTGTGTGATGATTTAAGCCAACAGTTTTCAGCGCAATGCCATGCTTTTGTGGCCGATGTGTCTGACCCACACAGTGTCAAACAGGCTTTTAATCAAATATTTAAGTTAAATAAGTCGTTGGATGTGCTGGTGAATAATGCCGGTGTGTTGGATGATGCATTACTCGGCATGGTCAATCAAACACAGATTGAGTCCACCTTTGCCACCAATAGTTTTAGCATCTTGTACACCAGTCAATATGCCAGCCGCTTGATGCAGCGGGCAGGGGGCGGAAGTATCATTAATTTGGCTTCAATTATCGGTAAAGTGGGCAATGCAGGGCAAGCTGTTTACGCCGGCAGTAAAGCGGCAGTGATTGGCATTACATTATCTTTGGCCAAAGAGCTAGCCGCCAAACAAATTCGCGTCAATGCCATCGCCCCTGGCTTTATTAATACCGATATGACCTCACATTTATCAGCAGATATCACCCAACAGCGGATCGACAGTATTGCCATGGAGCGCATGGGCGAAGCCAAAGATGTGGCCAATACCGCCTTGTATCTAGCCTCGGATCTGTCTGCTTATGTTACCGGCCAAGTGATTGGTGTTGATGGTGGCATGTTAATTTAGTTATAAATATTTTAAAGGAAAAGCACAATGAATTCAGACAAGTTGTTTCAGGTTTTTGTGACCGGTTTAGGAGTCGAAATTGGGAAAATCAATGACGAACTGGCCTATAACAGTATTCCGCAATGGGATTCCACCGCGCATATGATCTTGATTGCAGAGCTAGAAAATCAGTTTGATGTCATGCTCGATACTGACGATATTATTGATCTGAGTTCGGTAGCTAAAGCCCGTGAAATTTTGGCTAAATATGATGTTAAGTTTGACTAATTTGTCGCAGAATTTTTGTCGCGAAATTTGGGTATAGCAATGTTTTTTCAAGACTTGGCCCGATTCAGCAGTGAGATTGCGCTGATCGAAGGGCAACAGATACTCAGCTATGCTCAATTGCAGGCACGGGTTGAGGAATTTAGCGCCCAGTTACCCACTTTCCCTGCACTGGTCATATTAAAAGGCGGTAACGATATTGCCAGTCTGGTGGCTTATTTAGCCTGTTTAAAGTTGGGTCATCCAATTTTACTGGCCGATAAACAAATCAGTGACGAGCACTTAAATCGGTTGAAAAGTTTATATCAACCAAATTTGTTGATTGAAGCGGGTCATATCCAACAACTAAATACTCATCAACATGCTGTTGATGATCGTTTGGCACTGTTGTTATCTACCTCAGGTTCGACCGGCTCGCCCAAACAAGTGTGTTTATCAAAAGCCAATTTACAGGCCAACGCTGATTCTATTTGCCAGTATTTACCCATAAAAGCCAGCGATAAAACAATGACCACTCTGTCACCTGCATATTCTTATGGCTTGTCGGTCATTAATAGCCATTTGTTGTGTGGCGCGACTATCGTACTCAATGATCATAGCTTAATCAGTCGTGGGTTTTGGGATAGCTTTGAGCAACACCAGATCAATAGTTTTGCCGGTGTGCCTTACAGCTATGAGATGCTATTGCGTCTTCGATTTAATCAAAAAAACTTGCCGAGCTTGCGTTATTTTACCCAAGCGGGCGGTAAGCTAGCGTCGGAGAAAGTCCAACTACTGAGTGACTTTGCCGAGCACAATGGTAGCCAATTTTTTGTGATGTATGGCCAAACCGAAGCCACTGCTCGTATGGCTTATAACGGCAATGTGGCAAGTAAGCCAGAGGCTATTGGCCGGCCTATTGCCGGTGGTAATTTTCAGCTATTGGATACGCAGGGCAAACTGATTAGCCAAGCTAAGCAAAGGGGGGAGTTGGTTTATTCTGGCCCTAATGTGATGTTGGGATATGCCAATCATATTGACGATTTAGTCAGTTTTTCCCCCAGTTCAGAATTGAACACCGGCGACTTGGCCTATCGGGATAACCAAGGTGATTATTTTATCTGCGGGCGTAAAAATCGGATGATTAAACCCTTCGGTCAGCGGATTAATTTAGATGAAGTCGAAGCGCTATTGGCCGATAAAGAGCTTGAGGCGGCGGCCGTTGGCAGTGATAATAAATTACAAATAGCCATAGTGGCACCAAAAACCGTTCCATTGGCACTTGATAAACTACAACAACAACTTAGTCGCGAGTTATCTTTGCATTTCAGTTGCATTGACCTGCGCCAGATACACAAAATTGATTTAACCACTAACAATAAACGTGATTATGCTAAGTTACAGGCATGGTTTCATCAGCCAGAATAAGAAAAGCAATAATGCCTAAGGAAAAGATCTAGCTTTATGTTAAAAAATATCCGTTTGCATCTAGATCAAGATGAAACCAAACAAGAACAAATCGAACAAAGTGTGTCGGTTGATATTCAATCTCGATATCAGAATAACTTGCGGGCGTTTCGTTTTCATATTCCATCGGTACTGCCCTATATCGAGCATATCAAAAGTCAGAATATTTCCATATTTGTTAACAAGTTTGGCCAGTATAATATGGTCGATTACGGTGTTGGACGAACTTTTTATGGTATGCACCCTGAACAAGAAATTGAACAACAGTATATTCAACAGAGTCTTCACTGCCATTATATTGACTTTAATGCCGGCCAATTAGACTCGTCTTCTCTGCCCTCTCAAGAGCAACCCAAACTCGCGAAGTTGCCTGCATACCAGAATAAAATGGCAACATCAGCTTTGCCTACTGAGCTGGATGTTTTAGTGGTGCTCGGCTTGGCGATGGGCGAGCATATCAAACGCTTAATTAATGAACATAAGATAAAGCATTTAGTGATCTATGAGCCCGAAGTGCAGTATTTTCAATGTTCGGTGTTAGTGACTGACTGGGCAGAGGTGTTGGCTCAAGCTAAACAAAAAGGTACGTTAATCTATCTTCAGCTTAACAAAGATGGTCGCAACTTGTTGAGTGATATTAATGAGTTGCGTGAGCAGGTAAAAGTTGATGGGATCTTTTTATATCAACATTACCATCACCCTGTGTTTGACTCCATACACCAAGCCCAGCTTACGCGAAGTTGGAAACAGCTCAATCAAGATGGGTTAAGATACAATATGCAGCAATCGTCTAACGACTACCTGCCACATTGGACACCGTCTGTAGATATTGAAGGTTTGAGCGATGTTGAGCCGAGAACAGATACCCGGCTGCAAGCAAATTTAGCTGCCTTTGAACAGTATTTTCCTGCTATTTATCAAGAGTTTAAAGAATATCAGCCGCACAGTTGGTTACCCGTTAAAAATGCTCAGGGGCAAGTTAATGTTCTAAAAATGGATTCAATGACGCCTTGGCATGGTGACGACCCACAACAAGAATGCCAATGGAATTTTGAGACTTTTTCCCAGCAGCCCAATAAAGATGGCTTAGTGCTCGGTTACCAAGGCACAAAGCTACAACATTACACCCACTACCGTTTTGTGAGTCAAACCGAAAAATTATTAAATGAATTGGAGGAAGCTCAAGGGCAGTTGCCTGAAAAGATTAAGTCTTTGATCATGTTTGGCATTGGGATGGGCTATCAAATTGAAACGCTTTTTGCTGAACATCAGGTAGAAAAATTGTTTTTGTGTGAGCCAAATCGCGACTTTTTCTATGCCTCTTTGTTTGCCATCGACTGGGCTAATATTTTGCAACGTGTCGATGAAAGTGGTGGTCGAATTTATATAAATATTGGTGATGACGGCAGCCATTTATTTCGAGATTTACTTAACCAGTTTTATGCCATCGGCCCTTATATGTTGGCCAATACTTATTTTTATCAAAGCTACTTTAATTCTGCGTTAGTTCAAGCCGTAGCGCAATTACGAGAACAGCTGCAGATCGTGATTGCTATGGGGGAATATTATGATCATGCGCGCTATGGCATTGCTCATACTACCTTAGGGATAACGCGAAATTATCCATTATTAACGGCTAAGCCATACAAGCAACTGAGTTATGCTAATAAGCAGGTGCCGGTGTTTATGGTGGGCAATGGACCATCCTTAGACGCATCTATTGAAACCATTAAGGAATGGCAGAACCAGGCTATAGTGATCTCCTGCGGCACTTCGTTGCAAGTATTATATAAGAATGGAATTCGCCCAGACTTTCATGCAGAAATTGAACAGAACCGGGCGACTTTTGATTGGTGTTGCCGAGTGGGGGATTTCGATTATTTAAAACAAATTAGCCTATTATCTTGTAACGGGATCCACCCCGATACCTGTGAGTTATTTAAAGATGTTTTTGTGGCCTTTAAAGAAGGAGAGTCCTCTACTACCTCAGCGTTAAAAATACTTGATGAGAAGCAATTTGAAACTCTTAAGTTTGCTTTTCCCACTGTGTCTAATTTTGTGATAAATGTTATCTCCAGTATGGGTTTTAATCAGCTTTATTTAATGGGGATCGATTTAGGTTTTGTCGACAATAAAAAACATCACTCAAAACAGTCGGGTTATTACCAAGAAGATGGCAAGGAGATGTATGACTATTCCGCCAAAAATAATACATCAATACAAGTGCCTGGTAATTTTCGAAAGACAGTTTTTACCAAACATGAATTTAAGGTGTCTAAGGCCATATTTGAGCAGTCACTCGCAGCCTCTAAGGCCGAATGTTTTAATTGTAGTGATGGCGCAAGAATCGAAGGTAGTATTCCACTGGTGTTTGACAATGTTTTGATCACCACTGAGCCCCAAGAAAAATCTTTAGCCATAGAGGCAATTAAACGGCAAGCCTTTAACCAGGCTAACCAAAATCATGATTATCAAAAAAGGTTCAACGCTAAATTCAAGCCCGAACGCCTAGATATTGAACTGAGCATGTTTATTAAACGTTCTGCCCAAGAGATAACCAATATTGAACAGGCGGAAGGGATGATAGAGAGTCAAAAGTCCATGCTGTTTGCCTCTTATCAGGAAGGCAAATCCTTACTTTTTTATCTGCTGTATGGCACTGTAAATTATGCCAACGCGGTGTTTAGCAAGTTGCTATCTTCTTCGGCTGATGAACAGCAAAGCCTAGAGCAATTTAATTTGGCGCGGGAAAAGTGGCAGGACACCCTTAAAGTTATTTATGATGATTATATTCATTCTCCTGAAACCTTGGATTTTTCAGTTTCTTTAGCCCTTGGTCGCGAAAAGGTTTTTATTGCTGAAAAATTAGTGTCTTACGAGTTGGGATATACTTGTACAGGAAAAAAGCATAATAACTTTGAAAGGTGGATTAGCTGGTGGCTGCCCAATCAGTCTAATTGTTTACCTTTAGATGCGTGTAAAGAAATGCCATCAACGATTGCACTTTTTAATAATGGACATGATGCTGTTCAACAATTATTGGATGGCCAAATAAACTGGCATGATCAATTAAAGGTAATGATTTTAGGGCAAGATAATCAAGCGCTATATGAACTTATTCAAAATAAAAAATTGGCTTTAATCAGTCAAGTTTGCCTTTTAGATAACCTTATAGTTGGAGTTGATGATGAGGCTTTTTTTCAAGGAGAAAAACCCTACCTTTTCGAGGACCATATGTCGACCTTTTTGGTGAGGCATATTAATGATATGGACAAAGTGGCTTATTTTATTCCTAAATTAAATTTTGTTGGTAATCTGCCTTCGAGACATCAATTTTATTGGAATAAATTAACTGACATTGTTGGTGAAGTTGAGGAGTATATTGAATATTCAACCTATCTTGTCATACCTAGGAAAGAACAGGATTGGCGAAATATACTTGTTGATTCATTGGGTAATCGCGGTAAACGTGTAAAGGGGACGATTAAGATTGCCTCATTAATAGGCAGTGAATTAAGTCTTGCTAAGGCAAAGAGTTATCTAGAGATATTTAAAAATGAATAAGTATATAAAGGCTATGGCGTGAATATCGTTACAGACGGATCAGCTTATAGCTTTTGTGCTGAGAAAAAAAAGATATTTCTTAGGTCAGAGTTGCTTGCTTTAACCGAGCTACATGCCAAACATTGTTCGCCTTATGCTAATTTATTAAAACAATTCACTCATCAAGAAATATTGAGTATTGAAGATATCCCTCCTTTAAGTGTGCGATTGTTTAAAGAATTAGAGCTTAAAAGTATTGCTGAGCGTGAGGTGTTTAAAACCTTATATTCTTCAGGGACAAATGGGCAGCCTTCAAAAATTTTTCTCGATAAAGCCACCGCCCAATTACAAAGCCAAGTATTAGTCAAAATTTTGCAAGACTGGCTGGGTAAGGCGCGCCGTCCCATGTTGTTAATCGATTCACCGACAACGGTTAAAAAATCTAACGCCATGACAGCAAGGGCGGCGGGTCTGCAAGGTTTATCATTTTTTGGTCGAGATCATACTTATGCCCTTGATGAAAACATGCAGCTGAATTTGCCGGTGGTTGAGGCTTTTTTTAGCCAATATGCCGAGCAACCCATACTTATATTTGGCTTTACTTTTATGGTGTGGCAACAGTTTATCCAAGCTTTGGCCGCAGCCAATATTCAGTTTAATTGCCGTGATGGAACCTTGATTCACGGTGGCGGTTGGAAGAAGTTGCAAGACCAGGCCGTGTCTAATGCGGTGTTTAAACAGGCTATTTGTCAGCAACTAGGTCAGGTGAGTGTCCATGATTATTACGGCATGGTAGAGCAAACTGGCACTATTTATATGGAATGTGAACAAGGCCATCTGCACTGTCCAATTTGGTCAGATGTATTAATTCGAGATCCTGCCGATTTAAGCCTATGCCCACATAATCAGGTGGGCTTGATCCAAGTGAATTCTATCTTGGCCCGCAGTTATCCGGGGCACTGCCTACTGACCGAAGATTTGGGCGAAATACTGGGCGAAGATAATTGTCCCTGTGGTCGATTAGGTAAATATTTTAAGGTGCATGGGCGTGTGCCCAAAGCGGAAGTGAGGGGCTGTAGTGACACCTTCAGCTAAGCTCAATCCTATATTGACAGGGCTTAAGTGGCATATAGCCGATGATGACTCTGGTCAGCATGGGGTACCCGCGCTTAAACCTTGGTCAAAAGAACTGATTGAACAAGTGATTGCCTTGTCACAATTTATTTTATCTTCCAGTAAAGCCAAACGATACCCTGAAATTATCGCCTTGGGGTTTTGGTTTAGGGCGGCAAATTTAACGCATATCCACCAACAATCTTCTGCCCATACCAAGCCCGTGAGTGATGCTGCCGCCAAAGTGTTCCATATCGCGCCAGCTAACGTGGATACGGTGTTTTTCTATTCGATGTTGTTGTCAGCACTTGCTGGCAATCAAAATATTGTCAGGATTAGTAGTCGCAGCGGTGAGGTCACTTATTTGCTTATCGAACTGTTAAAGGTGTTTTTGGCCGCTCATCCTAGCTCCATTTTACATCGCTTAATCTCGATAGTGGAATACCCCGCTGAGCAGCAAGACGTGACTCAAGCGTTAACTCAATGGTGCGATCTACGGGTGATCTGGGGCGGCGATAAGGCCATACAAGCGATTCAGAAAAGTGCGCCACATAACAACGACCAAGTCTTTCCCGACCGCTATTCTATTGCGTTGCTAAAAATAAATCAGCAGGATGATCTTGATGCGATTGCAGTGGCGTTAGTTAATGATCTTACACCTTTCGGTCAGCAGGCTTGTTCATCCCCTAAGGCATTGTGTTGGTGGCAAACCGATTTATCCCTGCAGCAAACTTTCTATCAGCGATTTGCCCTGCAGTTGGCCAAGAGCAAGCAACAGTTTGAATTGGCCGATCAAGTTGAACAAATTATTAGCATGCAACGAATGGTGATGACCACCGAATGTCAGGTCCAAGGTACACTTTCGCTTAATGGGGTTCGAGTAGTAGCAATAGATAAGCTGGAAGCGTCGCAACTAGAGCAACATAACGGCCATGGCTTATTGTTGGTCAGTCAGTTGGGTACTTTAGAAAACGTGCCTTTTGCCGATAAATTACAAAGCCTATGCCACTTTGGTATGGATAAACATGATTTGACTTCAATCCAAAATGGGATTGAACGGAATAAATTGAAACGCACTGTGGCATTGGGAAAAGCACTGGAGTTCAGTCATATTTGGGATGGGGTTAACTTGTGCAATACCTTCACTAGCCTACAAACAAAAAGTGAATTAATTATCGATTAGTTCAGCTATTTTAAATAGTTAACATTATAAATAAATTGGGACTTAAACATAATGACAAACGAAGTTTATGTGGGAATGAGTGCCGATTTGGTACATCCGGGACACCTAAATATATTAAAAAAAGCGGCCAAATTGGGCCGTGTTACTGTTGGCTTATTAACCGATCAGGCGATTGCCAGTTATAAACGTGTGCCATTTATGGATTTTGAGCAACGTAAGCAAGTCATTGAAAGCATCAAAGGTGTTGAGAGTGTCATTGCACAGACGACCTTGGATTACAGCACAAATTTGAAGCAATTAAAGCCAGATTATGTGGTTCATGGTGATGATTGGCGAGAAGGGGTGCAACAGAAAACTCGGCAGAAGGTGATTGATTGCCTAGCCCAGTGGGGAGGGGAGTTGGTTGAAGTTTCCTATACCCAAGGCATATCTTCGACTCAACTACATCAGGCGATGAAAGAAATTGGTACTACGCCGCAAGTCAGACTTAGATCTTTAAAGCGTCTGCTGGCTGCCAAGCCTTTGGTCCGTTTTTTGGATATTCATAATGCCTTGTCCGGACTTATTATTGAAAATACTCGAGTAGAAACCCCGCAAGGTATTCAAGAATTTGACGGTATGTGGGGCAGCAGTTTGACAGACTCTACAGCTAAGGGTAAACCAGATATTGAAGCGGTAGATGTATCGTCGCGTATGAGTACGTTAAACGAGGTGTTAGAAGTGACCACCAAACCTATTATTTATGATGGTGATACGGGTGGAAAAACCGAGCACTTTGTATTCACCGTTAAAACCTTAGAAAGGTTGGGTGTTTCAGCGGTGATTATTGAAGATAAAACTGGCCTAAAGAAGAATTCGTTATTTGGTACCGATGTTGCACAAACTCAGGACAGTATCGAAAACTTCAGCCTGAAAATTCAGGCCGGAAAGGCGGCACAGGCTACCGATGACTTTATGATTATTGCTCGAATAGAAAGTTTAATTTTGGGGCAAGGTATAGAGCATGCCTTAGAACGAGCCAAAGCGTTTATCGAAGCCGGTGCCGATGGCATTATGATCCACAGTCGTGAAAAGTCATCAGATGAAATTTTTGAGTTTTGTGAGCGATATAGTCAGTTAGAGAATAAGAAAACCTTAGTTGCCGTGCCATCCAGCTATAATTCGGTTTATGAATCGCAACTTAGGGATAAAGGCGTTAATGTCGTGATCTACGCGAATCAATTATTGCGTAGTGCCTACCCTGCGATGGTCAATACCGCGCAATCTATATTGCAACATGGTCGCTCGGCCGAAGTGGATCAGCAAATGATGCCAATCAAACAAATTCTCGAATTAATACCGGGAGGGAAATAGTGATCCAGCCGCAGCATTTTTGCGATATTTTGCAGGCGCAGGGGATCAGCTTTTTCTGTGGTGTGCCGGATTCCTTATTAAAGAATTTGTGTGCTTATATTGATGATAATTTTGCTACTGAAAAGCACATCATCACAGCCAATGAAGGCAATGCCATTGCATTGGCGACGGGGCATTATCTTGGAGGTGGCAAGGCGGCCATGGTGTATATGCAAAACTCCGGTTTAGGCAATACCATCAATCCACTGACTTCATTGACTGATCCACAAGTGTACAGTATTCCTATGCTATTAGTGGTGGGGTGGCGTGGAGAGCCCGGTGTCAAAGATGAACCTCAGCATATTAAACAAGGTCAAGTGTCAGAGCAGCAATTGGCGATTTTGGATATTCCTTACGTGGTGCTGAACAGTCAATCTGACTTAAATCAAGTGTTACCGCAGTTGTTAAAGGTCATGACCGAACAAAGCCGGCCAGTAGCCTTGTTAGTACGCAAGGATTGCTTCTCGCCTTATAAAACTCAGCATAAAAGCCTGAGTAACAGTCAGTTACAACGAGAACATGCTTTAACCTTATTGTTAGACTTATTTGACCCGCAAGATGTGGTGGTGTCTACAACAGGTAAAACCTCTCGTGAGGTGTTTGAAATCCGGCAATCGCGTGGGCAAGCCGCGAGTGACTTTTTAACTGTGGGTGGCATGGGGCATACATCATCCATAGCAATGGGCGTAGCGCTAGCGAGAGCCGATAGACGAGTTATAGCGATTGACGGTGATGGCTCGATGTTGATGCATTTAGGCGCATTGCCTATCATTGGCAGTCATGGCCCATCGAACTTAGTGCATATTGTGCTCAATAATCAAAGTCATGAATCTGTTGGTGGTCAGCCTACTGTGGCTGGTCAAATTAATATTGGACAAATGGCTCTTGCCAGTGGTTATCAAGAATACTGGTGCGTTGACGATGAGGCATCCCTTAAGAATAAGTGGTCCGAGGTTATTGCCACCGATGGCCCTGTGCTACTAGAGGTGAAAATAGCCATAGGTTCACGGGATGATCTGGGGCGGCCGAGCAGTTCACCCATTGAAAATAAGCGGGCCTTTATGCAGCATGTTGGTAGTGCATAATGCAGGATTGGCAACAGATAAAGCTGCAGTACGGGATCATTGAAACACAAAATTTTGCTGTAGAAATATCTAAGTTAATGGTTCAGGGAAACACTTTATTAGTCACTAGTGAAGGTTTTACTAAACGGGGTATAAGCCAGAGAGTTCGAGACAGTCTAAGGCCTAAAAGCGTGCTGTTATGTGATCAGGTTAAACCCAATCCAGAGCTGCAGGATTTACAAGGACTTGGTCAACAGTTTAAAGCCAGTCACATTCGAAACATTGTGGCCTTAGGCGGTGGCAGTGTGATAGATAGCGCTAAGGTGCTGTGTGCCATGCTCTCACAGCCACAGATGAGCCTGTTGCAACTATTGAACGATGGCGAACCTGTAAATCATGTTAACTTGATTGCTATCCCAACGACCGCAGGTACAGGGGCTGAGGTGACGCCCTTTGCTACCGTTTGGGATAGCACCACAATTAAAAAGTATTCCCTCTTAGGCATAACCGCTAATCGGGTGATATTAGATGCTCATTTGACGCTATCTTTACCTAGGCAAGAAACCTTGTATCCCGCACTAGATGCTTTATCTCATGCCTTAGAATCGTTATGGAATAAGAATCGTACATTGTATAGCGTGGCAATTGCTATTGCGGCTATAGAAGCGATTTGTCAGGCATTGCCCTTAGTGTTAAATCAAGCAGATAATTTACCTGCACGCCAGGCATTACAACGTGCCGCCACTATGGCTGGATTAGCCATTTGTCAGACACGAACGGCACTAGCACATGCCATTTCATATCCCTTAACTGCCGGTTACGGGGTGCCTCATGGTTTGGCTTGTAGTTTTACCTTAGCGGCTATTTTGCAAGAAGTTGGCCATGAGAAATTAAACTTATCAGCTGAATTGGCCGATAATGTGGCTATGATGTTAGGGGCCTTGCAGTTGAGTAGGCAACTGGCTGGATATATTGGTGATACTGATTTGATTGATATTCTCGGCCAACAATTGGACCCATCTAGGGCAGGTAATTTTATGTTGGAACTAGATCAGACCATGCTGAGCAGAGTTTTGACCCAAGCAACAAGAGAGAACTAATGAAGATTAAAACTTTACTCTTTGGAGCAGGAGCTGGTGCAATAACCTTTATCCATAATACTCAGGCTCAGCGAGAGTTTATTGGGTTTATTGATAATGATAAGGCTAAGCATGGTAAGCAATTGGCAGGCCTACACATATACCCGCCGTCTAGCATCGAAAATTTTGATTTTGATGAAATCGTGATATCAACTCAATGGGCCTTAGATGTGCAACGTCAGTTATTGGATAACTGTCAGATCCCCCCAGAGAAAGTGCTGCTACCTCAGAAAAATTTGTTTAAAAAAATACAACCATTTGCAAATTTGGCCAGTTTACAGCTTGGACGGACTATCATAGGTGAGTTGTCCGAGTTAGCTGTCATCAGGAAGCTGCCTTTAGTGGTTGATTTTGGTACTTTGCTTGGCCTGACTAGAGATGGGGATATAATCCCCTGGGATGACGATATTGATTTTTCAGCCCCTGTGGAGTATGCCAAGAATGTTGAGCTTTTATTGAGCGAGTTTGTCCGAACAAATAAACAATTAGCTAACTGGAAAGTAGAAAAAGTAGTGAATAAAATCAATCAAAAAGTGGGTTTTTTGCTGACATTTGATGACCAGCTCAATAGATTAAGTCAATTCACAACTTCACTTTGCTTACGCCAGAATAATAACGGTATGTCGGAACATATGCCGAGTTTGGGTATGTGGTCTGCACCCTCTATCCATTTTGAACAAGTTGATATGATGCAGTGGCAGGGAAAACAAATACAAGTACCTCATCAGCATCGTGAGTATTTGTCATATCAGTATGGTGACTGGATTACGCCTAAGAAAGATATTCAATTGAGTGACTATGATAATCTGCAGCAAGTTGAATTTGCCGATATTCAGGCCGCTGGGTTTACCGCTCAAGAATTGTTGGGCACAGAATGACACATAAAGTTATATCAGGCCTTGTGATCCCAAGTGAATAATTCCGCGTTGTTTCTGATCCAAAGTCCTTTGCATGTTTTAAATGCTATTGAGGCTATCCGCAGTTTTTCTATTAAAAAAAGTACGTTTTTGGTTGTAATAAGTAAACACAATGAAAAATGGGAAACGATGATCCGACTAAGCATCCCTTCATGCAGTCGAGTCTTATATTCGTTGCGTTTAGACGCCGATATTGAAGCCAGTACCCAGAGTTACGCTCAACATATTCCGTGGTTGAAACACCAATTTTTCGATAGCGTTTTTTTCTCTGATTCACGACTTTATATTTTTGTAGATCTTGTCAATGCACTTCAAAATCCAAATACTTTTTTGATGGATGATGGTGCAGGTATTATTCCTAGTGTGCAACATATTAAAGATAAGGGACGTTATTTTGATATCAGTAAGAGTTCTTCTGCTACTAGGCAGCAACAAATTGAAAAAGTTAAAGAAAAATACGGGCTGCTTAATGAGAAGCTTGTAAAATATAATTTGTTTACGGCGTTCGACTTTGAATCTTGTGATCAATTTAGGGTCTTTCAAAATCCCATGACACAAATTTTGCATAATCACCAAGGGGTTAATCAAAACCAAGTGGTGTTTTTGGGGCAACCAATGGTTAATGACGGCTATCTTTCAAAGCAGGCATACATTGAGGAAATGAGCGCTATTAGCCACTCGTACTCTGGGATGGAGATCCTCTATCTTGCCCACCCAAGAGAAGAAAAGGCCAATGTCGCCGAAATTCAACGTTGCTGTAAAGTGAGTTTGGTAGAAACGGATATGACTGTAGAGAAGTATCTATTAAGTATCGCACGACCTCCTGCAATAGTAAGTAGCTTCTATTCAGCAGCATTGTGGTATGTGGCAAAGTTTCAAAATGGGATCCAAGTTAATGCCCATAAACTAGATTTTGAACGACTCTACGCCGACAACAAATCCAGTATGTCTAGGAGTAGTTATTTAAGTATGCCTAGTATTATTGATTTAGTTTATCAACATTATAAGTTAAGAATGACGGTAATTGAGCCGTTAGGACATTAAATAAGCACAATCGAAATGTTGATTATTACTAGTAATAAACCAGTTATTTTGGTGCCAGGAGATACACAGGCTCTTATCTTATCGAGCAGATTTTCCAAATGGATCCTAATGTAAGGGTTTTAGCTCGCATTTTAGTTAAACTTAGGCTCAAATATTATAAGTGCAAAATGAATTGTGACAAAAAAGGATCTCCAGCTAAATGCTTGATTTGTGTGTTTTAGTTTGCGGTGCCGGCTCTATTGGTCAAAGGCATATTACTAATTTAAAGGCGTTAGGGGTAAGGGTTATTGCGTGGCGAACTCGTAAAGATAAAATAAGTGAACTTGCCGAAAAACTAAAAATACCGGTTTTTGCAGACTTAAATAAAGCACTCGATGCTTGTGATGCAGTCATTATTGCCACAGAAACTCACAGACACGTCGACATAGCCCAAAAGGCGGCAGATAAAAAGAAGCATTTATTTATTGAAAAACCCATTTCTCATAATTTGCAAAACCTCGAAAAATTATATCAGATTTCATCAACAAATAAGTTGGTTATTGAAGTCGGATGTATGCTTAGGATGAGTTCAACACTCAGTCAGCTAAAAGAGTTTATTGATACCCAAAAATATGGTTCGGTTTTAACATATAGAGCCGTAATGGGACAGAGTTTAGACACGTGGCGACCCGGTAGTGATTATCGGACTTCTTATAGTGCCGACAGCTCTAGAGGTGGCGGGGCTCTAATGGACTTAATTCACCAAATAGACCTAGTGCAGTATCTTTTTGGTCAAATAGCTTCTGTTTATTGTTTTAATCAAACTATTGGCCCGTTAGAAATTAATGCTGAGACTTTATCTAGCTTGACTCTGCAAAGTAAAAATGGTGTTAGCGGGCAAGTGCAAGTCGATATGATCAGTCCTATTTATCGTGGCAATATCGAAGTTGTCACAACTGATGCTTTGTTGATGTGGGACATTCAAACGAATGTACTTTCAATAGATAAAACCGGCATTGACAAAATAGTTATTTCCCCGGGGAGTGAGTTCCAGCGAAATGATTTTTTTCTATCACATATGAGACATTTTATATCTAGGATCCATGACAAAAATAAGCCTGAGGTTGTCAGTTTTCAAGATGGTGTTTCGGCGCTTAATGTCGCACTGACCGCATATAAATCAAACCAAGAAGGTAGAAGGCTTCCGATTTCTTTTATCAAATGGTAAAGCAACAATATTTTTAGAGGTAACGTTAAAATGGTGGGTATTTGTGTAATATCGGCGCGAGGGGGAAGCCAAGGTGTGCCAGGAAAAAATATTAGGCCCATATTGGGAAAGCCCCTTATAACTTGGTCAATTGAACAGGCCCTTGCTACGCCTGAAATAGACAGAGTGATTGTCTCGACAGATTCTCCACAGATTGCTGAGGTGGCAAGACTTGCTGGCGCTGACACGCCGTTTCTTCGCCCTGAGCATCTGTCAAATAGCGAAGCAGGTAAATTTCAAGTTTGGCAACATGCGATCCAAGAATGTGAAAAAATATATAATGAAAAATATGATTTTTTTGTCGATTTAGATTGCACTAACCCTCTTCGAGATGTCGCCGATATCTCAGCGGCCATTAAACAATTTAAGGACGCGCAAGTACGCCAAATTGAGGCTGTTTTTTCTGTTTGCGAAGCGCGAAAAAATCCCTATTTTAACGTTTTAGAGAAAAAGGCAGATGGTTCATTAAGTATTTGCAAAAAGGGTGAAGGAGGGGAATGGATAGTGCGACGCCAAGATGCCCCAGAAGTGTTAGAGCATGTTGCCAGTATCTATGTGTTACATCCCGACTTCCTCAAGAGTGATGCCCAAAACTTGCTCGAAGGCAAAACGGAAGGATATTACATTTCACCCGAAAAAACGTTCGATCTTGATTCTGAAGTAGATTTCGAGTTAATTGAATTTTTTCTGCGTAAAAAGCTGGCAAAAAACCACCAACAACTTTTGAATGTAGTGGGAAAGCGTGTGGTTTTAATCGGGGCCACGGGTGTTCTTGGCGCATACTATTCAAGCCTATTGCTTGCAGAAGGTTGTATCCCCTTTTTAGTTGATCGTCCAGGTAGTTCGGTGCTGGCTTTAGGTAAGGAGCTTGGCCTCCCTGCTTTAGAAATGGATGTGACAAAAGAGGAAATGGTTGTAGAAGGTTTCAAAATTCTACATCAAAAACTGGGTGGCATTGATGCTGTTATCAACAATGCTGCGGTAACCAGTGAAGGCTTAGCTGCCGGTGGTGGAGACCCCTTCTCCCCCTTTGAAAATGCCGCGTTAGACGTATGGCAGGCTGCTATTGATGTGAATTTGACTGGTACATTTCTAGTCGCACGGGAAGGTGGGCGCATCATGAAAGAGAATGGCGGCGGGAGTTTAATTAACGTATCAAGTATTTATGGCGTAGTTGGCCCTGATCACACTATTTATGATGATATGCCCTTTAAGTCATTTGCGGGTTATTCGGCCTCTAAATCAGGCGTTATAGGTTTAACACGCTGGCTGGCAACATGGTGGGGGAAAGATAACCTGCGGGTTAACTGTGTTTCACCGGGAGGAGTATTTAATGATCATCTCGAAGAGTTTGAAAGAAGATATGCGGCCAAAACGGCAATGGGGCGTATGGCTAAACCTAATGATATTGCTGGTATGATTTTATATTTAATTTCTGATGGTTCGAAATATTGTACCGGACAGAACTTTATAGTCGATGGGGGTTTCACATGCCAATAAATGCCAATTTCCCAGAGTGTAAAATTTGTAACCAAACAGAATGGGATCTTGTTTACTCAGGCCCAGTACGTGCCGGTTCATTTACTGTAAAAACGGCCCCAACAGAAGTACGTTGCTGCAAGGGATGTGGGATTTGGCAACTTTCAGAGGATTGCGCCTTTGACAGCGAAACATATGCTTCAGAAGAATATCGTGAAGCGATGGGTCAAGGTACTGAGGTCGAAGATTTCTTTAAGGCCCATGATGAATATCAACCTTATAATATCAAGGGAATTGCAGGACTCAACTATCGGGGCGCTGTTATTGCTGATGTAGGATGCGGTGCAGGTAGCTTTCTTGATCATGTGTCTGGTTTAGCGAAAAAGGTGCTCTCTATCGAACCAACCCCTTTATATCATGCATCTTTAAAAAGCCGTGGTTATCATGTATATCCATTTACAATAGATGCGTTGAAAACGGAAAAAAATAGCGTTGATTTTGTTACTAGCTTTCAAGTTATCGAGCATGTAGATGATCCCGTAAAATTCCTAGACGAACTTTCAAAGCTGTTGGTAGATGATGGCCGTATCGTGGTGGCTACACCAAACCGAGAAGACATACTTTTGAAACTTATCCCTGATGAGTTTATGCCTTTTTATTTCAGAAGAGCCCATCGTTGGTACTTTGATCAAAAATGTTTAACCGCTTGCGCTGAGAAAGCAGGCTTGGTCGTAGAAGAGATTAAATTTATCCACACCTTTGATATGTCTAACACCCTTTCATGGTTAAAAGATAAAGTGCCCAAAGGGAATAATAGGCTAAACGGTATTCTTCCTGAAATGGATCAGTTATGGACGACTTTCTTGCAGGCTTCTGGGCAGGCTGACAATATTTATATGACTTTGAAGAAGCCATAATTCAAAAACAGTTAATAGGAAATAACATGCCTGAAATAAATATAGCAGGTCGCCTAATCGGTGAAGAACATCAACCGATTGTGATAGTTGAGATTGGAATTAACCATGAGGGTTCATTGGATTTAGCAAAAAAAATGGTAGATGAAGCCTGGCGCTCAGGAGCTGAGGTAATTAAACATCAAACCCATGTTGTTGAAGATGAAATGACGCAGGCTGCACGCAACGTTATACCTGGAAATGCATCCGATTCTATCTACGAAATCATGGAACGCTGTGCGCTGAATGAAAATGATGAAATTAGATTAAAAGAATACGTTGAATCCAAAGGGATGATATTCATCAGTACGCCATTTTCACGAGCGGCAGCTGATCGCTTAGAGCGTATGGGAGTTGTCGCCTATAAAATCGGTTCTGGTGAGTGTAATAATTATCCTTTGATCGAACATATCGCGTCCAAGGGTAAGCCAATGATTGTGAGTACGGGCATGAACAATATTACATCCGTAGAGAAAACCGTGGCGATCCTTACAGAATACAATGTGCCCTATGCGTTGTTGCATACTACAAATTTGTATCCAACGCCTATGCACTTGGTTCGGCTGGGTGCGATGACACAACTTAAAAATAGGTTTCCCGAGGCTGTCATAGGCTTGTCTGATCATACTACCTCCAATTTAGCTTGCTTTGCAGCGGTGGCGCTTGGTGCTTCAATTTTGGAACGGCACTTTACAGACAAAATGGAAAGGTCTGGCCCAGACATTATAAATTCAATGGATCCCGTCGCTTTACGTGATTTAATCTATGGAACTCATGACATATGGAATATGCGTGGGGGTATAAAAGAACCTAGTACGGAGGAGCAGGTTACAATGGATTTTGCTTTTGCGACTGTCGTTTCTATTGCACCAATCAAAAAAGGACAAACATTAACCGCAGAAAATATATGGGTAAAAAGGCCCGGCACAGGTGAAATACCGGCAGAGGAATACACTGGAATGTTAGGGAAAATTGCGCTTACCGATATCGAGCCAGACAAACATTTATGTCGATGTGATTTTGCTGATTAAGCTTCAATTGCCATTTTTGAAAATAAATAAATGAAAAATATAAAATTATGAATTCGATGTTGAGTTTAATTGGTCGTGAAGATGAATTGTTTTTATCTGATATAGATAGCAATAGTGCAAAACTATCAGCTGAGGTTAGTGGCTCTTCATTTTTAGTCATTGGTGGTGCGGGCACAATTGGTCAAGCTGTAACTACAGAAATCTTCAAACGTAATCCCCAAAAATTACATGTGGTTGATTTAAGTGAAAACAACTTAGTTGAACTGGTGCGCGATCTAAGAAGTTCATTCGGCTACATTGATGGGGACTTTAAAACCTATGCATTAGATGTGGGCAGCAGTGAGTATGATGCCTTTATTAAAAGTGATGGTAAGTACGACTATGTGCTTAACCTTTCAGCTTTAAAACATGTTCGTAGTGAAGAAGATCCCTTTACTCTGATGAGAATGATTGACGTCAATATTTTAAATACTAACAAAACTATTAATCAAGCTATTGAAAATGGTACTAAAAAGTATTTCTGTGTATCTACCGACAAAGCTGCAAACCCTGTTAACATGATGGGAGCTTCCAAAAGAATTATGGAAATGTTTTTGAGACGTCATGCTTCACACATATCCATTTCTACAGCGCGGTTTGCTAATGTTGCATTTTCAGATGGTTCTTTATTATGTGGATTTAAACAAAGAATAGAGAAGCAGCAGCCACTTGTTGCACCAAATGATGTTAAACGCTATTTCTTAACGCCTAAAGAGTCGGGCGAGTTATGTTTGATGTCGTGTATTTTGGGGGAAAATGGTGATCTGTTTTTCCCAAAGGTTAGCGCAGAATTGAGCCTTATTACGTTTTCCGAAATTGCCGTTAAATATTTGCAAGGGTTAGGCTATGAGGCTTATGTGTGTAAAAGTGAAGACGAGGCACGAGATTTAGTGTGTGAATTACCCTCACAAGGAAAATGGCCTTGTCTATTTAACTCAAGTAATACCACAGGTGAAAAGGGTTTTGAGGAATTCTATACCGAGGATGAAATAGTAGATATGCAAGCTTATATTAATCTTGGAGTGATAAAAGACAACAATGAAATTGACGTTAAAAAGCTTAGCTATTTTGAGAATGAAATTAACAGAATGAAAAGCAATGGGTTGTGGTCAAAAAAAGAGCTAGTCGATTTGTTTTTCAAATTGATCCCAGACTTTGAACACAAGGAAGTTGGAAAATATTTAGATAGCAAAATGTAGATTATGATAAACAAAAATGGACCAAAGGTAGTCATTGCAGGTGCTAGTGGCTTTGTTGGAAAAGTGCTCACGAAAAGCCTAAAACAAAGTGGCTATAGAGTGTTTCCAGTTTCCCGAAGTCAATCGCCAGGTGTGATACAAGTAGAGTCTTATAGCAACTGTCCTAATGGTGATTTGTTAATTCATTTGGCAGAGGAGCCAGATAGAATTAAAGCCAATTCATTTGGCGACCCATATTTAATTGCAGCGACAACACTCACTGCAAAACTGTGTAATCAGTTTAAAGGTAAGGTCATTTATTGCTCATCAGCCGTCGTTTACGGTGATAAGAATAGTAGGCCTTGTACTGAGTTGGACGAGGCCGTAGTTTCCGATTTATATAGCAAGATTAAAATTCAGAATGAAAAGCAAGTGATTGCACAAGGAGGCTGTGTTTTGAGGCTTGCTAACTTGTTTGGTGTTGGTATGTCACCTAACAATGTGCTTTCTGATATTCTTAGTCAATTGGGTGATCCTGGACCCGTTAAACTCAGAAATACGGCACCCGTTAGAGACTTTCTGTATATTCAAGATCTGGTGGCGCTTTTCCAGTTATTGATCGATGATTTTCATCCAGGGTTGTTTAATATTGGTTCTGGCTCAGGAGTATCAATCGGCGACTTGGCCAGAATAGTGCTCTCGGTGGTAGAGCAAAGTCAACGTGAAGTTTTATCTGAAAATTCAGAGAATATAGTATCGATGAATGTTTTAGATATTTCTAAAATCGCAAAACATAGCGGCTGGTCTCCGCGCTTTTCTTTGTCGGAAAGCGTCAAGAACATGTTGTAATATTGAGGCATGAAATTAGTTGAATGTACGTAAAATAGCTGTATTTACAGGGAATCGCGCAGAATACGGATTACAATATCCAATCTTGAAGGCGCTCCAAGAACATCCAAACCTAGACTACCAATTGATTGTTTCTGGTGCTCATTTAGATGGTGATTTTGGTAATACACTGGATGAAATTAGAAATGATGGATTTCATATCCATGCTGAAGTAAAAATTCATTTTGATATGGATACTAAGCTATCCACAGCTCATGCTATAGGCTCAGGAGTATTATCGATTAGCGAAGCGTTAAGTAAATTGCAACCTGATGTGCTTGTTGTTTATGCGGATCGATTTGAAGGTTTTGCTGCTGTGATTGCTGCTACCCAAATGAATATCCCTACGGCTCATATTGAAGGTGGAGATTTGACAGAAGGTGGCGCACTTGATGACTCCGTTCGTCATGCAATGAGTAAGCTGTCACATTTGCATTTCACTACTAACAAGCAAGCAACGCAGCGTTTACTAGGTATGGGTGAAGAGGCTTGGCGCATTCACACAGTCGGTTTACCCTCCAATGATTTGGTTGCTGATGGGGAACATGCAAATTCCAACTTTGTGGCAATGCAGTTAAAACTCGATGTAAACAAGCCAATTGTGTTATTTACTCAGCACTCCATTACCACCGAATTTGAAAAGTCACTTGAACAGCTATTGCCCTCTCTTGATGCATTAAAATCTATGGCTAAAGAGGGAGTGCAAGTTATTGTCACTTATCCAAATAATGATGCGGGAGGCAGAGCCATCATTAAAGCACTCAAATCGCTAGATGCCGAATCGATCTCAGGTATTCAAGTGCATAACTCTTTAGGGCGATATCTTTATCATGGCGTATTGGGTTTGGCAGTCGACCCGTCTAAACAGATTGTATGTGTGGGAAATTCGTCTTCAGGGATCAAGGAGTCGCCTATCTTTGGTTGTCCAACAGTCAATATTGGCTCGCGGCAGCAAGGGCGTCTGAGAGGGGATAATGTGCTTGATGTTGATTACAATCAGACTGAAATTGTTAATGCGATTAACCAATGTCTTTATGACACTCAGTTTCGAAGCGACTGTCAAAATACCCAGAACCCTTACCATATTGGCATGGCCGGCAAGGCAATAGCCGATGTTCTTGCCAGTGTTGAGCTAGGGCAAAGGGTTATCAGAAAAGGAATGACATTGGTTGGCGAGTCAAAAGATGGATGGCATCGTTAAGTGTCAGTATTTGTTGTGCCTAAACTAAAATCTAATTTTGCCGATAAAATCAAAAGACTTAGTCCAAATATGGATAATTGCTGGAAAGTAATATGAATAATTGGCGTGATACTTGTGTAGATAAAACCAACACGATCCGTGACACTTTGGTTGTCATCAATCAGTCATCCTTAAAGATTGCATTAGTAGTAGATCATGAAATGATACTTTTGGGCACGGTTACGGATGGAGATGTCCGTAGGGCCATGCTAAATAATGTCAGTATGGAAAGCTCGGTTGCCGAGATTATGAATCCGCGACCTATCACGGCTAAGGGCACCCAGGATAAAAAAGCGTTAACAGAATTGATGCAACGTTTTGTGTTGATGTCTATTCCGATAGTTTTGGATAACAATCAGGTTGTTGGGCTTGTGTCCTTGCATGAATTGGTTAAAAAGCCTAAACGCTCCAATGCGGTATTGCTGATGGCCGGTGGATTGGGAAAGCGCTTGAGCCCGCTCACCAATGATTGTCCAAAGCCATTGTTGAAAGTGGGGGAAAGCCCACTTCTCGAAATAGCCTTAAAGAATTTTGTCGAAGCAGGGTTTAATCGTTTCTATATTTCTACCCACTACATGCCAGAAAAAATTCGCCAATACTTCGCTGATGGAAGCCGTTGGGGCGCGAACATTACCTATGTGCATGAAGATAAACCATTAGGTACTGCAGGCGCTTTGGGGCTGCTGCCTAAATCGGAGATTGTAGATGATCTTGTGGTTATGAATGGGGATATATTGACCAATATTGATTTCGAAAAATTGATTAATTTTCATGAAGAAAATCAGGCTGACGCAACCATGTGTGTTCGTGAGTATGTTCACCAAATCCCCTATGGCGTGATAGAAACTGATGGTTACAAGATCACTACCATTAAAGAAAAACCTTCTTCACAGCATTTTGTTAATGCGGGTATTTATGTGATATCGCCCAACCTCATTAACCAGCTAATAAAAAATAAACCCGTGGATATGACCACCTTGTTGGAAAATTGCATCGCCCAAGACGGCGATGTAGCAGTGTATCCGATTTTAGATTATTGGATGGACATAGGCCGATTAGATGACTTCCAACAAGCTCAACTTGATGTTAAATCACTTTGACGAGCATATTTATTGAATGAGTAACAAAGAAATAAGAGTGAATGAATAATATTGTATTAGTTGGAGCTGGGCAGATAGGTAGTCGACATCTGCAGGCATTGTCCAATATTAAAAATGAATGCAGAATAACAGTTTTTGATCCAAACCAGAGTGCTTTAGAAAGGGCCCAAAATAGGCTTTTAGACGTTTCAGATAATGCTTTAAATGTATTTTTCACTACAGAAATGCCAGTTGATGATTCATTTTCGCTTGCGATCATTGCGACGAGTGCCGATGTTCGCTTAGCCGTGTTTGAAGCTCTTGTGCAGCAAAATAAGTTGAAATATATCATATTTGAAAAGGTTTTATTTCAATCTGTGCTGCAGATCCAACAATGCACAAAATTATTAGAGACACACGCAATTCGGGCATGGGTAAATTGCCCAAGGCGTGCATTTACAAGCTATAAGAAGTTAAAGTCTGTTATCGAGGAAGAGCAATTCGCATCAATGAAAGTAACAGGAAGTAGCTACGGGTTGGCTTGTAATGGCATACACTTTGTGGACTTGTTCGTATTTTTGAACGGGCTCAACAACTTGAATATGAAATCGGAACTAGGCTGCGATGTTATCGAGTCTAAAAGAGGCGGTTGTTTTGAGGTTTTTGGCAAGTTACATATAACGGCTAACGATCATTCTTTAAGTCTATTTTGCGACAATGTTACAGATAGCCAAAGATATGAAATAGAGATCAGGACAACACAAACGCGTTTTGTTATTGATGAACTTGCCCAAAAAATGCGGGTGTACAACAACGAAGACACATTATTATCCACCACCGAGTTCGTTGTAACACCTCAAAGTCAGTTGAGCCATATTGTTGCCACTGAAATAATGACCAAGGGTCGTTGTGACCTAACAACATTTTCTGAATCAGCTTTGTTGCATGAGCAATATTTGTCAGTATTTATCGCCCACTTCAATGCAATTCAACCCAATAGGTTTAAAGTATGCCCAATTTCTTAAGGAACGAGTAATGAACTGGCTTATTGGTGCAGGCCCTATGGCAATCGAGTATGCAAAAGTGTTACAAGCTCAGCATTGTTCATTTATGTGTATTGCCAGAGGTGAGGCATCAGCGTCGACATTTTACCGGGAAACAGGTATTAAGGCTGATATTGGAGGCCTGCAACATTTTTTACAGAGCAATCCCGAAATTCCTGAGCATGCAATAGTGGCAACCGGCATTGAGTCGTTAGCCCATGCTACAGAATTGCTGCTTAATTATGGGGTAAAATCCATTTTGGTTGAAAAACCTGCGGGCCTTGATATTGAAGAAGTAGAACGAACCCAAGCATTAGCTGACTCGTGCCAAGCTAATGTATTTGTCGCATACAATCGTCGTTTTTATGCATCCGTCATAGCGGCTCAAAAAATGATTGCAGAGGATGGCGGTGTGACTTCTCTTAATTACGAGATTACCGAGTGGTCACAGGTTATAGAAAAGTTAGATATCCCAGCAAACATAAAACGAAACTGGTTTATAGCCAATACTAGCCACGTCGTTGATTTAGCTTTCTACTTAGGTGGAAAACCTCAGGAGTTGGCGTCATTTACTGAGGGGCAAACCGCATGGCATCCCGATAGTGCAAATTTTGCCGGTGCAGGTATCACCGAAAAAAACGCCTTGTTTGCTTATCATGGTAACTGGAACGCTCCCGGGCGTTGGAGTGTGGAAGTATTAACTACTAAGCATCGCTTTATATTCACTCCATTGGAAACCCTTAATGTTCAAAGACTGGGTGAAATAAATATTGTAAACGTACCGATTGATAATACCCACGATCTAAATTTTAAGCCGGGGGTTTTTCTACAAGGACGGGCTTTCCTCAACAATAATTTTGATTCACTTTGCAGTATCAATGAACATAGGGTTAATCTCAATCATTATTGTCAAATGGCTAATTACGATCTTTGATCGCACCTCAAGATATAAGTAGATGGAATTTTCCGAATGATTGAAAAATGCCAATCAGTAACTGATTTAAGCAAGTTATTTACAATCGTTACACTAAGTTGGGAACGAAAAGCGTTATTAAGACGTTATTTCGTTGCATGTGAACATAACGGTTTTGATTCGATAGTCGTTGATGGCAGTCGTAGTAAATATACAAATGATATTCCTGCTAATGTTCGGTATTTTCATGCGCCCGATAAGGGAGCATTTGAACGTTTGTCATTTGGACTTGATAAAGTCAAAACACCGTATACGCTTTTTCTCGCTGATGATGACTTTATTGTTCCTTCCGCGTTATTAAAAGCGGTCAGATTTTTACAAGAGAATCCTGATTATCATTCGATTCAAGGCAAAGTTTTAACCATTAATGAGCTTTATACAAAAAGTGATATACGTCTGCGCTCATACAAGGGGTTTGAGGCAGCAATAGCCTTAGACGCACCCCAAGCAGAACAGCGCCTTATTAATCACATGCAAGAATACGTATTTACTATTTATTCACTTCAAAAAACATCTGTGTGGAAATGTTGCATAGATAAAATTTATGAGGGGTTAAAACATCATCCAGTTACAACTTGCCTTTCTCCTGCCATTTTCGAATTAACACAGTCTATTCATTGTATATTAAGTGGTAAAAACAAAACCTTAGATGAGGTGTTTTTGATTAGAGAAAGTGTCCCTAGACCGGAAGCTGAAAAAGCGGAGGGACACCTTTATTTTAATGAGTCTCTGGAATTTGATGCCTACACAACTGATTTTGTGCAGCTATTGAATGACAATTTAAATTTAATAGATATTGATTTACCTCCCTTGTTAAGTAATGCCTTTGCCGTTTTTGCAGAAAAAAGGCGAGGCAACAGCACTGAATGTAAATTTAATGAATACGGTCAGATTAGTCGAATGGTGGAGATATTTAGTTCTCAACATAGTGAACTGCAGTTTATTGCCGATATTATAAAAATACACCGTGAAGATGTTGTTAGCATGTTGTTAGATAACTCAGAGCCGCATTTGGAGTATTGGTACGATGATAATTGGGTAAATGATATAGCATTGAAATATCAACAAATTGCATTTGAATTACCTCACTATGTGCTTTATGGGGCTGGAGAACATACTCAGAAACTTCTTGATAAGATGGGAAAAATTGGAAAGCTAATGGGAGTCATAGATAAAAATAGTTGGCTATGGGGAACTCGAATAGAGAATGTTAAGTGTCATGCCCCAGACTGCATTTTATCATTGTCGACAAATATAATTATTTCATCCCAAGAGCATGAAAATGCAATTGAATTAGAATTGAAAAAGTGTTTTAACGATCACGTTAATATTTACAAATTATATAGCTAATAAAAAATTGTGACTTGTTCTGGCACGTTCATCTTTCGATAATGCGCCTCTTCGCTATCTTTCTTTGCCTTAAATACTCAGCTATATAAAAGCTTATCTTTTATTCCTAAAGAAGCTGCCGCCTCAACAACGGACTATCCTTGGTTTGTAACCAACTCCACAGCCTCTTGTTTAAATTCACCTGGATAGCGTTTGTATTGTCTTTTAGTCATCAGTCACCTCAATTGAAGGATTTTATCCTTTATTGAAGTGTCCGGCTAATTCAACCACAACACTAATAGTAAAATTAATTGATTTTAATCTGTTCAATCTTCAATTTTCATCCAGCTAATATGCGGGCAGAATGGGGTTCTTTTTAATGAAATCTCTTTGGGTTCAAACACGTCATATAACGCTTTAGTTTCACCTGGCCAGGTTGCTTGATTAAGATCTTCAAACACTAAAATACTGCCTTTCTGTAGTCGTGGCTTAATTAATTTCAGTATTTCCACGGTTGGTTCGTACAAGCCGAGTCCAAAATTAGCCATCGCAATAATGGTTTCTGGATGGCTATCTAAATATCCTTTTAATGACGTTGGTAACAGCCCTTCAACTATTTCGGCTTTGTCTACGTGGCCTAGTGGTCTGTTCATATTATACAACTGTATGCCTTTTAGCATTTCCTCTAAGCCGTTGGTAAAAGCCATTCCTCCTGCTTGCTTAATGTGTAAATCTTGGCCGTCTGTACCCATATCATCTGAAGTTAGTTCGGAAAAACCTGTAAATGAATCAAATCCGATTACCTTACGCATATGATTGTATGGTTCATAAGTGGCGCTAAATTGTAGCCAAGAGAAAAAAGAAGAGCCTTTAAATATACCGAAATCTAATATATTGCCATGTAAGTTAATAACCTCTTTGAAAATGTCATTTCTAGCCAAGAAATAGCTTATCGCTTGACGAGGTACAAAGCGTGAAAATGCGTGCACCTTTTCTGTATAGCTGCCACTACATTCGTCGAAATACTGGTTAATAGACGAAAAGTATTGGTTCTCGGCTTGCAAATAGTTTTTAGGGTTTGACTGATCCAAGTTAATCTCCGAATAATTATCGTGAAAAAGAAATTTGATAGGAGTATTTCATTAAAGATCCTTAACGCCTTGGATTAAATACGGGGAAATACCTTTTGATATTAACGACTTTTTAATTTCATCAAAGAATGTCATCGAGCCGATGAAGTAATGCTCGTTACACTTTTTGTTCTTTTCACTTAACAAGCTAATAGGTAATGCATAGCCATCGATATATTTTCCATGCCAGCTGGTATTGGAATCGTAAATGTTATGCTTACCAAAATCACCCACTGTTGCAAGATAAGGTATACAACGCAAGGGGACATAGAAATTACAATGACCTTGCACTCTTGCATAAAAGTCTGCAAATGCCTGTATTTTGGATGCTGCTCTGGAAAAGTAACCATCGCAACTCATTGCTGGTATCTCGTGCTGGCGTTTAGTGGTTGCTTTTTGCGCGGTGACATGGAAGGTGTTGCCGTAGGAGCTTTTACCGATATTAATGTTTCCGAATCCGGCCGAAATTAGTATGCTGTAAATGGATCTTTCGGTAAACATATTGACATGTTGATGCTCAATCATTGAAATATCGCCGATGGCTATGGATTCTGTTGAGTTTGTGGTAGAGAAACAGAATGTGCCGCCTGCATTTAGTGCTTTAAACACATTTTTAGCAAAAGTGTGCACATCTCTAATGTGTTCAAAAACGTCATTGCAATAAATGAAATCGACTTCGGTGTCGAATGTTTCGCTGTCAAAAAAAGTATTCAGTAGTTCGAACCCCAACTTTTGACTCCAGTGATAAGAATATTCTGATGGATCCACCCCTACGACCTGCCAACCGTTTTCGGCCAAATACTTGATACTAAAGCCAGCACCACAACCAATTTCAAAAATTTTTTTTGGCTTGATACTATTGATTATATTCAGAAAAAAGTTGTTAACACTTGAGCCATAAGTGTCCATTTGCCCAGATTCTGGATTAATGAAACCTATGTTGGCATCTTGCATGTAGGCTCTTTCTACATGCGCCCAATCCTTTTCTTGCCAATCCAGTTCTAGGTAATCAAATTGTGAATTGACTTTTAGTGTTACTGGCAACCGTGTGGCGATATTTTGGAAAGCCTCGGCAGTTGTGTTTAATCGCCAATAAAACGGCATCTCAGTAATTTCAAGATAATCGTTTTGAACATTCCAATGCGGCATCACATGCTGCTCCAATAGTTTGATGTGAAAAAAATACGCCTTTGTCTGTCCGCATGCCAACAAAGAACAGAGGGCCTCCTTTAAATTTTGTCTGCAAAGCCGTTGTTTTGGTATCGAGAATATTTGCGTTCTTAAGTGTCGGGCTAACAATTTTCAGGCTATGGGGGAATAGATAAACGTCTTCTACTTTTATACCCGGTAATACTTGGTTAAGTTCATTTTTGATATCGCTATGATTAGGACGCTTACCTACCGTATGCAGCACTTCTATTGCGATGATATGGTTTAGTTTTTCATTTTTTTCGAAGTTATATGCTTTGTAGTTGACGATCCTAGAGGATATTAAATCAGGAGAATGACAAAGAACGTAATAACTAGGCAATGTATTCGAGATCGAGTTAGCTATTTTAAAGTAGAAAATAGATAACTCGTTACAGGTTAATGAGTTTGCCAGCGTCTTATCTAATGCATTTAAAGGTGATGCCAAAATACAGGCATCAAAACTATTACTGATAGGGACGTCATCTAGCAGTAATGTGTCATTATGCAAATTAACATTGCTAGTAAGCTCAGTGTTGATGCCTATTTTTGAAAGGTTACTGATTGCGACTTCCGAAATACCCTTAGTATCTTTTTTAAAGAATAACGCGCATCTATCACCATAAACCTTGCCGGCAGGCTCTGACTGTATTGGGTTGCCAATGATTGCATCCATGTACGGATCTTTTTTTAGGTCGTCCGATGCTCCTTTATCGGCCACAATAATACGTCTAAGATCGTAATAGCAATGAATGGACTGTGCTGTTAATTTGCGACTATCAATATTCCATAACTTTTCAAGAATAGGGCTGTAAATAGTGTTGGCGGCTTCACTGCCAAAGCGGCGGGTAAATTCGTCGGCCGCGCTAGTGCACTTTTTTTTGGGGAGCTTGCTTATTATCTGAGAATAGATCAAATCTTTGGTAGCTAAGTGGCTGATATCAGGGTAAATACTGTCAGTATTGAGTATGCCATTATTATAGTGGGCGCCAATATCTAATTCGTAACCATATTTGACAATAAATATATCGCCAAATATCTTAACTAATAAGCGTCTTTGCTCTTCGGTTACGTAAAGAACGTGCATACCGAGTTCGCAATGCCCAAATGGCGTGTCGACTTGTGAAAAAAGCCCTCCTATGGATTTGCCTTTTTCAAAAATGGTGACATCAAACCCCATATTCCGAAGATTTACCGCTGCTACTAGTCCACCTATTGATGCACCTACAACAGCTATTTTCTTCATGATTATCTCCTCTTATTGGGACAGGATATGTCGATTGTATATTAAACACATAGGGTGTTTGTAATGCTAGTTAGTTATTTAGATTTTGCGCTTTAGATATCCATCGGGAGCAACAGTAATAAGTAGTTTATTTTCAATTTCGCTGTCGATCTCAAATGCGTTGTTTGATTTGAGATATTCCCAAACCGCTGTTTTGGGATTGTTACCCTTACCCCATGGTCGATCGGCGAATTCAGAATCCCCAACATCTTCAATTGCTGTGTCGAAAACAATGCAGTAACTGCCGGTTGAGACCAGCGGAGCATAGGCTTTTAATTCATTTAAAACATGTTCATGGGTATGGTTTGAATCAAGAATAACCAGTACCTTCTGAAAGCTTTTGGCAAAGGTATAAACTGCATCAACAATGTTGGCATCCGTTGATGAGCCCTGCATTAACTCAATTCTATTGGCCATCGGATGAGCATTAATTGCTGATTTGTTGTGCTCTCGAATATCAATATCTATACCTAAGACCTTACGCTTTGGCTGTTTAGGATCTAACACTGTTCCGTTTTCTACTGCGTCACAATATTCAAGCATGGCCAGCATTGATGCACTGAATATTAATGAACCACCATGAGCAATACCTGTTTCAATAATTAAATCTGGTCGAACTTTCCATATCACCTCTTGCATTGCTTGAATGTCTTGCGGGAACTGAATAATAGGGCGACCCAGCCAAGTGAAATTATGGGTATATTGATGGGGTATTATTCCGTTAATCCATTTGGATGTGACGTCAGCTAATTCCGTGTCTTGTGACATGGTTTCTATATTGTTCGTGACATTCTGGAAAAACTTTTTAATTTCATCCATCAATAAACTCCTTCCAAAAAATGGTATTTGAATTGATCAGTTGTTGGCTCTGTGGCCCTACGTTAGCAATCGCGTCTAAAATACTGACATAAGGAGTGAATGCTCCGTGAAGTTGAGAATATTCATTTTTTTTATAATTCATGTACATGACATCAATTCCTGAGGCCTCAAAATCCTGATGGGCTAAATAGTTTTTAGCACCTAGACCGGTAATATATTGTTGACCCTTTAATTTTTTTACAGTGTTCAAAACGCGTTTTGAAGACGTGCCGCCAATACCCATGTCACTTGAATTCATTTGTAAAAGGTCGGGGTTAAGGTTCAAATATTGACAAACTTTAGCGGTTGATAATAGACACAAGTCTTTTAAATGTTCGTATGGTTGTGAATAAACATCGGTCACAATGTCCAGCATATCCTCGACAAATACTGAGTTTTTATAGCACCTTGTCAGTGTTGCAATATGCTTTTCTCTCCAGTTCTTATCGTCATTTATCAGGATTTCATTAATTGGGGTACCCAATTTGAATTTTCGTAGTGGGACTGTTAACCAACATAACCCTCCAGGTGATTTTATTTGTACACGATTACTAAAACTGCCTTTAGAAAATTGCACGTCATCATAATGAACAAAGATATCGGCGAGTTTTATTTGCTCAAACATACCAATCCAAGGAAAAAACATCGGTTGTGAAATCACAATATTCATTAGCGTACAGCCATCACATCTTTTGAATTTTTCAGAAAAGAAGAAATTATTAGGCAGACGCGATCCATTTCCGGCTCGGTAATGTCGTGGTAGCTTGGTAGGTTGATTGAGCGTTTAGAAATACTGTACGCATTAACGTTATCTGGCTTGTCCTCAAACATATCTAATTGGCTTAGTGGCCAAAAAAATAAACGTGCATCAATATTTTGTTGGGAAAAACAAGTTAATAACTTATCACGGTCGATATTTAGTTGTTCTGCAAACACAATTGTTGGCATCCAGTACGAGCATTTTGTCAGAGCTGATTGCTCATTCATGCTTATCTCTTTGATATGGCTTAATTTATTTTCGTAGTAATAGAAAACAGCTCTTTTTTTAGCGACCAATTCTTCAATTCTTTCCACTTGTGCACAACCAATAGCTGCTTGTATGTTCGACATTTTATACTTAAAGCCGATCATACTTGGCCAGAATTGTTTTTCTTGATTTGTAGCCCGGCCATGATTGCTCAGAGTGAGAACTTTCTCATAGACTTTTGCGTCATTGGTCACAAACATGCCTCCTTCACCTGTGGTCACTGTTTTAGTGCCGTGGAATGAAAACACGCCAAAAGTGCCCAATGAGCCGGCCTTGATGGATTGGTATTCTGAGCCAACGGCTTCAGCGGCATCTTCTATTATAGGGATACCATACTGTTCGCTAATAGCCTGCAACTCTCCCATTGCACAAAGGTTACCGTATATATGAGTAGCGATAATGGCTTTGGTGTTTGCGGTGATAACTTCAATTACTTTTGCTGGATCTATACACCAATTGTTGGGATCTATATCGACTAAAACTGGTTTTGCTCCGAGGTAAGTAATGGGAGCAACTGTTGCTATCCAGTTAATATCTGCCAGTATGACTTCATCTCCTTGTTGTATTCCTAAAGCCGAGAGTCCCATATGTAAGGCTCCAGTACAACTTGAAGTCGCGATAGCATATCTAACGCCTAGATACTTTTTGAATTGCTCCTCAAAGCGAAGGATATATTGATAACAGTTTTCGCCCCAGCCATTTTTTGCAGCGTCGGTTGCGTATTTTACTTCCAGGTCATGAATTGATGGTTTGGTGTAATGAATTTTGCTCATGAGAATCTATTTATTGTGGGGATCGCGGTGACAAATTCGGCAGAGGTAGGCAGTGTGTTTTTACAAAATGAAGATACCTCTGCTTTTATATTCCAAGGTAGTATTAAAATAAAATCAGGTTGCTGCTGCTCAAGACAAACCGGTGAGGCAATTGGGATATGACTACCTGGCATAAACATGTTTTGTTTGGATGGGGCTGCATCGCAAATAACTGGTAATAGGTCGGGTTTGATGCCTGCATAGTTTAACAGTGTGTTACCTTTTGCAGCAGCGCCATAACCAATCACCTTTTTATTCAGACGTTTCTGTTCAATTAAAAACATTAGAAGATCATCCTTAATTTTATCTACCCTAGATTGAAAGGCTAAATAGGTACCTAGCTGTTGTAAGCCTTGCTCAACTTCCAAATGTAACAGTTTCTTAATGGTGGGTTGTGCTTGGCGTGACTCCCCTTTATGACAAGCGTAAATACGCAAACTACCACCATGGGTAGGCAGTTGTTCAACATCAACTATTTTTAGAGCTGCTTGGTCAAAAATACGGATCACGGCCGTTAGCGATAAATAAGAAAAATGCTCGTGGTAAATAGTGTCAAACTGATTATTATTAATCAGTTCCAACAAGTGTGGAAACTCCATGGTTATCGAGCCTGTGGGCTTGAGCAATATTTTTAAGCCTGCAACAAAATCACTAATATCGGGAACGTGAGCCAAGACGTTATTACCAATGATTAAATCGGCCATTTGTTGCTCAGCGGCAAGCTTTTGAGCAAGGGCTTGAGTGAAAAACTCAGTAATAACAGGAATACCTACTGCTGTTGCTTTTTCTGCAGTGGCCAGAGCAGGCTCAATACCTAAGCATGGAATATCCCTTTCGACAAAATTTTTGAGCAAATACCCATCATTGGCGGCGATTTCAATGACTAAGTTGTCTTTGGAAAGTTTTTCCCTCGCTATAATCATGTCTGCGTATCGCTGTGCGTGCTGCAACCAACTCTTAGAAACTGAGGAAAAATAGGCATATTCAGGTTGAAATAATTTTTCAGGTTGAATGTAATCTTGGGTTTGTACCAGCCAGCATTGGTCACATACATAGACTTGAAGCGGTAGATACACTTCGGGTTTGTCCAAATCTTCAGTCGTTAGATAAGCATTAGACGGCGGTGCGAAGCCTAAATCAACAAAGCGGTGCTGCAAAGCATGATGACAGTGACGACATTTCACAATATAAGACCTTCAAAGTCGTTGGTAATAAAAGAGTGTGCTTTATCTCGCGGCGATATATCGGTGCAAGATAGCGGCCAATTTATATTAAGCTTTGGATCATCGAATTTAATGCCATCTTCACATTCAGGTGAATAAAACTCGCTATGCAAATAAAGCAACTCAGAATGTTCTGCTAACACCTGAAAACCATGGGCAAAGCCCTGTGGAATAAACATCATACGGGAATTTTCAGCTGACAACTCGATACCAAACCATTGTAAAAATGTACTAGACTCCTTGCGTATATCGACAGCCACATCAAAAACTTTACCTTGTATACAGCGTACTAATTTGGTTTCCATTGCGGGAGGATGTTGAAAATGTAATCCGCGTATGGTGCCACTGTGTGTGTTTTTAGAGCTATTGATTTGGGCGATATTTTTACCTTCTAAAATGGCAGACAACGCATCGCCACAAAACCACCGTGAAAAACTGCCACGGCTATCTATATTGCGTTTTGTATCCACAATTTTTAACCCTTGTAATGGCGTATCACAGATATTCACAAGGTTAACGTCTTGCTATCAGAATATTCATCAATCTGCTGAATACAAAGGGTTTGCATGCTCAATGCGCTGTGTTTTCCCGGCATTGACCAGTCAATGACTTTATCTAATGCGGTAGCCAGATCCCATCTGGGCTGCCAATCTAATTGCTCATTTGCCTTACTAAAATCTAATTTAAGAAAGTGAGCTTCATGGGGCGCGGACTCTTTATCAATTATAAGCTCAATTTTGGACTCGGTCTGTTGCAGTAAATAGTCGACTAGCCATTTGACGGATTTGGCGCTGCTGGCTGGCGGGCCAAAGTTCCAACTCTGGGCATAAGCATGACCGTCGTTATAGAGTTTTTCCGCCAATAACAAATAACCCGATAAAGGCTCTAAAACATGCTGCCAAGGGCGAATGGCATTGGGGTAGCGCAGATAAATAGGTTGCTGGTGCGAAATGGCCTGTAATGTATCAGGTATCAATCTATCTTTGGCCCAATCACCACCACCAATCACATTGCCCGCTCTGGCCGAAGCGATAGCCGGTAGAGATGGGTCAGCGGCTTGAAAATAAGACTTACGGTAAGAGGCTAATAATATCTCCATACAGGCTTTGCTGCTGCTGTAAGGATCATGGCCACCCACAGGATCGTTCTCACGATATCCCCAATGCCACTCTTGGTTCTCATAACATTTGTCTGTTGACACAATAACCGCTGCACGTACTGAGTGACAATGGCGAATAGCCTCCAGTACATTGAGGGAACCTATAACATTGGTAGTGTAAGTGCCGACAGGATCTTGATATGACTCACGGACTAAAGGCTGTGCAGCAAGGTGAAATACGATGTCGGGCTGGCATTTTTGTAGCACTCGAGATAAATGTTCACTATCGCGAATATCCCCAATAATGCTATTTATATTCTCGGCGATGCTCGCCTTGTTAAATAAATTGGGTTCGGTGGGCGGTGCTAAAGAAAATCCAGTGACTTGCGCGCCTAGATGTTGCAGCCAGAGTGATAGCCAGCCACCTTTAAATCCGGTATGACCAGTAATTAGTACTTTCTTATTCTGCCAAAACAAGCGATTCAAGACCACTTTACCCAAGGTGCAGCGTTATTCTTTAACATGTCTTCTAATTGGATTTTGTCTCTTAAGGTGTCCATTGGTCTCCAAAAGCCGCTATGTTTGTAGCAAGACAGTTGATTATTTTGCGCCAACTGTTGCAAAGGCTCTTGTTCCCATACGCAAGCATCTCCAGATAAATAATCTAATACACCTTTGGATAACACAAAATAGCCGCCATTGACCCAAGAGTCATCTCCTGGGGGCTTTTCTTGAAAGTGGTTGATCATGTTCCCCTCGATATTTAATGCACCAAATCTTCCTGGTGGTTGGATGGCAGTGACCGTGGCTAAAGTGCCAGATTTCTTGTGGAATTCAATGCTTCGCGCAATGTTTAAATCAGTAACACCATCACCATAGGTAAAACAAAAGTCCTCATCATCGTCAAGGTAAGGAGCAATTCTTTTTAATCGGCCTCCCGTACCTGTTTCCATGCCCGTATCGATCAAGGTGACGCGCCATGGTTCGGCATGGTTAGAATGAACCTCCATGCTATTTTGCTGCATATCGAAAGTGACATCAGACATATGTAAAAAATAGTTGGCAAAATATTCTTTGATCACATACCCCTTGTAACCACAGCAGATAATAAAATCGTTAATGCCATGATGTGAATATGTTTTCATGATGTGCCACAATATAGGGCGACCGCCGATTTCAATCATAGGCTTGGGTCTTAGGTGGGACTCTTCGCTTATTCGCGTCCCTAATCCGCCAGCTAGGATAACTGCTTTAGTCACCTATCACTCCTTACTTATATTGTTAAATCTGAAATAACCCTAAAGCAGTACTTTCTCTGCATATTGACTATCGACCATTTTCAGGTTTCTCTTAAGTATATTCTATGCTTTAGGAGGCCATTGACCTTTAGCGTTCAGGCTCGACTTTAAAGGTGGCACACATACATAGGTATGCAGTTAAATACCTTTCATTTGTTCGTTCGCTTACTTTATCAACAACTATTTGCTAAGCTCTCGTATGAGGTTTATATCGGCTGGTTACCGATATACAGGAGGTTAACTATGATTAATGTAAATAACAACAATTCAAACGCATCGTTGTTACAACAAGTTCAAAATAAGCAAGAATCTATTCTTGAAAAACTTGCATCAGGCAAGCGTATTAATAGCGCGGCTGATGGTGCGGCGGCGCAACAGATTATTGATCGTTTGACGACTCAGGTTGAGGGCAATCGTCAGGCTATTTCTAATGCTTATGACGGGGTGTCTTTGGCGCAAGTAGCTGAAGGTGGCTTGTCGGGGATCACTGAAGATGTGAACCGTATTCGTGAATTGTCGGTGCAGTCGGGTAATGGTTTGTTAAGCGACTCTGATCGTCAGGCTATTCAAGCGGAGGTCACGCAATTACAAGACAATATTTCGCAAACTATTGAGCAAACTGAATTTGCGGGTAAGTCGTTATTGTCTAGTGATGGCAATATTGATTTTCAGGTTGGCGCTAACGCAGGTCAAAAGATTGGCGTGGCCACCCAAGACGTAGCGGCGGGTTTAGATGATATTCTTAATGTAGATTTAAGCACTGCGCAAGGAGCAGAGGATGCTTTGGCAATAGCCGATGAAGCGGCTGAGTTTGTGGGCGGTGCTAGAGCTGATTTAGGAGCGACCCAAAATCAATTTGAAAGTGCGGCGCGTAATCTAACCCAAGCTGATGTAAATGTATCAGCAGCGAGAAGCCGTATCCAAGATACTGACTTTGCTCAAGCCACGTCCGAAAATGCGGCTGCGGGCATTTTGAGTCAAACTAGCCTTGCGGTACAAGGTATGGCAAATCAGCAGCAGGGGCAGGTTTTGTCTTTGTTAAATGGGTAAAAGTTAGTTTTATTCAAAGAAAGAGCAGCTTGTCTGCTCTTTTTTTATGGGTGTTTCTAAAAATTGTATTTTCTTGTATGAAAAATATACTCCCTTTAAAAATGCTTTAAATAGTATTGCTATCCCATCTTGAATGGTTAAAATCACATACAATACAGTGGATTATAAAAACATTATGAGGGTTGAAGTGGAATGAGCAATATTTTGATTATTAGTTCTGACGTTGCGCGGGCCAATAATCTGAGTACCATTCTGACTTTTCTTGGTGAGTCTTGCACTAGTGTGTTATTTGCCTCAGCGGTTGAAACCCTTAAAGAAAAACTTGATATTAAATCGGTATTAATTGATGCGGTAAGCCACGAATTGGCTAGCGATATCAGTGAAAAATTTCCTCAGCACCCTTTTGTATTGGTTGGCAATTATCAGGCTTTTGAGCCGCAAACCAATATTGTGGGCGCCATTAACGAGCCCATTACCTATCCTGAACTCACGCAGATGTTGCATCGCTGCCAAGAATATAAACGCAGCCGCCCAAATACTAAGACGAGCGTAAGCAATAAAACCCGTCTTTTTAGAAGTTTGGTTGGAAAAAGCGAACAAATTCAAGGTGTAAGACATTTAATCGAGCAAGTGGCCCCCACCGAAGCCAATGTGCTGATTTTGGGCGAGTCGGGCACAGGTAAAGAGGTGATAGCTCGTAATGTACATTTTTTGTCAAACCGTACCGACAGTATATTTATTCCGGTTAACTGCGGGGCTATCCCTGGTGAATTACTTGAAAGCGAGCTTTTTGGTCATGAAAAAGGCGCCTTTACAGGTGCCGTGGGCTCTCGCAAAGGGCGATTTGAACTCGCTGAAGGTGGCACTCTTTTTCTCGACGAAATTGGCGATATGCCGCTACAAATGCAGGTTAAATTACTACGGGTTTTACAAGAGCGTACCTATGAAAGAGTCGGTGGCACTAAGCCAATTAAATGTAATGTTAGGGTGATTGCCGCCACGCATCGCGATTTAGAAACCATGATTGCTGATGGGCAATTTAGAGAAGATTTGTATTATCGATTAAATGTTTTTCCAATCGATAGCCCAGCGTTAAGGGAGCGAAAAGAAGATATTCCCCTTTTATTGCAAGAGCTGCTGTCGAGGCTTGAGTTAGATCATTCTCAAGTTAAGTTTACAGAAAATGCATTAACGTCGCTTATGGAGCATAATTGGGCGGGTAACGTACGAGAATTGTCGAATTTAGTTGAGCGTTTGATGATTTTGTATCCTAACCAACTTATCGATTTGAGTGATTTACCCAGTAAGTATAAACATCTAGATGTGGCAGCCTACGAGCCTGACTATCCCGAAGAGTTATTGGAGCGCGAGGCTATTAATGCGATGTTCGGTGGTGTTGATAATGAAGATGATGCTAATGACGACACTCGTCTTGATAATACTTTGTCCACTGAACTTCCAGCACAAGGGCTCAATTTAAAGGAATATATCTCAGAGTTAGAAGTAAATTTGATTACCCAAGCCTTAGAGCACCAAGACTGGGTTGTGGCCAGAGCCGCTGAGACCCTTGGTATGCGCCGTACTACTTTGGTTGAAAAAATGCGTAAGTACAGCATTAGTAAAGACTAATTTTCCCCTCAATTAATATTGAATTACCTCAGCGTGTCATTTCATTGACGTCGTACTTCTTCAACAAAAAACAAGCTAACCTGTTGATAATAAAGTGAATTATTTTTGGCATGGCATGTGCTTTAGCTAACCTGTAATTATTATGTCTAAGTTTTGACGTGAGGAATCTATGGGTACTAGCAATCTTTTAATTGACACATCGCAGCATACTTTGTCCGAGTTGGAAGAAGTCGTGAGGCATGACGCCTTAAATAAAGCCTCCTTTGCGTCAAACAACGAAGAATTAAACACCTTGCGATTACAGGCTAACCGTTTACAGCATTTGCTTCAGGTTATGCCCGCAGGCGTGGTGGTGATTGATGGAAAAGGTATAGTCAAGCAGTCGAATAACTTGGCCAAAGTACTACTAGGTGAACCCTTAGAGGGGCAGCTTTGGCGTACCATTATTGCCCGTTCTTTTAAGCCACAAGCGGACGATGGTCATGAAGTGTCACTGTATGATGGGCGTAAAGTAAAATTATCCATCACACCTTTAGAGCTAGAGCCTGGTCAACTTATCGTATTAACTGATTTAACCGAGACCCGTCAATTACAGCAACGTATTGGGCATTTACAAAAGTTATCGTCATTAGGAAAGATGGTCGCTTCGTTAGCTCACCAAATTCGTACTCCTTTGTCTGCAGCTATGCTCTATGCGGCAAATTTGTCTAACAATACACTAAACAAAGCCTCCCGAGAGAAGTTCAGCGACAAGTTGGTATCACGATTGCGAGACCTAGAGAGCCAAGTGAATGATATGTTGTTGTTCGCTAAAAGTGGAGATCAGCAAGTAATAAGTAAAATATCTCTTAAAAGCCTAATGCAAGAAGTACAGCAAGGCGCAGATGCTATGGTGCAGAGCCAACAAGCAAAGTTAGTGCTTTCGGTTCCCGATCCCGATGTAGTGATTATGGGGAATAAAACCGCCTTAGCTGGGGCGTTGCAAAACCTTATTCATAACGCGTTAACCGCAAAACCTCAACAAGCGGTGATTCATCTTGCTGCCAGTGGCGAAAGTGATAACCAAGGTTGGGTAAATATATCGGTTACAGATAATGGCCCTGGTATTCAAAGCGAAGCAATGAAGCGTATTTTCGAACCCTTTTATACAACTAAAAGCAATGGTACCGGTTTAGGCCTAGCCGTGGTAAGAAGCGTTGCACAATCTCATCAAGGCAATATTCAAGTCGCCAATTTGGCCGATGGTGGTGCCTGCTTCACGCTGTGTTTGCCAACAGTTGATGCTAATCAGTTAGTTCATCAAGGTTATGTGCCAACCAAAACAGCGCAGCCTCAACAATATTTTGCCGATGCGGCGGGGAGCTAGGAAATGAGTCAAGCAAAAGTATTGATTGTAGAAGATGATGCAGGTTTAAGGGAAGCCTTAGTCGACACCCTCTTGCTAGGTGGTTACCAAGTCATTGAAGCCGACAGTGGCGAGCAAGCCATGATAAAACTGTCTGAGCACTCTGTTGACTTAGTGGTGAGCGATATTCAAATGGGCGGCATGAGTGGCTTGTCTTTGCTGAAAAACATTAAACATAAGCATCCCAATTTGGCGATACTATTAATGACTGCCTACGCCACCATAAACGATGCGGTGCAGGCGATGCGAGACGGCGCAACTGATTATTTATCCAAGCCTTTTGCCCCTGAAGTGCTACTTAACTTGGTTGGACGTTATGCTCCGGCCCAAAAAGTAGAATCTTGCACTCCAGTGGTTGATGATCCCAGCAGTTTGCAATTACTCGATTTAGCCAAAAAAGTGGCGAGATCAGAAGCTACTGTAATGGTTTTGGGACCAAGTGGTTCGGGTAAAGAAGTGTTAGCGCGGTATATTCACGACCAATCCAATCGCAGTCAACAGCCTTTTGTTGCTATCAATTGTGCTGCTATTCCAGAAAATATGCTGGAAGCAACATTGTTTGGTTATGAAAAAGGCGCCTTTACTGGAGCGATACAAGCTTGCCCGGGCAAATTTGAACAGGCCCAAGGCGGCACCATTTTACTGGATGAAATCAGTGAAATGGACTTAAACCTACAAGTGAAATTATTACGTGTTTTACAAGAGAAAGAAGTTGAGCGACTAGGTGGTCGTAAAACCATTGCGTTGGATGTTCGGGTGATTGCCACCAGTAATCGTAATTTAAAACAAACCGTAGACGCCGGTGAGTTTAGAGAGGATTTATATTATCGCCTCAATGTATTCCCGCTTACTTGGTTGCCCCTTGATAAAAGAGGGGGAGATATCATTCCCTTGGCCGAGCACTTAATTGAACGTCATTGTCAAAAACAAAATTGTGAAATATCAAAGTTGACGGCATCAGGTCGCAGTAAGTTATTACAACACAATTGGCCGGGTAACGTACGAGAGCTAGAAAACGTGATCCAGCGTGCGCTGATATTATCTGATGGTAATCAAATTGATGCTCAAGATTTGATGATTGAGCAAGACATATCCGCTTTGGCAGATACCGCTCGTATCGATCTTGAAATGGTGGAAGAAGATAACAGTAAATTGGGCTCAGAATTGCGTCAGCAAGAGCATCAAATTATTCTCGATACCTTGCAAAGTTGTAAAGGTCGCCGCAAAGATGTGGCCGAAAGGTTAGGGATTAGCCCCAGAACCTTACGTTACAAGCTTGCTAAAATGCGTGAAGTAGGGATTGAGCTGCCTGCTTAATTATCCCCAAGTTAACAGCATAACAGATAGAATTTTAACCACCTAACAAGGTGGTTTTTTGTTTTTGGGGGTGAGTGATCGCCTTAAGCAAATACTAAAGGTCAGCTGCCCCAAGGTTAGTTTGGAAGAAATGTCAAAATTATGACGCATGATGGTATTTCTGAATCACATTTAAGTTATTGAATATTATAGATATTTGTTGTTTTTTTAAGTTTGATGATTTGGCACTTACCTTGCTATAGATGTAGTTAGTTAATTCAAATGACGAAATACGTCTTTTGCACGTGGAGCATCCTATGGATATCAAAGCACAGTCTCTTTATCAAGAAATGCAAGGCATGGCCCTTGAGTCAAAAGTGGGCTTGGGTCAACCCAATGTTATTCAGAGTAACCCTTCCTCTGCAAACTTCTCAGAATTGCTAAGTAATGCTATTGGCACTGTAAATGGTATGCAGCTCGAGGCTAAAGACATGGCCAAGGCATTTGAGATGGGTGATAAGAACTTGAGCCTAGCGGATGTGATGGTCGCAAAAGAAAAAGCGGGGATCGCCTTCGAAGCGACAGTGCAAGTACGAAATAAAGTACTCGACGCCTACAAACAAATCATGAATATGCCGGTTTAGGAGCTAACACGTGGCTGAAGCAGCAAGTACAGAATTAGCAATGAGTGATATGGGTACTGAAATGTACCCAGAAGACGTGAGCACCGAACAAAAATCAGGGTTTATGGAGACCATCAGCAGTACTGATATGATGCGCCAAATTACCTTGATTATAGCCTTAGTCATTTGTGTTGCCATTGCGGTGTTTATTTTGATTTGGGCGCAAGAGCCTGACTATCGCCCCTTAGCGAGCATGGAAACACAAGAGCTAATTGAAACTCTAGATTATCTAGATCAGGCGCAAATTGATTATCGCCTAGAAGGTAATACGGTTTACGTTAGCAGCGGTGAATATCAAAAGATAAAATTAGGCATGACTCGACAAGGTATCTCTCAGGGTGAATCTGCAGGGGCTGATATCATCATGCAAGATATGGGGTTTGGCGTCAGTCAGCGGGTTGAAAAAGTTCGCCTAAAACACGCCAGAGAGCAACAAATTGCCAGTACTATTGAAGAAATGAAACCGGTTTCACGAGCAAAAGTATTGCTAGCCTTACCCAAAGAGAACGTGTTTGCTCGTAGAGAAAAACATGCCAGTGCCACAGTTGTGGTAACGACTAGGCGCGGCTCGATTATTTCTACAGGGGAAGTGAATGCGATTATCGATATTGTTGCTTCTGCGGTACAAGGACTCGAGCCTGATAGAGTGACAGTCACCAATAGTAATGGGCGTTTACTGAATTCAGGCTCACAAGGTGCTGAATCGGCACGATCTCGCAAAGAATATGAAATAGAAAAAAAGCGTGAAAACGCTTATATGGACAAAATAGACTCTATTTTAATTCCTGTTTTAGGCATAGGTAATTACACGGCTCAAGCTGATGTGACAATGGACTTTACCTCAGTTGAACAAACTCAGCGTAGTTACAATCCAGATTTGCCCGCTATACGTAGTGAAATGACGGTCGAAGACAACAGTATTGGTGGCGTGATTGCGGGTATTCCTGGTGCGCTGACGAATCAACCACCTTTGGACTCAGATATTCCTGAGCGTGCCAACAACAACTTAAACCAGCAAACACCGGGACGAAACCATAAAGAAGAAACCCGAAACTACGAATTAGACACCACAGTGAGTCATACCAAACAACAAGTGGGCATGATCCGCCGCCTCAGTGTGTCGGTTGCATTAGACTATGTGAACACAACAGCTGCAGACGGCACAGTATCCTCAACGCCAAGAGCCCAAGCCGAATTACTAGATATTCGCCGTTTGTTGCAAGGGGGAATTGGATTTGATGTCACTCGCGGTGATTCGTTAGAAGTTGTCAGTATTCCGTTTAATCGAGAAGGTGAAGTAGCACAGGCAGAAGTACCATTTTGGGAAGATCCTAAGTTCTTGCCTCTCATAAAACTCGGTGGGGGTATTTTCATTATAGCGTTGCTTATCTTAGTGGTAGTACGACCTATGGTACGTAAACTGATTAATCCTGACGATATGAAATCTGATGAGTTTGATGCCGATGAAGGGCTAGACTTAGGTGACGAAACCATTAACTTATTAGCTGAAGAATTTGATGAATCGCAAGTTGGATTTGCGGCAGATGGCACCTTTATGTTGCCAGACTTGCATAAAGATGAAGATATACTCAAGGCCGTTAGAGCACTGGTAGCCAATGAGCCAGAATTATCTTCTCAAGTAGTTAAAAACTGGTTAATGCTTGATGATTAAGTTTAGACTTAATACTTGGCAGTTTGAGGAATAGATAGTGGCTGACGAAGAACAAACACAAGAAGCAAGTTACGATGTAGGTAAATTAGAAGGTGTGGATAAAGCCGCTATTTTACTACTGAGTTTAACAGAAGATGATGCTGCGCAAATTCTCAAACACTTGGAACCTAAGCAGGTACAAAGGTTAGGGCAAGCCATGGCACAGATTGATGATATGACTCAGGCAAAAATTACGGCTGTGCATCAACATTTTATAGAAGAAATTCAAAACTACAGCACCATTGGTTTCCAAAGCACCGATTTTGTGAAGCGTGCATTAACCTCTGCCTTAGGTGAGGATAAAGCAGCCAATTTGATCGACCAGATCTTGATGGGCACAGGTGCCAAAGGCCTGGATTCATTAAAATGGATGGATTCTAAACAAGTCGCCAGTATCATTCGCAACGAACATCCACAAATTCAAACTATAGTGATGTCGTATTTGGATGCTGAACAGTCAGCCGAAATTCTCAGCCAATTCCCCGAAAAAGTGCGTTTGGACTTAATGATGCGGGTGGCGAACTTGGAAGAAGTACAGCCTGCTGCTTTACAAGAGTTAAATGAAATAATGGAGAAACAATTTGCCGGACAAGCGGGAACCCAAGCCGCGAAAATGGGCGGCTTGAAGTCTGCTGCAGACATAATGAACTACCTAGATACTAATATCGAAGGGCAGTTAATGGATGCAATTCGCGAACAAGACGAAGAAATGAGTCAGCAAATTCAAGACTTAATGTTTGTATTTGATAACTTAGCAGATGTTGATGACAGAGCCATTCAAACTATCTTGCGTGAAGTACAGCAAGACGCATTGCTCAAAGCAATTAAAGGTGCTGAAGACGAGCTTAGAGATAAAATTACTAAGAATATGTCAAAACGTGCAGCGGAAATGCTTATTGATGATCTTGAGGCTATGGGGCCAGTGCGTATTAGTGAAGTCGAAACCGCTCAGAAAGAAATCTTATCAGTGGCTCGGCGCTTAGCTGACTCTGGAGAGATTATGCTTGGTGGTGGTGGCGGTGATGAATTCTTGTGATCAGGTTCGAAGCTGTAAGGTGAATAAAGCATGACAAGTAACGAACAAAAAGTTCAGCATGAGAACCCACCAGAAGATGAGTTTAAAGCATGGGATTTGCCCTATGTTGAAGATACCAATCAAGACGTTGCTAGCGGAACCACTAACGCCTTTAATCATAAATCAAATTGGAAATATGAGCCACCAGAGCCTGAAATAGAGGTCCTCCCTCCAACAGCACAAGAAATTGAAGCCATTAGGGAGGCTGCTCACGCAGAAGGCTTTGCCGAGGGGCAAAGCGAAGGTCATGCCCAAGGTTCGGAAGTGGGGTTACTTAAAGGTCATGAAGAGGGTTTTGCAAAAGGCTTGGAAGAAGGGATCAGTAAAGGACTTGCTGAGGGAGAAGAGCAAGCGCAACAGCATTTAACCCGTTGGGCAGGCCTAATTGACAGTATTCAAAATCCTGTAGCCAAGGTTGAAAATGCCTTAGAAAAAGAATTAGTTTTGCTAGCGGTGAGTCTGGCAAAAGGAGTGATCCGTAGTGAAGTTAAAACCAATTCAGATTTAATTTTTCAAGCTTTAAGTGAAGGTTTAAAAGTTTTACCTATTCAAGAAAAACACTATCAAATACATTTGCATCCCGATGATATTGAATTGGTGAATAACCACTTTAGCCCAGAAGAAATAACAAAACATCGCTGGGATTTGATTGAGTCACCTGAAATTTCTGCTGGTGGATGTGAGATTGTCACTGAGTCTAATGCTGTGGATATTACTGTTGAACGTCGAGTTAAAGATGTCATTGATAAGTTTTTATTAGAACAAGGGTTAAGTCAGATTAACCAAAATGACGAGTAAGCAATGTCTAGCCAATTGTTAGATAAAATTAAAAACTTAAAAGATCAAGTGCCCCAAGCGCCTATTGTGGCCAGCGGCAAACTGGTGCGGGGCATTGGTTTAACTCTTGAAGCTGTTGGCTGCCAAATGCCGGTAGGTAGTCAATGCTTAATCCAAACAATAGAGGGGGAAATCGAAGCCGAAGTGGTCGGTTTTGCCGAAAATATTACCTATCTTATGCCTACCGAGGCAGTAAAAGGCATAGTGCCAGGCTCACGAGTACAACCCCTAAATCGAGAGCAAGGCTTGGCTGTAGGGATGGAGTTACTTGGCCGTGTGGTAGACGGCAATGGTCAACCTCTAGATGGTTTAGGGCCCATTAAGGCTGAAAAACGCGTACCCCTCACTAGACCCCCAATGAATCCTTTACTACGCAAACCTATAAAGCAACCTTTAGATGTAGGTGTTAGAGCTATCAATTCTATTGTGACTGTAGGGTTGGGGCAACGTATGGGTTTATTTGCGGGCAGTGGTGTCGGTAAAAGTGTGTTGATGGGGATGATGACACGAGGCACCTCGGCAGATGTAGTGGTGGTTGGCTTAGTGGGGGAGCGGGGCAGGGAAGTAAAAGAGTTTATTCAAGATATATTAGGTGAAGAAGAGCGCGCTAAATCTGTGGTAGTGGCATCGCCCGCCGACACTTCACCTCTTATGCGCTTAAAAGGGTGTGAAACCGCGGTGACTATTGCTGAATATTTTCGAGATAAAGGCCTAAATGTACTCTTGTTAATTGATTCACTCACTCGCTATGCCATGGCACAACGTGAAATTGCCCTTGCTGTGGGTGAGCCTCCAGCCACTAAAGGATATCCACCTTCGGTATTTGCGAGATTACCCGCTTTGGTTGAAAGAGCAGGTAATGGCAGTGAAAATCAAGGCTCGATTACTGCATTTTATACGGTATTGACCGAGGGTGACGATTTACAAGATCCCATTGCCGATGCGGCAAGGGCTATTTTGGATGGACATATCGTATTGTCCAGGCAGCTAGCCGATTCGGGGCATTATCCAGCGATTGATATTGAAGCGTCTATTAGCCGCGTCATGCCTATGGTCGTTTCTGAAGAGCATGTTCAAGGGGCAAGACGAATTCGTCAGGTGTATTCTAATTATCAGCGTAATCGTGACTTAATTAGCATAGGTGCCTACACCAAAGGTACGGATCCTAGAGTTGATCTAGCCATCAACGCAGAGCCGGCTATTAACGCCTTTTTACAACAAGGTATGCAGCAAGTTATAGGTTTTGAAGACAGTACCTCAGACATGACTACATTGAGTAGTGGGCTAGGTAAAGGGTAACCATTTATGGCGCAATCACAATTACAGATGGTCGCTGAATGGGAGCGACAAAAAGAACAAAAGCTGGTGCAGGATTTTCAACTGGCACAACAATTTGCACAAGATCATAAAGCAAAACTGTCAGGGCTAGAAAATTACCGTTTAAATTACTTACGTGAAGCGCAACAGCGCGCCAAACAAGGTGTAGGCAGTGTTACTTTTGGTCAACATCAGCAGTTTATCGGCAAATTAGATAAAGCTTGTGAAATGCAATTGATGACATTAAATCAAGCTGTCAAAGTGTCTGATCAAAGACGTATGCAGTGGTTGGCGCAACAACGAAAACGTAAAGCAGTTGAAATGTTGTTAGACAAACAACATAAAGCCAAACTTGAACGTGAGGAAAAAACTGAACAAATGATGCTGGATGAGCTGTCATTACAAAAATTTATTCGTAAGTCATAGCTGTTTGCATAAAGTTGGAATGGTCTTTGCTGAGTTATACCTAGATATATAAAGAAATTGTTGATTTAAGTACCGCTAGCGACCACTAGCCAAATGTAATATGTAAATAAAACATTATAAATCAATGAATTAACCATGCTGGCTCAGCTTGAGGGATTTGAAATAATGATGCAGAATGTTGCCACAGCGAAATCAGAAGTTGCCGCTTTTGCCGCACAAACCAAGAGTAATGCTTTTGCTGGTACTGAATCAAATGAGCAATTTGATAGCTTAATGCAGCAACAAAAACCTGCTCACTCGACCACTATTCGGCGCGAATCGCCACCACCTCATGCACCTCGTAAAGAGAAACTGTCTATAGATGAAACCAAAACCTATCCATCGAATAGAGAGGAGACTAAAACAAAGTCTACAGGCCCCAAAACTGAAAAAATGTATGAAGAGCAAACAGTAAAGTCATCGCAGCACAAAGATGTTATACCTCAGACTGCGGACAATACTTTGGATAGTCATGACACCACTGATAAACAGGTAATTAGCAATCAACTACCTGACAATGAAGCACTAGGTGATCTAAACCAAACCAATACTATTTTGAATGAAGTGCTTCTACAATCGGAAGTTGAAGTACAACCGGAAATAGACGCACAACCTGTAGATGAAGAAGCCAGTGTGGTTGCCCATAAATGGGTATCCTTGGTAGAGAAATTAGTGGGAAAACCTACTCTTGACCACAGCAGTACAGCTAAAAATGTTGAACCAATACCAGCAGATAATAAAGGTAAAGTAATTCAAAGCATGGATTTGTATATGCAATTAGCATTGAAACAATTGCCAAATCAAGTTGAATCTAACGACCTCTCATCCCTTGATACCCCAGAAGCGACGGCTGAATTATTATTAGAACACCCCGAGGTTTTACAAGATTTAGTCAATAAAATGTCGGCGCAAAACATGGTTTCAAAGGAGACAGATTCAATCAGTCAATCAGAAACGGCAGCCGCTGACATGATTGACCTAACAACGCCAGAAGACCAAGCATTACTCAGTTCTTTATTGATTGATAGCAAAGTTGCAATTGATCCGGCAAAGCAATCTGTTATACAACCGCAACCAGAGTTATTGGAAACACCGGAAATTTCTATCAATACCCAGCAATTGGAGACCCTTGCAGAGCAAGATGTTCACCTTGAGCAACAAATTCCTAAGGAACTAACAACAACAGCAGCCGATAAAAAAAGTCACAGTGTCGATATCAAGAATATTCTCAATCTCTCTGAAAATAAGCAGCATAAAGTATTAGAGAATATTGCCGCCCGAGTCTTCGATAATAAACCTTCGAATGAGGGGGGAGAACTTCAAACTTCGGTTCAGATGGTGCAACATAGTGCTGCACCAAAAGTCGCTGAAATTTTAAATTCGGTTGACACTCCAGCAAAGGAGTTTGTTGCGGCATTAAAATCAGGTCTAGAAGAATTTAAAACGCAACTGTCGCAAGGTAGAGAGCCTGGGATTGATTTAAAAGCTTTAGTATCAGATGCCTTAGCTAAGTCATCCGACAGTAACGTCAATCCCAAAGCACCCGTTAATGTTGAGCAGGTTGTCAGCCAGGTATCACAAGTGTTGGACTTTGCGCAGACTATGAGCCGTGCTATTGAGCATCATCATGATCAAGCCTACAGCGTTACGGCAAGAGACGCGGCACAAATTCAAGGCGAACAAAGTAAGCATATTCAACTTAACCAGTTTGAGTCGAAACTAGATAAAACACTCAATATCAGTAAGCCAGAGGGTCATCAACAGCTAGCCGAAAAAGTGCGCTGGATGGTGAACACTAAAAACCTAGTGGCGGATATTCGCCTCGATCCAGCCGAATTGGGCTCTATGCACGTTAAAGTCGCTGTGTCGGGTGAATCTGCCACAGTCAATTTTGTGGTGCAATCACAACAGGCGAGAGACGCTGTAGACACCGCGACTCCTAAGCTAAGGGAAATGTTGGCTGAAAAAGGCATTGAACTGGGCCAATCTTCGGTACGAGAAGAAAGTGCCGGTCAGCAACAAGGTGACGAGCCAACAGGACAAAGTGCTGCTGGGCATAGTGAAGCAGAAGACATTAATATATCCGAGCCTGAACATGTGTTGGCACAGCAAAAGGTGGTTAATGGTGCCTTAGGCGGGATCGACTATTTTGTTTAATATGCTAGGAAATAACCTAAAGCACCTTGCCAATTTAGCAATGAGGCTGATAATAGGGCAACAACCTATTATGTTTGACAATTTGAGAGAAAAACATGGCTGAAGAAGAATTAAAAATGGAAGATGGTGGCAAAAAAGGCAAGCTGATTATTATTATCATTGCGGTTGTTGTGCTTATTGCCGGTGGTGGAGCTGCGTATTTCTTTCTAATGGCAGGCGATGCTAGCGAAGGTACTGATGGAGAAATGTTGGTACAAGGGGAAGAGGGCGTTGCAGCTGCTTTAGTTAAAACTGGCACGGCTTTATATGTGGCAATGCCCAGACCTTTTGTTTTTAACGTACCAGGCTCTGCTCGAGATCGCTTGGTCGAAATTAAAGTACAGCTAATGATGCGGGGATCTGATAATGAAGAGCAAGTCAAAATGCATGTACCATTAATTGAAGGCACCTTATTGAAAGCATTTAGTACTGCCAATGCCGATGATTTAGTGACCGAGGCCGGCAAAATAGCGATTCGAGATAGTGCCCTAAAGGAAGTGCAAAAAACCATGCTAGACGTGAGCGGTAATCAGACTGTGGAAGAAGTACTTTTTACTGGCTTTGTGATGCAGTAATAGCAAATTTGTTAATGAGAGAATTAGATTGAGCGATTTATTATCCCAAGACGAAATTGATGCACTGTTACACGGTGTAGACGATGTTGAGGAAGAGGAAGTTGATACCGGAGTGTCTGATGGTTCGGCAATGGAATATGACTTTTCATCTCAAGACAGGATCGTTCGTGGTCGCATGCCAACCCTTGAAATTGTTAATGAACGATTTGCGCGGCACATGCGAGTCAGTCTTTTCAACATGATGCGCCGCAGTGCAGAAGTGTCAATTAATGGCATACAAATGATTAAGTTTGGCGAGTATGTGCACACCTTGTTTGTACCTACTAGTTTAAACATGGTGAGATTTCGCCCTCTTAAAGGGACGGGTTTGATTACCATGGAAGCCAGATTGGTCTTTATTTTGGTTGATAACTTTTTTGGTGGCGATGGTCGTTATCATGCCAAAATTGAGGGCCGAGAGTTTACCCCAACGGAAAGACGTATTATCCAGATGTTGTTGAAGCTTATCTTTGAAGACTATAAAGAAGCATGGGCACCCGTTATGGATGTGTCTTTTGAATATCTCGATTCTGAAGTCAACCCTGCTATGGCGAATATTGTTAGCCCGACAGAAGTGGTGGTAATTAGTTCGTTCCACATTGAACTAGATGGCGGTGGTGGAGATTTTCATGTGTCTTTGCCGTATTCCATGCTGGAGCCCATTCGTGAGCTCTTAGATGCAGGTGTACAAAGTGATAAAGAAGACACAGATTTACGTTGGAGTAAGGCTCTTCGAGACGAAATCATGGACGTACAAGTGGCATTATCTACCCATATGATGGACTTAGAATTATCTCTTGAAGAAATTATGGAATTAGAAACAGGAAACATAATTCCTATAGAAATGCCCGAGCATATAACCGTATTAATTGAAGAACTACCTACTTTTAGGGCTAAGTTAGGACGCTCAAGAGATAATGTAGCACTTAAAATAGTCGAGAAAATTCCACGCCCAACTTCAGTGAAGTCTGAGCTACAACTGTTAACCAAAGGTGGTCGAAGAATTGATAGCGACGCCGAATTGCAAACCCTCGAAGATGATTGGTAACCCCAGTATTCTTGAGTACGGAGTAAATAATGAGTGAAGAAGACGGTTTAGATGATTGGGCTGCGGCCATGGCTGAACAAGCAGATGAAGAAGCTAAAACTGAAGAGAGCGCTGGCGGCACCAGTGACGAATTTGGTATGGGTGCTGAAGTGGCCGAACTAGAAGAGTTTGATGAAGACAGGGAAATCACCCCTAAAGAAAAACGTAAACTCGATACCATTTTAGATATCCCTGTGACCATCTCTATGGAGGTTGGACGTAGCAATATTAGTATTCGAAATTTACTGCAGCTAAACCAAGGTTCAGTGGTAGAACTTGACCGCGTTGCTGGAGAGCCATTAGATGTTTTAGTAAATGGCACGTTGATTGCTCATGGAGAAGTAGTAGTAGTCAACGATAAATTTGGTATTCGATTAACTGATGTTATTAGTCAACTGGAAAGAATCAAAAAACTTAGGTAAACAAAACGCTTATAAAACATGGGCTTGTATTGCTTTAGGCTCATGTTTAAGTATCTCATTTGAGGCCAGTTCGGCGCCTCAAACCCTCTCAGATCCCACTTCAATAGTGTCAATTTTCCTGTCTTTATTACTGGTTATTGGCGTTGTTTTTATGTTGGCCTTCATAATGCGACGGTTTAACGTCACTCAATCGGGTACTTCAAACCTGAAAGTGGTGGCGTCAATGATGGCAGGTGCCAAAGAAAGAGTCATGGTGATCGAAGTCGCTGGTGAGCAACACCTGTTAGGTATTACCGCCCACAATATCAATCATTTGGCGACCCTTTCTAACTTAATTGAGGATCCGGCCGCATCCCCTGCAGGTGAAAAATTCAAAGATAAGCTCACCCAGCTGATGGCCGCAAAGATTAACCCAGCTATGGCAGAAAATAATAAAAGCAACAAAACCGATGGAGAGCAACCATGAAGAAGGTCAGTATGCGCTTTGGTTTGATGATGTTATTGATTTTAGTCAGTGGTGTGGCATTAGCAGAGCCGGGGATCCCAGCGTTAACACTTACCGATAACCCAGATGGCACGCAAGAATACACTATGACATTGCAAGTGGTGGCGATCATGACATCCCTAAGCTTGCTGCCCGCTTTTGTGATGATGATGACCTCTTTTACGCGGATCATTATAGTGTTGTCGATTTTGCGTCAAGCCATAGGGTTACAGCAATCTCCTTCGAACCAAATATTAATCGGTGTGAGTTTATTTTTGTCGATGTTTATTATGGCGCCAGTGTTTGAAAAAATGAATGAAACGGCGCTACAGCCCTATTTAAAGGAAGAAATCACCTCTATCCAGGCTTATGAAATTGGTAAAGAGCCTTTGCGGGCCTTTATGTTGGCGCAGACACGGGTTAAAGATTTGGAGACTTTTGTGCAAATTGGCGGCATGGACGGGCAATTTCAAGATCCTGTCGACGTGCCAATGAATGTGCTTATTCCGGCTTTTGTGACCAGCGAGCTTAAAACCGCGTTTCAAATTGGCTTTATGTTGTTTATTCCATTCTTGATTCTAGATTTGGTGGTGGCATCCATATTGATGGCGATGGGCATGATGATGTTGTCGCCTATGATAGTGTCATTGCCCTTTAAGCTGATGTTATTTGTGCTAGTGGATGGCTGGAATTTAATTTTTGGCACCTTAGCCAATAGTTTTGGCATGGGGTAATGCATGTCTTGTAATCAAAAAATACCAAGGGTAAACCCATGAGTCCAGAGGTCTTTGTTGAAATTCTTAAAGAAGCACTGCAGATGGTTATTCTGCTGGTTTCTGCGATCATTCTACCTAGCTTATTTGTCGGCCTAATTGTAGCTGTGTTCCAAGCGGCGACTTCCATCAACGAGCAAACCATGAGTTTTTTGCCTCGCTTAATCGTCACATTATTGGCGCTGAGTTGGGGCGGTCATTGGTTAGTGAATAAGCTGATGGATTTCACTTTTACTATGGTTGAACGCATTCCAGAGGTAGTGGGCTAGAGATGATAATTATTCGATCACAGGACTAGTATTTTGGATATAGCCACGTCAACTATCATGCAGTATTTGGCCGATTTACTGTTGCCCTTTATGCGTGTCTCTGGTCTGTTCGCGTCTATGGTTGGACTAAGCGCTAAAAGTGTTACGCCAGCTACAAGGGCGCTGCTTACGTTATTTTTAACGCTAGTGATTATGCCCGTTATCCCGCCTGTTGCTATTCCTGCCACTGAAGTTTTCTCAGTAGGCACTTTTATGTTAGTGATCCAGCAGCTCATTATAGGTATCGCATTGGGCTTTTTATCAAATATGGTGCTCAATACCTTTGTGTTGGCAGGGCAAATTGTTGCGCTGCAGACGGGTTTGGGGTTTGCATCAATTGTCGATCCGGTTAATGGCATCAACGTACCCGCTGTCGGTCAGTTCTATCTTATTTTGGCTACGTTATTGTTTTGGGCGTTAGATGGGCATTTATCCATGATCCGTATGGTGGTGATGAGTTTTGAAGCTTTCCCTATCGGTGTTGCTTGGTTTGCACCAGAACAATTTAGAGACATAGCACACTGGGCAGGCTGGATGTTTATTTCGGCTGTGACAATCTCTTTGGCACCTATAGTGTCATTGCTGATTGTTAATTTGGCCTTTGGTGTGATGACCAAAGCCGCACCACAACTGAATATTTTTAGTATTGGCTTTGCTATAGCGCAAATTATGGGGCTTATTATCATTTGGTTAACCTTAGACAACTTAACCCATCATTTTGAAGTGATGTGGGAGCGGGCGCAGAACATGATGTGTCAGCTGGTGTTAGTGTGTCCTTGAGTACGGAGGAATAAATCATGTCTGATGCAAACGAAAAAACAGAAGAACCCACCTCCAAGAAAATTTCGGAGTCCCGTAAAAAGGGGCAAATAGCACGATCCAAAGAATTGTCTACGGCATTAGTGTTGATCGCCAGTGGCGTGAGTTTTTTAATGATTGGCTCTCAAATTGCCACTGCACTATTCAAAGTCACGCAGCGTATTTTTACGCTATCTCGAGATGAAACCTACGATTTCACCCATATGTTTCAAGCTTGGGGATTTGCCATCGAGACTATTAGCATGCCGGTGTTACTGTTTTTAGTGATTGTGACTATTGCGGGTATTTACGGCAACATCGCTTTAGGGGGATATAATTTTACTTGGGATTCAGCTAAGCCCAAAGCCCAAAAAATCAGCCCAATAGCGGGATTTAAGCGTATGTTTGGTATGAATAGCGTGGTGGAACTACTTAAAGCCATTGCCAAATTTGTGGTAGTGGCAAGCATGGCCTACATTGCGCTAATCATGTTTAAAGATGAGGCACTGCACCTAGACTTAGAGTTATATCCCCGTAATTTGTTTCATGCCATGGATTTAATTGCCTGGGGCTTTTTGTTGATGTGTTGTGCGCTCATTCCCATTGCAGCTTTTGATGTGCCTTATCAAAGCTATAAACACAATAAAGAAATGAAAATGTCCTTACAAGAAGTTAAGGATGAACGTAAAAACTCCGATGGTGACCCGCAAGTTAAAAGTAGAATTCGTAAGTTGCAGTATCAAGCTGCCGCCAATCGCATGATGCAAGAAGTACCTAATGCCGATGTGGTGGTCACCAACCCGACCCATTTCTCGGTGGCACTGAAGTATGACCAGCTAGGTACTCGCGCCCCAACTTTAGTGGCAAAAGGTGTGGATGAAATGGCTATGCACATACGAACAATTGCCAAAGCCCATGATGTGCCAATTGTTGCATCGCCTATGCTAGCTAGGGCCATTTATTACTCCACTGAGGCTGAACATGAAATTCCTGAAAAGCTCTTTATGGCGGTGGCTCAAGTATTGGCCTATGTGTATCAACTAAAAGCCTTTAAACAAGGTAAAGGTCAGCGGCCTAAACCACTTAAATCTAATCTGCCCATTCCGCCAGAATTAAGACGTTAAGTGGGAAATTTCATCGAGTAAGTTTTGGATTAAAAGGTCAATACTTTGTAGATTTTTGTGTTTAATAGCGGTCTCAAGTTCAATGGCTAAGTTAGCTAACTTTTGAAAGCCAAATACCTGTGCTGCACCAATTAAACGATGGGCTTGCTTTGCAATACTTTGTCGATCGTTATCTTTAAAATGTAGAATAAGTTGCTGTTTTTCTTCGGCTAAATTGTCCTTGAATTGCACCTTAAGGTCTGATAAATCTGTGTTTTTTAAGGTCCTTTCGGCCTTATCAATGGCACTAGGCTCTTGACTGGTAAAGTATTTCTCAATAGTAGCAATTAAGTTGTTGCGGTTTAGAGGCTTGCTTAAGTGATCATTAAACCCTAAGTGCAAGTATTGCTCTATTTCGTGTGACATAGCATTGGCTGTTAAGGCAATAATAGGCTGCTGGCACCCTTTTTTACGTAATATTTTAAAGGCTTGGATACCGTCAACGTTGGGCATCTGGATATCCATTAAAATCACCTGAGGTTGATGTTTAAAGTACAAGTCTACGGCCTCTGAGCCATCTGTCGCAGTGTATACAGTTAATCCTAATTTACTTAGTAATCTGGCTATTAGGCGACGATTTTCGGGGTGATCTTCGGCCAATAAAATGCTGCCGCTGTATAATTGTTCCGGTGGCGATGTTTCAAGTTCGGCGATTTTTGTATTAGAAGTGTTGGGTGAATAGACAATGTCTACCGGTATTGAAAAGGTGAAAGTGCTACCTTCTTGAAAGCGGCTATCTACGGTAATTGTGCCTTTCATTAGTTGTGCCAAGCCCATTGATAAAGACAGCCCTAAACCAGTACCGCCAAATCGTCTACTTATATCGGCATCACCTTGAGTAAAACTCTCAAATATTTGTTGGCTTTGTTTTGCCGTCATGCCAATGCCGGTATCGGTGATCGTGAAAACAAGCAAGTTGTCATAAAGCAGCACATCTAAAGCAATGTAACCTTCGTGGGTAAATTTAACTGCGTTTGAGCACAGGTTGATAAGGATTTGCTTCACCCTAAGACTATCAATATTAACAATAAATGGTGAAGGTAAGTGTTTCGTAAAGGTAAAGATTAACCCTTTGCGTTTTGCTTGAATCGAAAACATTCTATCGATATTTTCTAGCAATTCATGCATATCTTGAGCATGTAATTTAACTTCAAATTTATTCTCTTCAATTTTGGTTAAATCGAGCACATCGTTTAATAGTTCGAGTAAATGTAAGCCACTGTCATGAATAACGGCCACCTCTTTATAAATATCCGCACTATCTATTTCGCGGCATATAATCGCTTCAGCTTGTCCAATCACAGTGGTAAGTGGGGTTCTTATTTCGTGACTCATATTGGCGAGAAACTGAGACTTTACTTTGTTAGCTGCTTCCAGCTTGCTCGATTTTAAAGCGATTGATGCCGTTTTTTCTGACACCTGTTGTTCAAGCTTGAGCACTGATTTTTTCTGTTGCCGCAGGTAAAAAAGAATAATAAGCATGATCAGGCCAGCATAGATAGCGAACATTCTCCACTGTAACCAAATGGGTGTTGCGATAAATAGGCTAACTGCCACTTCATCCTCATAATAAACGCCATCTTTTATCGATGCTCGCACTTTAAATACGTATTCTCCTCCGCTTAAATTGGTATATACAATAGAATTGCTGGTACCATTTTTTAGCCAATCGTGATCTAGCCCTTCTAGTTTGTATTCATAGTGGATTTGTCGAGCAAAGCGCATATCTAAAGTGGCAAATTCAAATCTTAGATAGTTTTGATCATGTTCAAGATTTATATGTTTATTTTTATGATTAAATATCTGGCTTTGCTCTGGCCCTCCCAGCACTTCAAAATGAGTCAGAATGGTTTTTGCGGTAAGGTCTCGACCTTTTATTGCGCTGGGGTCAAAATAATGGATGCCGTCTCTACTGGAAAAATAAATACTGCCATCTGAGGTTTCTGCAACATCAAAAGTAAAATACCGGGTATCTGATAAACCGTCGGTTTTGTTAAAGTGTTCTATATTGCCATTATTAGGATTAAGCCTGCTGACCCCTAAAGGAGTAAATAGCCACAAATAGCCTGAGTTATCTTCTTTTATAAATTGGATCTTCAAGTTTTTAGTTGCAACAAAATGATCCGAAAATAGATTTAATTCTGATAGGTTTTCATCTAGTAGATATAGGCCTGTAGGCGTGCTAATCCAAATACGTTTTTGGCTATCTTGATGTATCGCGTAAACAACTACTGGTGCCAGAGATTCGACGTCTTGTTGCTTAGGCAGCTCAAATTGCTTCGCTTTTTTTAGATGATCATTCCATACAAACAGCCCGTTGGCTCTGCCTATCCAGATACGATCACTTGTATCTAAATATAAAGGTTTTGATGAGTGAAATTTAGAAGAACTACTAAGGGGAATGAATTCAAACGCTGCTGTTTTGTCACGGATAACAAACAATCCAAATGCTGTGCCGACCCAGACATTATCATCTTTATCTATAGCTAAATGTTTAAAACGATCAAATGATGCTTTTTTTGTAAAAGTGCTGGGGGGCTGCACATGCTGGATGGCCTCTCCCTTTCTTACAAAAAATAGTCCCCAATAATTCATAAACCAAATATCCCCTCGGCTCGTTTGCTGCATTGCCCACACTTCAGGTGGGGCGGCCTTATTTGTTTTCCTACTAAAATCTTTGAGTTGCTGAGTCTTAGGGTTCCACTCATGGATACCATATTCAGCGGTACCAATTAACAAGGTGTCATTGACTGTAGGTAGCAACGAATGAGCAGTTCTTACTAGAGGATCGGAAAAGAGTTTAAAAGTGTCTTGTTTAATAATTTTATACACCCCCATGCCTTCACAACTTAGCCAGATGACCCCTTGATTATCTTGAAATAAGCTTTGACTACATTGATCGTCTACGCCTAAATCGACTTTTTTTAAGCTTAAATTATCAAGGGTAAACGAATAAACTCCATGGTTACTGGTGACCCAATAATGATTAAAACTCGTTTTAATCATTGAGTATATCGGCCCAATGCTAGGCAATCCCTCAACATTCAAGGTAGTAAATTGTTGGCTTGAGAGGTCAAATAACAACACGCCCTCGTCAGTTCCTAAAAACAGCTTGTCGTTTTCTGATACTAATACTTGTCTAACCTTACTGTGTTCATAATGTCTGAGCCCTTTGGGAGGTAGGAACAATTTAAACTTGTTGGTTTTGGTATTAAAACGATTGAGCCCATAATGGGTGCCAATCCATAATGTATCGGGTGTGGTTTGCACAATGTCCCAGATGCGGGCATGTGATGTTTCATCTGATTCTATATTGATGCGCCCATTTTTATATCCAAAGCGAGTGAAGTCTTGGCGTTCGGGGTTAAACTTATTGAAACCACCTGAGGCGTTGCCTAGCCAAATATTGCCTCGACTATCTTCGAAGATATCTTTAACCCTTGTGGCACTAATGCTATTAGCGTTATTTCGATCATTTTGATAGTTGTGAAAGGTATTTGTTTCAATTTCTAACTTTGAAAGGCCGCCCCCCCAACTACCAATCCATAGGTTATTATTTCTGTCTATGGTTAGATTGCCAGCATTATTGTGGGCCAGCGAATTGTTATTATTGGGATCATGTTGATATCTTAGGATACGTTTGCCATCGTATCGCATGATCCCATCATAGGCAGTACCAAACCAAAGAAATCCTTCTTTGTCTTGTACAATAGAAAAAATAATTGAGGAAGCAAAACCATTGTTTTCGTTGAGCAACTCAACTTGATAGTCAGAAGCTAAAACACTTCCTAGAGACAAAGTAAAATATGCCAGTATCAGGGTAAAATATTGAGATAAATTTCTTAGCAAAAAAATTCCCTTTTTTTATGGCAGGTAACCTACGGCAACATTTGTCGATAAGTCTTAACTATCTGCCAGCGACATGAAATCGTTGATACGAATTGCAGGCTTGTATTAAGACACTTTAAAACTTGTACTTGATACCCACTTTTAGGCTCCAAGTGGATTGCTCTACTTTAAACTGGTTGTAGTGTAAAGTATTGGTTCCAGCTCGAGTTTCGGCTAATAGGTATTGCCCGTTCTCATTGATATTTACATCGAACAACAGTTGTTGTCTTGAAGAGATGGTATAGGCTTTTCCCCAATCATTATTCAGCAAGTTAGCCACATTGTCGATGATAAAATATAAGCTGCCTTTATGGCCATCGAAGAAACCGGGTAGTTCTTGCGTAATGGCTAAATCTAGCGTGGTTTGCCAAGGCTGGGTGGCAACATATTTAGGAATATAGTCTCCTGCATATTGTGCTACTCCTGCGTCCTGGGCAATAGTCATTATTTGTTCGTAGCTTAACAAACTAAAGTCGAAAGCAGGATCACTTGCACTGGCAGGTAAGTATGGTAGATATACACGGGTATTGGAGCGTTGATCACCAAAATCACTTTTAGACTCTCGACCTAAAGTCCAAGAAAACGGACGACCTGAACGTCTTTCCCAAAATAAATTCACATAAGTGTTATACCCAGAAAAAAACGCATGTTGGTATCCTAGGTTGAGTACAAATCTATGTTCAATTTCATAGAAAGCGCGTCCTTTTAATGGCGAGTTGCGATTAATCATGACTTCGTCAAAAAATCCAGCCTCGGCCGTTGACGTATTGCCAGGATTCACTTCAGTGACATCTTGATGAGTATAGGAACTATTGAGTGTTAGCCCATTATTCCACTGTTTATTCAGGGCACTGCTAATAATAGTGCTTTCACCGCCGCTTTTGCTATTAGTTAATTGGATGTCCCAGCGATTATCTGCGCCGTAGATATTACCCCAAAGCGTGCGGCCTTCTACGGTTTCACCGATTTTAAAACGGGATTGATCAATCCAGAAAGCCGCATCTTTTCGGTCAATGTATAAAATTTCTGTGCTCCAGACAAAGTTGTCGCCTAAAGCCGGTAAGTTAAAACGATAATCTGCTGCAATTTGGTAGCGCCAATCAGAGGGGATCTTAAAACTATTGGCAATAGTGTTAGTTGAACCGTCACCTTGGATTAATGAATCTTGCAAACTTAGTGGAACCCTATCAAATGTCACATTATCTGGGTTGGCAAGGGTACTAGTCACCGCTTGTGCTGTGGCACTGACTTTAGTGATGCCGTCGTTAGTGTACGCATTAGACAACCAGACTAAAGGTGTTCCACCACTAAAGCGGCCTATGCCGCCCCGTAGCGTAAGTTGCGGAGAATATTGCCAATTGACACTTAATCTAGGCATTACGATATCTAGGCCATCGAGATTTTCGGTATTGCTAACCCCATAAGTTGCCATGTAGTTTGCATTGTCGTTTGGAGCACTGCTAACAGATGATGTTTCATATCTAAATCCAGCGCTTAGCATAAGCTCATTAAATAACTCGGTTTCAATTTGTGCATAAAAAGAATAATTACTGGACTGTATTGTGGCGGTTAAGTCTTGTTTATTATTAGTGTAGGCGTTTGAGTAAATAACATAGTTTGGTTTTTTGTTTTCAAAGTCAGCTATGGAGTCAAAAAACCAGCGTCCATCTGCACTTCGGGCGTACAAATCTGAATTTTCTAGGTGCTGTATTTCAACACCAAACTTGTAATCAATATCATCTTTTAGGTACCAACCATGAAAAGCAAACGTACTGGTTTGGTTTGACTTGACGTTGCCTTGTCGATGTTTATCTTGGCCCGCCAATATATTACCTCTGGCCGTCCTAATATTGATTTCGGCCCAGTTTGATGCAGTGTTGGCGGCTTGCTTATGGTCTTTGTAACTGATGTTTATTTCAGACGAAAAATTTTCACTCCAATCAGAAAACAGATGTGTGGTGAACAGGGTTGTTTTTGAATCTTGAGAATATTGATTGGATGCAAAATTAACGCGAGCCCCTGAATTAGTGTAGTTTAAAGCGGCGTTATTTTGTTGCTGACTATAAGTAAAGTCGGCTCGATGAGCATTGTTGATGGTCCAATCTAACTTCAATAATAATTTCTTGTCGCGATCCGAAGGGGGCGCTATCCCAAGAGAATCTGTTAGCCCATATACATCACTTAGCGCAGTCAAAACCTGCTGTGTCTCTTCAATCGATACCGCGTGTCCTTGCAAACTATCTAAATCGTAGTTAAAAATAATTTCATCAGACCATTGCTCGTAAGAAGCAAAATAGAATAAACGGTCTTTTACTATAGCACCGCCAAATGCGGCGCCCGCCGTTATTTCGTTGTTATCAAATCTATATTTAGTGGCCTCACCTTGCGCTGTCACATTCAGTTTGTCATCAAGAGCAACACCATTTGTTGGTGTCCATTCGTAAAAAATTTCACCTAAAAATATATTGGTACCTGACTTAGTCACTACATTAATCGTGCCACCCGTAAATCCACTGGCACGAACCGAAAATGGTGCATACATCATGGATATCTGGTTGATAGCATTCATTGCTATTGGAGGACGTTGAGCGGGATAACCATTTGCATTGAGACCAAAAGTATCATTGATCGCCACACCATCTAGGGTGAGGGAATTAAACTTTGGATTACTTCCTGCAATACTTAACTCGACACCGGTTACGTCAACTACTGCCAGAGGATTTTGACGCACAATATCCTTTAAATCTCGACTAACCAAAGCGGCATGTTCAATACCTTTCTCTAAAAAAACGCCGTAAGAACCATGGTTTTCTGATTGGGGCGGATCCCCAATGATTTCAATGGTTTCAGTTTCGGATATTTGGACTAAGGATGTGGACAGCCTCAGGTTTTTCCCTATCTGTAAAAACACATCATGAAATTCTTTGGTGGTGTATTGGTCAGATGAAATAATAAGGGTATAGGGGCCACCTACGCGTAATCCCCGTAAGCTATATTTACCAGCATGGTTTGTTGTGGATGTTTTTATTGTGGCAGAAGGTGTGTGTATTGCTTGAATCATTACTTCTGACAATAATCTGCCTTTTGATGAAGTAATAGTGCCGGTAATGGTACTGGATGTATCTGCAGCTAAAAGAGGAGGGATCTGTATCGTGAATGTGTAAACAACCCAAAGTACACTTAAAATAAACCGATTGACCATTCTACGCTTTTTCCTAACTACTAACTATTTAAAGTAACCTCTCCTTATCGTTTCAATACCCCTTTATGAGTATGTTATCCAATGCAACAGGTTTGTGCCAACTTAATAATATCTAAAATCCAAAAATATGACTAATTGGTCATAAATAAACGGATTGGTATCAGAACTTAAGTTTGACGGGCTGGCCTTGTATTTCTTGAAGTGATCTTATCGAATTTGTCGCTAAGTAAATACTTGGCGCACATGTTGCTTTGTTTGAAAATATTCACTCTACACTAACAAAGCGTCAATATTTCGTTTATGGAATTAGCATCATATTTCGGCCGGTTTGATAAAAACCAATTCAAATCTATATCCTCTGGCTTAGGCGCCCCGGTCGTCTTATTAGCGATTATGGGGATGGTGATTCTACCCATGCCAGCCTTCTTACTGGATATTCTATTTAGCTTTAATATTGCCTTATCATTAGTTGTTATCTTGGTCTCAGTGTTTACTAAAAAACCCGTTGATTTTGGTATTTTTCCTTTAGTTTTGCTGATTGCCACTGTATTGAGATTGGCGCTCAATGTGGCTTCTACTCGCATAGTCTTACTTGAAGGGCACGAAGGGGGAGACGCGGCAGGTAAAGTTATTCAAGCCTTTGGTGAAGTTGTTATAGGTGGAAACTATGCGGTAGGTATAGTGGTATTTGCTATTTTGTTGATCATTAATTTTAAGGTGGTAACAGCGGGTGCTGGCCGTATTTCAGAGGTGAGTGCTCGCTTTACCTTGGATGCAATGCCCGGTAAACAAATGGCGATAGATGCAGATCTAAATGCAGGGTTTATTGATTCGGATGAGGCGCGCAAGCGCCGTTTCGAAATTACCAGTGAAGCGGATTTTTACGGTTCGATGGACGGTGCTTCTAAGTTTGTAAAGGGTGATGCCGTTGCTGGCCTATTTATTATGTTAATTAACATAGTAGGAGGCTTATTTATTGGGATGATCCAACATGATTTGGATTTTGGTGCAGCAATTGAAATTTATACATTACTAACTATCGGTGATGGTTTGGTCGCACAAATCCCTTCACTTCTGTTATCCGTTGCGACCGCCATAATAGTGACGCGGGAAAATGACTCCCAAGAAATGGGCAAAGAGTTAAGCAAGCAATTGGGTAATCAACGAGCGCTTTATATTACAGCGGCTATTTTATTTGTCATGGGCATAGTACCAGGTATGCCTCACGTTGCGTTTTTGGGGTTTAGTGCGGTAGTGGGCGGCTTTGCATTTTATGACCAATGGCGTGCGCAAAAAGCCGCTAATGAGACAGAAGTTGTCAATACCTTACCAGAACAAAATCAACAGCCATTAGAAATGAAAGAGCTTGGTTGGGATGATGTTCAGCATGTAGACACTATTGGTTTAGAGGTGGGATATAGGCTTATTCCTCTAGTCGACAAAGCTCAGGGAGGCGAGTTACTGACCCGCATTAAAGGTGTCAGGAAAAAACTATCCCAAGAATTGGGTTTTTTGATCCCCCCCGTTCATATTCGAGACAACTTAGACTTAAGCCCTAATAACTACACCATTGCCATGTTGGGCGTTAATGTGGGTGAAGCTGAGCTAAGTCATGACGATGAGTTAGCCATTAATCCTGGGCAAGTGTTTGGAAAACTAGAAGGAAGAGAGACCAAAGACCCTGCCTTTGGGCTCGACGCCGTTTGGATAAGAGCGAACCAAAGGGAACATGCGCAAACTCTAGGTTATACAGTAGTGGATGCAGCGACAGTAGTGGCTACACATTTAAGTCAATTATTAACTAATAATGCCTACCAATTATTAGGTCATGAAGAAGTGCAACAATTGTTAGATTTACTTGCAAAGAACAGTCCCAAATTAGTGGAAGGTTTAGTGCCAGACATATTGCCTTTAAGTACGGTCGTTAAGGTGTTGCAAACCATGCTTTACGAAGGCGTTCCTATTAGAGATATGCGCAGCATAGTGCAAACACTTTGCGAGTTTGGTCCGAAAAGCCAAGATCCTGATGTATTGGTGTCTGCGGTGCGCATTGCACTGAAACGTTTGATTGTACAAGAAATAAATGGTGGCTTGGCTGAGATACCTGTCATTACTTTGGCTCCAGAGTTGGAACAGATGTTGCACCAATCACTTCAAGCAGGAGGTCCAGATGGCGCAGGTATTGAGCCGGGTCTTGCTGAACGCTTGCAAGTGTCATTGACTGAGGCCTCGCAGCAACAAGAGTTAGCCGGTGAACCTGCAGTTTTATTGACTTCAGGTATGTTAAGGCCGGTGCTGTCAAAGTTCTTAAAACACTCTGTGAGTGGATTACATGTGTTGTCTTATCAGGAAATACCTGATGACAAACAAATTAAAATTGTCAGTGCCGTGGGTCAATAAACTGACGGAATCAATAGGCAAGTGTTGGTATTTAAGGGGTATATATGAAAATCAGACGTTTTTATGGCAAAGATATGCGAGAAGCGCTCAAGCAAGTCAAAGACGAGTTGGGTGGAGATGCAGTTATTATGTCTAATAAAAAACATGCTGACGGCATTGAATTAGTGGTGGCCTATGATAAAGAACCCGATCCTCAAGTTGCGGCTAATAAAGTGACTATTCCTGCTAAAACGCCCAAAACACCAACACTAAGTGAAATCATTGGTGATACTGCACCTGATAGCTTAAAGGCACTCTTAGAAAAACAAGCTCAAACCGCCACACCCACACCCACACCTATTCAGGGCGTTAACCCCACGTCAGAAATTAAGACGACAGCCTATACGGATGGTGCAGACACAGCGCCGCAAGTGAATTCAAATCAAGATGATCTTAAAGAAATGCGTCAAGAATTAAAATCTTTGCGGCATATCCTGCAATTCCAAGTATCTGGATTGATCGAACAAGAACAAAACAGAAAACATCCACTCCATGGATATTTGTTACAAAGGCTACAACAAATGGGTATTTCTGAAGCCCTTGCAGAAGAAGTGGTGTCTTATGCACCAGAGTCGGCAGATGAAAGACAGTCATGGTTATTTTTACTGAAGCTTTTGGCTAATCGCTTACAAACCAAAGATGACGATATTTTGTCGCAACCAGGAGTAGTGGCATTGATGGGGCCAACAGGCACAGGTAAAACCACCACCATTG
>NZ_CAKZKO010000045.1 GCF_937123705.1 uncultured Paraglaciecola sp. | reverse complement strand
TTAACATCGAACTCGATATCCAATGAAAACTTGATTTAGTTGGTTTACAGCGCTTGTAGGCTACTAGATACTCATTATACCCGTGATCAATGAAGGTGCTTGATTTTCGATAAAATCAGGATCATGCTAAGGCCCATGAAAATTACACTGACTCCTCAACAAAAGCTGCAACTCGAGCAGATGCACGATTCTACTCGTGATAGTCGAGTATGCGATCGCATTAAAGCGGTGTTACTTGCTTCTGAAGGTTGGAGTCAGGCTATGATTTCTCAAGCCCTTCGTATTCATGAATCGACTGTCGCTCGTCACCTCAGTGATTATGTTCTCTCTGAAAAGCTTAAGCCTGAAAATGGTGGTAGCCAGAGCCGACTTTCTGCTAAGCAGACTATGCAGCTTATCGAACATTTGACTGAGCATACCTATTCCCATACTCATCAAATTGTCGTGTATGTTAAGGAGGAGTTTGGTCTTAGCTATACGGTTTCAGGCATGAATAAATGGCTTCACCACAATGGTTTCAGCTACAAGCAACCAAAAGGTGTTCCACACAAGTTTGATGAAACAAAACAGCAAGCGTTCATCGAAGCTTACGAAGCCCTAAAGGCAAGTTGCGGCGAGGATGAGTCGATAGTGTTTATCGATGCCGTTCATCCAACACTGTCGACCAAAATCTCCCATGGTTGGATACGCACTGGTCAAGATAAAGTGTTAGAAACGACAGGTAATCGTAGCCGACTGAATATTATTGGCGCACTAAACCTGTCGGATATTGGGTCAACCATTGTTAGTGACTACGACAGCATCAACAGTGAAAACATTGTCCGTTTCTTCTGCAAACTCAGAGAGAGCTACCCGCTAAATCACAAGCTCCATATCATTTTGGATGGAGCAGGATATCACCGCAGTGATTTAGTTAAAGATGCGGCATTTGTGCTTAATATTGAGCTGCATTACCTTCCACCATACAGCCCAAACCTCAATCCGATAGAGCGGCTTTGGAAGGTAATGAACGAGAAGTCGAGGAATAACGTTTACTTCAAAAGTAAACGTGACTTCAAGGAAGCCATAGACCAATTTTTTACTGTAGCTCTTCCAGAGATTGCAGGTTCGTTGACGTCTCGAATCAATGACAATTTTCAGGTGTTCAAGCCTGCATCTTCAAGTTGATTGGGTATATATTTAATTTTTTTGATAATTTAACTGATAATCTATCAATTAGTACCATAGGCTTGGCCATACAATACATAATTACAAAAACAAAAAATGAACAAATTATGGCTGCTAAATCAAAATTTAATTTTGACTCTAACTGCAAACCACTCTCCGCACTAATTTTTAAAGAGTCTATTATGGGTAAATTCATTTCTCCTAATGGAATACCCAATCGCTCTACGAAGTTCCAACTTTCTAATGAGATGTATTCTCCGCAGACTTTATGTCGTGGGTAATCCCCTTTTTCTATTAGTAAAACGCTACGCTTTTCTTGAGTTAGTTGGATTGCCAACGACAAACCCGCTAAGCCACCTCCTACAATTATTGCTTGATATTTTTCTATCCTGTCCATATCAATTCTCAAATAAAACATCCTGTTCCAAAAAGTTCTGTACCATCCCGCTATACTCGTTTTGTTTTACACCATAGGTTGTGAGCATGGATAAAAAAACAGCTTTGTTCGTTTTGGTCTGCTCAATAAATTGAGCTTTTTTATTTATTGATTCTGAAGGTAAGCTTCTTAAAATTTTATCTTCCACTACGCCAATCGGTGTGCGACTGTGACATACCATGAGTAAACTAGACGACGCTATAGAAGCGGCAAAAAAACAAATGAAGGCTCAGAAGATTCCATGCAATGCAGAACTTCTAGAGAAAGTAGCCAGAGGACTAGGACCAGCTCTCTACAAGGCAGACAGCAAGCTAATAGCAGCACGTGATGCTAAAGAGATAGCTACGATCAAGAAAAACTTCATCAGCAAAAAGCTCGGTGAGACTGACGAAGCAAAACAAGATAAAGCCATCGCTCACGCAATTGAGAAAATTGGTCCATCTAACAGACAGAAACTCCGCTCAGTGTTCTATTACCTAATCGTCAAAAAGCTGAAGAAAGAATCAGTTTACGGGTAGTCAATTTATCTAACAGAATTTCAAAGCGGCATCCGGATTCATTTCGGTTGCCGCTTTTTTTCGCTTACTTAGCAATCATGAGATTTTTTCAAACCTGCCAGCCTTGCGATTCTTTCTCACATTTCCTGCGGTGAATATCTCTCCACTCATGGCGATGTAAACTCCCGCGGGCATTGACTGCACTGCCCCCATAGCTAAGCCTAGGTTAAACACCGCATCAGTCACACGGAATCTTGCCGGTGAGAGCGCGCCAGTAATCACAATCGTTTTCCCCTCCACTCCCATAAGGTGCTCAGCAGTCTCGCACATGGTATCTGTGCCATGTGTTATAATAATTGCCTTACTGTCCATCTCCTGAATGAGGTTGACCAAAAAAGCCCTATCCTTAACCGTAATATCTAAGCTGTCCTTTTGAAAAGCTTTATGAATTTGATATTGAAAAGAAGGATTAAGGTGCTTTAATATTCGAGTTACACTCGGATCGCCTACTTCA
>NZ_CAKZKO010000044.1 GCF_937123705.1 uncultured Paraglaciecola sp. | reverse complement strand
CAGGTACAAAAGAAACCGATACAGTCATGAGGGCAAAAGAAATAGGGGTTGAAACCTTTGTTGCCAAACCCCTTGATTTTCCTCTGTTACAAGAAACCATTAAGCCTTTTGAAAACCTGCACTGGTTTATCGGTGTAGATAAGGTGGCCTCATGAGGTGGTGCAAAAAGAAACGCGTTGCAACCGGTGGCGTTGCGGGCGCAGCACTGCTTATTGCTCTGCCATTTATCATATTGCGCGAAGGTGAAAGCCTAGAGGCCTATAAAGATGTGGTGGGTGTCTGGACAATCTGCCACGGTGAAACACATGGCGTGACCGAGGGCATGGTTAAAACCAAAGCGGAATGTGATGCCATGAGCAAAAGTCGCATTGGCGAGTTTATGAGTAACGTACAGGCTTTAATTAAAGTACCTGTCACCGCCCATGTATTAGCCGCGCACACATCCTTTGCGTACAATATAGGGGTAGGGGGCTATTCACGCTCTACCACGCTAAAAAGGACAAATGCGGGCGATATTAAGGGCGGCTGTGAAGCTATGCTTTTATGGTTCAAAGCTGGTGGTAAAGATTGCAGGCCACGTAGAAGTGGTTGCTGGGGTGTTTACAAACGCAGGCAAGACGAGGTGGCGCTATGCCTTTCTGGATTATAAGCAACATCAAATACATTGTCATAGGGCTGCTGATTGCAGCAATACCTACGGCCTATTTGATCGGTACTTATAACGGCAAGCGTGATTGCGTAGCCGAGGTGAAGGTAAAGCAATTAGAACACGAAGTGAAAGTGAGGAAGCGGCATGAAAAGATTGACAAGCAAACACCTTATAATGCTGACAAGTCTAAGCGTTTTGAGTGGATGCGGCAATTCGTTACCGATAAGTGATGTTTGCCCTGAGCCACACTATTTCGCGTGTAGCTCACTCTGTGAACTGGAAAAGGCTAATTTATCTGATTCGACTATTAGCGATTTGCTTTCTGTTTATCCTGTTATGCGGAAGCTGCACGAGCCAGAATTCATCAAGTGTGATTGCGTGGGATAATATGTATCAAGATGGCTATTGCATTAAAGGTGGATTAGCTGGCGGTGCTATGAAGCCTACTTGCTGATGAAATCCCATAAACAGCAAATCATAGATAAAATGCTATGCAGGTTATGTATAAGATATAGAGCAGAAGTGCAGAAGAATTACGAACACTGCCCCTTTTGTATGCGTATGCGTAGGGCTGCTAAAGATGGGAATATGCTTAAGGTTCCAAATTGGATTGGTAGGCGTTACTTAGATTCACACAGCTAACATTATTGCGGGTTTTTGTTAGTTGTTCCTCAATTCTGGTGGCAGGGCTGCTAGGGTTTTTTTGGCTATATCACCAAGCCTCTGCGTATAGTTCCTGTCAGCCCATCGTGATATCTCCTCCAAAGCCTCCACCAATGCGGGGAGGTGTTTATCTGTTGCGCGGGTATTCCATGCTTCTATTACCTCACCGATAGCCTCATCAATGTTAAGTGAACCATCAGAATTAGAGGTAGCTGTTGCGTCTGATTGTGGCATACAACAGCACTCTTGATTGGTACAGCTTATGTAAGCACCCTCAATATTGTACCCGCTAGCCAAAATTGGTGCTTCTCCACAAAAGGGGCATGGCAAAAGCTCAATCGTTTGTTGCTTATTGGTCATGGTTTTTCCTCCATCATTCCGACAATATAAATATTACCCTTATGTTTGAATGCTTGGAAAGAAACACCGCTATCCTCTGCGAATACTGATTCACCGTGTTCCATAGCGTCGGCAATATCAATCTCACTTGCTGTGTGTATCTCAAAACCTGCAAAAACATTCACCATATCATTCACTCCTCTGTTGGTTGTTTGGCTGCTCTTATAAATTCCGCAGCTACTTGCGGTACGATTGCATTGCCAAGCGCATGGATGATAGGATTTCTGTGCTGTACCCCATGAGCCAACAAGGGAATGCTGGGTTCAATGACCCTTTTTTTCCCGTCTGGGCAGCCGATCCATACGCCACTCTGCCAAGGGTATCGTTGCGCAACTTCTCGTCCTTGCGAATCATGCCTTTGCTCAAATCTCCTGTGTCCTTGTAATACCTCACCGTTGGTGTCGGCCACATTGCTGGATGTATTTGATCTTTTAGATTGCTGCATCCTGCCACCTTTTTCGCCCGTTCTAACGCCTCTAAACTTCTGGCTTTCATGTGGTCTAGGCAGTTCGGCGTTCCCCACAAACCATAATCTATCTCTTTTGTGAGGCGAACCAACACTGCAAGCTGGCAATACAGCCGACCCGATGGCGTAACCTTCCGCTTCCAACCCTTCATAAACATCGTCAAGCCACCCGTAGGTAATCGCTGTCGCAACTTGCTCTCCAAAGATTGTTGTAGGGCGATACTGGCTAATGAGGCTGAACCAGACCGGCCATAGGTGGCGCTCATCTGCTTTACCTTTTTGTCGTCCGGCAGAACTGAAAGGTTGGCATGGACAGCTTCCTGTCCATACGGGTTTGTCATCCGGCCAACCCGCAAGTCTGAGTGCGGTAGACCACCCTCCGATCCCTGCAAAGAAGTGGTGTTGTTTGTATCCTCGTAAGTCATCTAATGTTACCTCCTGTATTGGTCTTTCGTCTACATCGCCGCTCGCCACTAACCCGTCTTTGATAAGTTGACGTAATATATGTGCGGATTGCGGGTTAAACTCATTGTAATAAGCTGCCATAGCCTACTCCCCCACCTTAATAACGCCACGCTCGGATAGATACTTCACCAGCTCCTTTGCCTGTTTATCTGCTAAAGCACAGTATCTACACGGGCTTTTCTCACAGCAATCATGGGGGCATCCTAACGCATCAATGAAACGCAAATAACCGCCTATATCATCTACCAACTCCTCCTCCGATACGGATGGGGCTTTGGGTTGGGCTCGTAAGAGGTAGCACAGCATAAACTCTCGTAAATCACGATAATCATGTTTATTATTCCAGTGAGTATCTTTGATTGATTCAATTAAAGATGATTCATCAAAAAAAAGCCCTCTGCCCTCACAGTCAGCTGGGCATCCGTGGGGTATGGTCTCTCCGTTCATTTTTTTTGTAGCATGGACAAAGCATTCCCGCTCGGTAGTATTCCGCTTGTTTTCGCTGTTTTCTTGCGTATTATTCCCGCTCGGTAACATCTTTTCATTGGTCATTTTCTCTTCCCTTTTCTCCATTAAGTTCATCTGCTAATTTTTGCGCTCTATCTCGATCTGAATATACCCCAGCTTCAGGAAAGCTATGGCCATCGAGTTTCACTATCTGATAAACCTCTTTTCCTGTATCTAGGTGAAGGCAGGGGATAACAGTATATTCATTGCACCATTCAGTCATTTTTCTGCTCTATCTTTTGCTAAAGGTTCGATGACTGTTTTCTGGTAAGCAAAGCCTCCGGCTTCGACAGCTTCGTATGTAATGAAATAACACGGATCTGAAAGCCCCCATGGATTGATCTCTAAAAAATAAGGATTTCCTTCAAAAACAAAAACATCAAATATAAAACTCTCAAGAGGCGTGTTTTCCATTATCTTTATTGAAAGCTCTGAAAGGCTATGGGTAAGTGCTTCCACGTCCTCTTCAGGCCATGTTTTGTACCGCGATGGCTCGTATTGGCTAATTCCGATTAGCTTGTTGTTTTTTACAAAACACCGGATTTCTTTGTCGCAGGCAATGTTCCAGTAATCGAATGAATAAAGAACTATTTGCTCTTGGTAGTTAAGCAAATACGATATGTCATCCATGCTCCGAATTGATGATGTAAGGACATCAATTGCCTGCTCTGGGGTTTTAACATACCCCCCATCCAGCGAGTCTTTAGGACTTCTACGGTTTAACCGGATAAACTTTGGCCGCCCATTAAATAGCGGCTTCATCTCGTCTATTAAATCATCGAGAGAAATTGCCACATTTTTTTGGTTGAAAGCACAATCAAAAATCCGTTCCGCATATTTTGTTATGTCAAGCGGCTTGCAGTTCATCTCCGGCCGTAGATCCCACAGCCCCCTGCTCCAATAGTTCATGAAGGTGTGTTTTTCGTAATCACTTATCATCGCTAATCTCCTCTATGATTGCTTTTATGGCTGCTTTGGCAGCGTAGTTGCCCTTATACTTACTCAGACTTCTTAGATTTGGGTGAGTGTAGATTGCCATTGCCACACGCTCCACCATCGCATCACTCATCAGCTCTTTATGAGCATGTGCTATGCCTGCTTTGAAAGCGTGATGTAAGCTTCTTGTGTTGGCGTTATCGTATTCACCGTTTCTTGTCCATAATGCGCTTTTATCTAAGTCAGTGGGTGCGCTTGGCAAGAGCCATTGCTCAAAAGCCTTTTGTGTTTTATTGGCCATGCTTCATTGCCTTTCTTTTTTCTAAAACATCGATAATTATGTGCCTCGCCCTTCGCTTAATTTCTCTTGCATGGTGGATTCCGAAGATTTCTGTTGATGCGGCATCAATAGTCGAAGCAACTCCTCTGGGGCTCATTCCTTCGCTAATGGCTGATTGTATAAAATCCTCCCAGTCAATAAGTATGTCATTATCTCTAGCGAACATGAGCATCTCTTCTAAGGGAATGCCATGTGTTGATCGCAACGCAAAAAATCCACCCAAGACCATCTTGCCGTCCTTAGATTCTCCAGAAATTTTCAAAAGACTCATAACTCGCTAGCCTTCTTTTTTGTCAGTATCCGGTAATTAAAAAGACCCGCCATTGACGGGTTGCACATATCGAATAAGCGAGCCAGATACGGCACGCTGTGATCATTTATCTTCCAATCACATTGCGGCTTTTCAGCTATCGCGGTGTGGTGTCGAAGGAACTCAACAATGGTTCTCGCGCTATAATGCGACCGGCCGCTATTGAATATGGCCGTGGCCTCCTTCTCAAAGGCCAAGTATATGTGTAGATTATCAGGCAGCCATTCCATGAACTCGGCACTAAGCTGGTCTGAATTTTGCCGCGCTATATTTAGCGGCAATGCTTCGGGGGTGTAATCATTGTAATTTGGCATGGTATATTCCTTTTAGTTGGCGGTTGCTATAAGGCGGGACACCGACAAAGAAAGGTAAACGTGCCAACGAAACCCAGAGCCGGTGTCCCTATCCCCCTATTTGGGGGAATCTGCTATTTAAGGAGCCTCCTGACTGTGGCTGTTAATGCGCTCGGCCGCATCAGCATAGGCATCCTCGCAAAGTCGATATTCCTCTGGGTGGCTGGTTTCTATTTGATTCAGCACCCTTACGTTGTTTGAGTACAAAGCGGAAAGATTAAACACCTTTTTCATTCCTCGGCATCGCTCGGCAAATAGGTTTGCCCATGCCACTATATCCTGCTTGGAGGAGTCGCCTTTATGGGGCGGTATTGGGATCATATCGGTAAGCTCTGCCGAATCGGCTTGCGGCTTCTCCTCTTCCATTCCTCTAAGTGCTGGCGGTACGTTATCCGGCTCGGTTTTCTCTGCAGGAGTGTCTTGCTTTATTTCTCCTGTGTCGGGATCCGCACCGGCATCATTTGCCTTGGCGAGTTTTTGCTTAACTCCCTCGTTACCGGTTGCGGCTGTGTCGTTTTCAACAACTTGGCTGTACTCCCCATCAACCATCACCTCGCCCATGGCATCAAAGCTTACGGACTTTCCGGCATCGGTTATGTCCTCGCTAATCGTTGCTTTTTGCACGCTCATTGGAAGGTATTTTGCAATGCGTCTGATTACGGTTTTCTTACCCATTTCTAGGAAGTGGTCAGTCCACACTTTATTTTTTCCGTTACCGCTATCACGCACTTTTTCAACCTCTGCCCTTGTCATATAATCCCAATGGAAGCCACCGTCTTTGAAGCGAGCCAAAGCCCAGAAGTGTGTAACCTCGCCTCGATCTCCGGACATTAAAGGCTTGTGGCTGAATGGAATTTCACCAGCCCAATCAACCGTGAACTCGTCATTTTCATAAACCTCCTTGGCAATGATATTGCTCACCTCGCCACTTCTTCTGGCTAGATCGATCAGCCCCTTATATCCAACAATAAACTGGGCTTCGTTTTGCTTTTTTCTGTTATTCCAAAAGGGGATCAGATACGCTTGCCCCAGCACACCGTCCGGCTCTAATCCTAATTGAGCACTTCGCATAATCGCCCCCAAGAAGCTTTTTTGATCGCACTCGGCAAGCTTGGGAGTGTTTTGAATGGCGTTAAGCGCAATTCGCACCATGCGCTCCGGAGTGATGTGCTTGGGTAACACCAAATCAAATTGCCCCTTCATGGCTTCAAGCGATGCCATTACCGTTGGAGCGGCTTTTTGTGATTTAGTCACCTCTCCCGATTTTGTGTTTTGAATTTCATTTGCCATTTTAGTTTCCTTTCTATTTTGGGTTTAAGTTGGCTTGTTCATGTTCACTATAAATATGGTTATTTCAACAAGAATCTTCGAACCGGATCACCTGTTTTGCTGTAAAGATCATAAATATCGGGGCTTTGCGCCTTTAATAGCTTTGAGTCGATCCTCGTGGATCCCTTTTGCCGCTTCCATGTCGCAAGCTTGGTCACGCCATCTTCAGCAACAAGCACCTCATTTTCCTTCATGTAGTTTTTGATCTGCACCTCGTAGCTTTCCTTTTCCAGCTCCAAGGCTTTGATCTGGTTCTTTATCCCCTTCAGCTCATGGAGCAACGCCAGCGCACCGGCATCGGCCACTATAGCCTCGCCATTGACCGACTTGTATATTTTGGCCACGTCTTGGTTTGTGGTTGGATCTGGTGGCGTGCTGTCCAATACCTTCTGCCAAAAATCATGCTCACGCTCAATGATCATTTCCTGAAGTTCTTTGTCTTCTTTGATGATGAAGTATTTAGGCTCGTTGCCAGCGATCGATACGGTCACATCGGCAATTTCGAGGCCGGTAACAATCAGACCGTGCTGCACTTGGATGATGTACTCGGTCGGGATATCGTCACTTCCCTCAACACCCCAGCCGCTACCGTAAGCAGCGGTCTTAAATTCCTGCAGGCGATTGTCATTAGAAAGGCCGTCTGGGTTGTAAATCATGAAGGGGTATTTTTCGCACTTCAAAGGCTCGTTGGGAACAAAGACCTCTCGGCCGGTCGTATCCGCATAGTGTTGGCGCAGTAGAGGCTCAAGTGCCTTGCCTCGGCTCATTTCCCATGTTTCGTCAACAGGCTCGCGCTCGCCCTTTTTATCCAAGTATATGTCAAGCGGAGTCGACCATTTAGATAGACCAACAACCGGTGCGGCATCGCTGCCCCCGATTCCCTGCCGCCTCATTGCGTGCCAGTGTTCGTTATTTTGTTTCTGTGCCATGATTATTCCTTTTTTGTTGGCGGTTTTAGTTTTAGGTTCATTTTCTCGATAACCGGTAAATCCCCTGCTTTTAGATTGCATTCTTCGTGGCATAAAGCAAGGTTTGAAAAGTGATTGTTTCCTCCGTGTGATATAGATAAAAAGTGTTCAAGAGTGGGCGGGTGCGCTTCTGAAAAATCACCGCCACAATAGCAGCATATCTTCCCATCGCGTTCAATAAGCGAATCCTCTATTTTCTTACGCATAACCCGCTGATGGCGTTTTGTTCCGCTCCACTTTTTTCCGTCCCTGAATGCGAAAAAAGCATCCCGCGCATGATCGTTGCTGAATGACCAAGCACCCTTCGAGTTTTTATAAATAACGCAAACGCCATTAACTGTCTTGAATCGAGCTTGCTCGTAAGGATTGGTTGTCTCCAAAATGGCAGCACCGTTTGCTTCAAGAAAAGCCAAAAGTTTTTTTGCATCATCTGTCATCTTCATCCCTCGCAGCAAGCATAAGGTCGGCATAATGTCGCTGCATTTTAACAAGACGCTTTGTTACATCATCAAATGTTTCGGGGACATCGGGGTCAAAGGCCTTTACCGCATCGTCAAACGTAATGCCGGAATGTGCGGCAAAATAATCACGAAGCGTCATGCCCATATCATAGGGCGGCTGCATATCTCCTGCTGGTGATGCGGCAAGCGGATTGGGAAATGCGGGTGGGTTTGGTGGTTTATCTGTCATTTTTCCTTTTCCTTTCTAGGTATTTTTTGGTGGATAATGTTGCACATTTTTTACATTTTCTGGCTTTGCCAAAACGCTTGCCATTCTTATAGCTATAGGTAGCCAGTGTATTATCATCATCAAACGGATGGCCGTTTATGCAATGGGTTTTTCTGGCGTTTTTAGCTGCAAAACTTTCACCGCGCAGGGTGTTTACGCCACGACTGACCTGCTCCATGTGATGTGGCTGTATGCATCCCCTTTCACGGCACAAATGGTCTATGTCGAGAGACATATCTATTTTGCCATTATGGTTTTCAAAAACTACCCGATGAGCCTTCATCATCTTGTCGGCAACACGCACCCGCCCGTAACCGTCTTCATTAACGGATAGTAAAATCACGCAGTTATCAGACATCCCCCTAAATCGGGATTTTCTAATTTCGCAGGGGCGTTTTTTAATTCTAATCGCAGCCGCCTGTATGTTTATTTGACGGTGTTTTGATAATGATGTAACGCTTTTGGAAGCCATGCAAATTATCCTTGCTTTGGTTAGGGGCAAAGGAAGGGGTGCAACCCTCCTATGCCCCGAATAATATGAAGTATTCTGCATAAGTCAATCAACAATCATCTAACGATAGTTTCTGATTTTTCATATATCTTCGCGCCCTTAAGCTCTCGCCCTCCGGCTTTAACGAAAGAGTTTACAGCCTTTTGCAGCGCATCCGGTGAAAGATGGTGCCGCAGCAAGCCTAAGTCCAACTCCTTCTGGTCGATCACCTCGCCCACCCATACCGTCCGCAGGCTTGCCAAAGCCCCCGATCCGGTGCGTGTTTTCGATAAGTCGGCCGGACTAGCCTGTGAAAACCGGTCAAGGCGTTCTGCCCCCATTTCTGCTATTGTGGCTTGGTCGCGCATCCGGCTCGACTCTTCCTGCTGATTGGTTTTTTCTAAAGCGGCAGCAATCTTGGCGGCCTCCTCTGCCTCCCTGCGCTGCTTGGCGGCCTCTTCGATTCTACGCTGGCGTTCCTTTTCTGCCTGAATCTTTATGTATGAATCCAGCGGGGCTTTTGCATTTTCTTTAGCCTGATCGAGCCGGTTTGTGCTTTCCTTAAAGAATCCATCGACCACGCGGCCGAGCGTCAAGTAAGGCTCTTTTTCGTTCACTCTTATGGTTTCGATACTTTTTCTGGCGGCCATGAGGCTTTTGATTGTATCGGTCGCGGCCTTGGCTTGTTCGTCAGTTTCCACCTTGTCCGGAAGATTGGAGGCCTCCTCGATCAGTTCGTCTGCGCGCTTTATAGCTGCAGCATTATCGCTGGCCAGCTTGTCTTTTAATAGCTCCGCATCTGTAGGTGGCCGATTATGACCAATCGGGCTGTTTTCTTTGGCGGTTGAATCTTGCATTTTATTACTCCTATGTTGTTGCATTAATTATCATTTCACCCACGCGCTGCCTCATCTGATCATCGTCTATTAGCGAGTGAACATCGCGTAGAAGGCAAAGCATTTCTGGCGCGAGCGAAATCAATCGAGCATCGACCTCATTTACGCATCGAGCTACTGGGCTGTTGGTGTCAATAACACCCATACTGTCCCGAAAAACAAGAAGGGGTTGGCTGTCTGCCTGAACCCATGGTGCGGGTGTGTGATTCATTGGTCTAGCTCCTGCAGCCATACCGGCCGCGCATCCTCAACATAACCCTTTGCGCCAACCTTCATGCCTATGTGCTTTACGATCTGCATGGTGCCAAACAAAAGGCACATCACGAACACTAGGCCGATGGCCATGCTTATGAAAGTTCTTAGCTTTGAATCGGTGTATTCGTATTGCTTTGTTTCTCTTGAAAATTCTATACTCATGGTTTTATCCCTCCTTGGATCCGCAGATGATCATCACCCGCGTTGTTGTTGCTTGTTTTAGTGGAAAAGTAAAAAGCTCTTCTCGCTCACCATATTCCGGCTCCATGCCATATTTCGAGCGATACAGGTTAACGGCCGCTTCGTAGTTATCTCTGGCCTCCCCCATGTCTTTGCTGTTCCATCCGCGCTCGCGGGTTTCTACCTCGACACGCTGGCCAAAGGCATCAAATACAGCGCGTTGGGTTTTGTGTATCTCATCGATCTTGTTAGTCATTATTTTGCCCCCGCTTTGCCTGCTTTATATGCAGCCTCTAGTGCCGCCTTTATAGACTCAACCGAAAGGTCGTGAAAATCTAGTGAATCAGAGTTTTGTGTTTCAAGGGTTTCTACGAAAAGATGCTCTTTTGCTATTTGCTCTAATATTTTCATGATTAAGCCTCCTCGGTTTCAAATACTGGTTCAAGGTTATTAAGCCATGCCAGTAAAAGGTTAATGTCCGCCATTTGGTACTCGTTGGCGTTGTTGAAATCCAAGCCCCTGTCGTAATTGTATATTGGGGTGCTTTTGTCTACGACACGAAGCTTGCTAACTCGGCAGCTATTTATTCCATATTCGCTAACCTCGTCATAAACCTTAGCCTCGTATTCTAAGCCGTTTACAACTCCGCTAATCCATCCGTTTTTTTTGCGAGTATCTTTGTATGTGTGTAGTTTCTGTGCCATTTTATTGGTTCCTTTCTTTAGGGGTTTATTCGCTGGCATGAACAATACTATAGATTATTGTTTGCCTAGTCAACCAGATAAATGAAGATAATTACAAATAAAGATGTTGCTTTATTAAAATTAGTGTGGGTATAATCCAAGGTCAAAAGAAAAGGAGCGACATATGAAAATAAACGAATGGTTAAAGGAAACAGGCCGCACGCAAAAATGGGTGTCCGAGCAGCTGGGGATTACGCAACATCGCCTAAGCCAGCTAAAAAACGGCAAAGCAGAGCCGTCTTTGCGCGATGTCATGGACATTTACGAGCTTTCAAACGGCAAGGTCACTTATTGGGACTGGGCAGAGCAGCTGCAGCTATGCACACCGGAGCAGCGGGGTGATTATGTCAGATAACAAGAACCTCAAAACGCTATCCGAGGCATTGGCTGCTTCGAATGAGGCATTAAAAATATTGAGATTCATCGATGAGAGCAACCGGATCGAAGGTATTAAGGATGCTGCTACTGACGAGCAAATAATGGAGCACCGCAGATTCATGGATTTGCAATTTATTACAATACCGGACATCGAGCGTTTTATTTCGGTTCACCAGCCGGACGCAAAGCTGCGCGATCAATGGGGAATGGACGTGCGCGTTGGTGATTACATACCGCCCATCGGTGGAGCGTTGCTTCGCAATAAACTCGAGAACCTTCTGGCGCGTATCAATTATTGCGGCACGGATCCGGATAAAACAATAAACGCCTATCAAGCCCACAAGGAATATGAAGCCATCCACCCATTTATGGATTGCAACGGCCGGTCTGGTCGTATGATCTGGCTTTGGATGATGCGTTCAGCACCGCTTGGTTTCCTTCACACTTGGTATTATCAATCACTCCAACATGAAAGGGTAGAGCTATGATCTGGATTCAGTTTTGGATGCTATTGGCTGTTATGTGCTTTCTCTCAAAGGAAAAGCTATGGGGCGGGATTTTCCTGTTCTTTGCATTCTTTGTTTTTGCCAAGCCTTAGTATATAAATCGTCATTGGTACCGCTGCTGGCCAACTCAAATTAGCGGCATTTTATTGAAAGGTAATAACCATGAGCAAAAGCCATGAACTAGTAAAACAACAATCCATGAAGGGTCACAACTCTGACGAGGAGCTACGCAAATATGTTGAGCGTTTCACTCAGATGGAAATTGACCGCGAGAATATTGGAGGCCGCCAGAAGGATCTACTTAACGAAGCAAAGAAATCTGGCTTTTTAAAGACTTCGATTCGCAAGGCGGTAAAGACTCTGCGCTCCAGCATGGAGCAACGCCAATCTGCCACAGAGGTAGAGCGTGCAACCAAAGAATATGTGGAAATCTGCTCAGACCTTCCATTATTCAAGCAAGCGTCCGGTGCTACGGACGAGGCCAAAGAAGCGGTCGGTAAATAATATGGCAACCAATGAAGGTCGCTTTATTTTAGTGGGTGATCCTGTTCCGCAGGGTCGCCCACGCTTCTCAATAAGAGGTCGGGGCAAGAACGCATTTGTTCAAACATATGATCCGGAGAAATCAGCTGCAGAGAAAAAAAGAATCCGCAAAGAGATGCGTATCTTCATGTTGGAGAATGGCATTAAAATTTATAGCTGCCCCCTAGCTGTTGACCTTAAGTTTTATTTTCCGGTACCAAAAAGCTATTCGAAAAAAAAGGCCGATCAAGCACTGACCGGTATAATGCCACACACAAAAAAGCCAGACGTTGATAATTGCGCGAAGCTCGTGCTGGATGCCTGCAACAGCATATTGTTTGAAGACGATAGCCAAATTGTCCGGCTCACCGCGTCAAAGGATTACTCGAGTCGTTCCGGCACCATAATGACATTTAAACCATTTTTATTTACTGGAGAAAACAATGGAAGCTAAGGATTACCATGTCGGCCTCGTTAGGGGCTTTATTTTAGGACAAAATGCACCCACGATTGTCTTGCACGCGCTCGATTGCATCGTAGACGGTGTGAAGTCAAGAGCCGGTGAAAAAATAGGGAGGGCAGAAGCCATGGTCACTGAAAAATCGGAAAATATTAAAACCACCCAGATCGAGCCAGAAGTTATTATTCCAATAAAAAAGAAGCGTCTGGGTGATGAACCTGACCATATGGAAGAGCGAAAAAAGCGATCGAGATACACCGCTGCCGATACCGAACTCATGAAGCAAATGTATCAAAGAGGTGATTCGGTTATAGACATCGCAAATCATTTTAAGCGCAAACCGGCCGATATTTATTCGAAGCTAAATTACATGGGGGTTAAGAGAAAATGAAACCACAAAAGCAGCAATTGTTCGACCTTTCGCTTGCGGTAATTATTGGATTGGCGTATTGGTTCAGGACAAGTTTTATTTGCCTAGGGGCAAAGATAAATGATTAAAGAAACAAAGAAATTGCCGGTTTTACTCCATTGGATCGGCAAGGCGGGGGACGGTAGGCATACCGCTATTTATTCATCCCGAATAGATATCCCCCGTCACTTTTTAGGGATGACAACGATTTTTAGAAAGGGATGAATCATGCCAAAAGACAAAACAGGACACTTTTATTACGAGTGGTACCCAGCCATTTATAGGGGCGATACGCAGCATTTAACGCTCAAACAGGACGGTGCATATCGCAGATTAATAGACCATTATATTGAAACAAAAGCCCCCATATTGGATAACGATTTGGCAATTTCTAGGATCGTAGGAGTGGGTGTTGAGGAGTGGATTGAGATACGCGATGATGTGGTAAAATTCTTTAAACCTAGCGAAAACCCACTGGGTTATCTAATTCACACTTTTTGCGAAAACACCCTCGAAAAACACAGCTCCAGAATCACAAAATCGAGCAAAAACGGAAAAAAAGGCGGACGGCCTAAGAAACCGAAAGATAAAGATAATAACCCAGTGGGTAAAAAAGCGGAAACCCAACAGAAAGCTGAACAGAACAGAACAGAACATATAAGTAATGGTGGAGTTAGCGCGGGCGCGCACGTTAATATTAATGATTCAAGCTTCAGAAAAGTGTTCGATGCAGGAACCAAAATTCACCCAAGGCTCGAACCGACAAATACCTCATCGATTAAAAAATGGATTGCTGCAGGTTGCGATGCCGAACTCGACATCATTCCGGTGATTGAAAAATCGGAGGGCAAGGATATCGGATCGTGGTCGTATTTTGACCGGCCGGTGATGCAAGCAAAAGTCGATCGAGAAAAACCGTTGCCAGAGCCGGAAGCTTCTGCTAAAGTTTCAGGTGTCGAAACGGAAAGCGAGAGGGAAAACAGGTTTGCTAGGATCCACCAAAAAATGCTCGAAGATGCGAAACGTGAAAACGGAGAAGCGTCATGAACCAAGCAGATTTTATCCGTGACGAAAAAGCCGACAGCTTAAAACACTTCCAACGAATCAAAGAAAATATTATTGATCCAGTTGAAAAGCTCTACAGCAAAAACTTAAATGATTTCCAAATTGAGGCATGGGTCGAAGACCTTGCAGAGTTCTCAAACAACGAGCTTAAAGAAGCCGTAAAAATACTAAGACAAAATAAAACATATTTTCCAAAATTAAGCGAAGCCATGTCTGCTTGCCAGTCGGCACGTAAACAGCGTTACTCCAAAGACGGATATGCCAAAACCGGTGAGGGGTATATTACTGTCCAGCAAAAATGGCAGGAGCGTGAGGAGAATATCAGGCGCATGGTTGATTCTTACATCCAGCATTTCAAAAACACATCAGCCATTTACCCCGAAGCTTTGAGGGGTAAATATGAAAAAAGCCTTTTAACCTACATCGATGCAGTCGCCTTTGTTCAGGCTCAAATGATCGAGGGTGGTGGCAATGGCATCGGCTGGTCATCAATTAATATCTTTGGATGTGTCGGAACACCAACGCCCGAAGAGGTCGCTTTATTTTTCCAAAACCAACGGCAACTATGCTCGGCCGGAGTGATTGACGTGCCTATTCCAACTGGGAAAATAAGAGAGTGGAAGCGTAAAAATGGCGCAATATAAAAGCAATAATTGGACGCTTTCTAATTGGAAAGTAGACAAAACGCGGCCAATGGCTTAGGATGTAGTTATGTCAAGAAGTGAGAAAACAGAAACATTACCCACGCTTAAGAGCGTGAAACTAGAAAACCTGAAGCCATACGCACGCAATAGCCGGACGCATAGCCCGCTGCAGATTGAGCAGATAATTGCCAGCATTAAGCACTTCGGTTTCACCAACCCATTACTGATCGACCCAAAGAATCAAATCATAGCCGGACACGGCAGGCTGGAGGCCGCAAGAAAGATTGGCATGGGGGCTTTGCCCTGTATTGTGCTAAAGGGGCTATCAGAGGCGCAAAAACGCGCACTGGTGATTGCCGATAATAAGATCGCCTCAAATGCCGGTTGGGATGAGCAGCTATTGGCCGAGGAATTAAAGCAGCTGCAGGCCGATGATTTCGATCTTGGCGTTGTTGGATTCGATGACGATGAACTGAAAGGCTATCTTGATGACGAGCCGGAGGATGGATTAACCGATGAAGATGATGTGCCGGAACCGCCTAAAAAGCCAAAGACAAAAACAGGCGACATTTGGTTGCTTGGAGATCACCGGCTTATGTGTGGTGATAGCACCGGTGTTCTTTTTGCCGAGGCACTGATGGGTAATGATCGAGCGGATATGCTTTTAACCGATCCACCATATAACGTGGCCTATGAAGGAAAAACCAAAGAGGCCATGACGATTGAGAACGACTCCATGAGCAACGATAACTTCAGGGAGTTTTTAAAGCAGGCATTTAACTGCGCTGATAAATTCATGAAAAAGGGTGGTGTTTTCTACATCTGGCACGCGGACTCGGAGGGGTATAACTTCCGTGGTGCCTGTGCGGATATCGAGTGGCAAGTTCGCCAGTGCTTGATCTGGGTAAAGCAAACCATGGTTATGGGGCGACAGGACTACCACTGGAAGCATGAGCCTTGCCTGTACGGATGGAAAGCCGGTGCCGCGCATTTATGGGCTAGCGATAGAAAACAAACGACCTTGCTAGAGTTCGACCGGCCGTCACGTAACGAGGAACACCCCACCATGAAGCCGGTGGCTCTCTTCGAATACCAAATGCTAAACAATACGAAAAAGGGCGGCATTGTGCTTGATCTATTTGGCGGATCCGGAACGACCATCATTGCGGCAGAAAAGAACGGACGCAAGGCTCGGGTCATGGAACTCGACCCTAAATATTGCGATGTTATTGTAAAACGCTGGGAGGACTTCACCGGCAAAAAGGCAACGTTAGAAAATGGAAAACATACTGGAACAAAAAAAGGGCGAGCCGCCTAACTTTCACCGCATAGCGTTTGAGGAGTTCTTCATCGCAGCGTTAGAGGGTAAATCGGAGGATAGCGAATATGTCAGGAAAAAAAGTTACAAAAGGTACGAAAAAGAAAACAAAGACTACCGCGAAAAAGAAGCGAGGAGTGGGGAAGCCAAGCAAGGCCGGTAATATTGATCTGGGCAAGATCGAGGTTTACGCCTCACGCGGACTAACTAAGCCACAAATTGCTGCCTGCCTTGATATGAGCCTATCCGCTTATATGTCCTATCAGGTTGATCGCCCCGATATGATCGAAGCATACGACCGTGGAAGAGCAAAGGGCGTTGCCATGGTTGCCGGAAAGCTTATGAAGAATGTGGATAACATGAACCAAAAAGCCATCGAGTATTATCTAAGCCGCGTTGCCAAATGGTCAGAAACCACGGTGATTCACCACGGTAACGATGAGGGCATACCGCTTGCAGTAGCAGACGTTAGTGATGAAGAGGCGCAAGAGGCATGGATCAAATCAATGAATCCTCAGTGACCGCAGAGTTCGCTTGGCCACCAGATTATGCGGCCGAGTTCCGCAGGCGAACAACAATAAACAGCAATCTAAGACGTGACCCTAAGCTTCTGGCCAAGGTCAACCAGTTCTATAAAAACAATCCGGTCGAGTGGATCAATGACTTCTGCATTACCTATGACCCCCGCGTGGTGCCGCCAACACCAAAGATCATGCCTTTTATTCTGTTCCCCAAGCAGCGCGAATTTATCCAATGGCTTTATGATTGCTGGATTAATAAGGAAAATGGCCTGAATGAAAAATCCCGTGATGTTGGTGCATCATGGCTGTGCTGTGCGTTCTCGGCTTGGATGTGGAAATACCACGAGGGAAGTGCTATCGGCTGGGGGTCGCGAAAAGAGGAGTATGTGGATAAAAAGGGCGACATGAAAGCCATATTCCCCAAGGTGCGTAAAATCATAGAATATCTGCCTGACTTCATGATTCCTGTAGGATTTAACATGACCGCGCACGCCACCTACATGAAGATAACCAATCCGGAAAATGACTCGACCATTACCGGTGAGGCCGGTGACAATATCGGCCGTGGCGGTCGGACAAGTATTTTCTTTAAAGATGAATCAGCGCATTATGAAAGGCCGGAGCTAATCGAGGCCGCGCTTGGTGACAACACCGATGTGCAAATAGATATTTCCAGTGTGCGCGGTACCGCTAACGTTTTCTACCGGAGGCGAATGGCCGGTGAAATATGGGAGCCAGACCACGATATACCAAGCGGCAAGACGAGGGTGTTTGTTCTTGATTGGAAGGATCACCCCGCAAAGACTCAGGAATGGTACGATAAGCGAAAGGCGCGAGCCATTGACGAGGGCTTGGCGCATATGTTCGCGCAAGAGGTTGATCGGGATTATAGCGGATCCGTTGAGCGCATTATCATACCGGCCGCATGGGTACGCGCAGCGATAGACGCGCATAAAAAGCTGGGCTTCGAGCCGACCGGTGCAAAGATAGCCGGACAGGATGTTGCCGATGGCGGGGGCGATAAAAACGCATTGGTGGGTCGTCATGGGGTGGTGTGTAATTATGCTGAACACTGGGGTGGCGATGCCGGTGAAGCCTCCAAGATAGCCGTGAAAGCCTGCCAAGAGATGGGGATCAATGAGCTGTATTATGACTCAATCGGTGTGGGTGTTGGCTTCAAGACCGGAATCAATAACCTGAAAGAATCCGACAGCTTTCCTCCCGCGCTTACCGTTCACCCATGGAATGCCGGTGCCAGTCCGCTGGATCCGGAGGACAGGGTTATTCCGCTCGATGACCAGACACCGCTCAACAAAGACCAATATGGAAATCTGAAGGCGCAAAGCTGGGATCGCACGCGCAGGCGTTTTTACAAAACATACCGAGCCGTTGAGTTCGGAGAGAAATATGATCACGATGAACTAATCTCGCTTGATAGCACGATGCCGAAACTTCACCAGCTGCAGATGGAATTATCGCAGGCCGTGTTCAAGGACAACGGAGAGCGCAAGACCATTGTGGATAAAAAACCAAGCGGGGCTATTTCACCTAACATGGCCGATGCATTTGTGATGTGCTTTAACCCATGCCGCTTCATTTCTATTTTCGATGTTTTGTAATTGTGGGTTGGGGCAAAAATCCAACTCACTAGACAGAATTGTCCGCAAGTGTTAAATTAACCGAAACCTCACCTGAAGGAACACCAGCATGAGCGACATAAAAACGGCCGAAAACTCGCACGACCCCTCTGTGATAAACCCCGATGATTTGAAAGTAATAAACAGCCTCAGCAGCCTAGTGCAGAGCATATACGGTGATAATGGGATGGGCTTTCCAGCTTCGGGCGGCAAGCAAGTTTCACAAACCGACACGCTTTTTCTAAATAACCGATGGTACCTAATTAGCAACTTCCGGCAGCTACTAAGCCAGATGTATGTGGAGCACGGCATTGTTCAAACTCTTATTGATCAGCCGGTAGACGATGCGTTCCGTGCTGGCTTTGAGATCAAAACCGAGCAGTTTGACGGTGACGACATCGAACGCCTGATGAATTATTTAGAGCGCAACAACGTTATCCGGACAATCATGCAGGCGCACAAGTGGGCAAGACTATTTGGTGGCGCGGCAGTCGTTGTTCTGACCGATGAAGATCCGGCCACGCCATTTAACCCAAGTTCCATTAATGAAAACTCCCCCCTCGGATTTAGGGCTGTGGATATGTGGGAGCTTTACGATCAATATGCTGGCCTTGAAGATGACCAGCTAAACGCATCAGAGGGCGGTGTTCAGCATGAGCCGGAGTTCTATGACTTCCACGGCAAAAAGGTGCACAACAGCCGAGTTTATCGCGTAGAGGGCAAGGAGGCACCATCTTTCATCCGTCCTCGCTTGCGCGGCTGGGGAATGTCAGAAATTGAACGCCTTGTTCGCTCGCTCAATCAGTACATGAAAAACCAAGACGTGGTGTTTGATCTTCTCGATGAAGCCAAGGTCGATGTGTATAAAATCAAAAGCTTCAACAGCTCGCTTGCTACGGCCAATGGTACCAACAAATTGTCCGAGCGAATCCAGCTTGCTAATATGCTAAAAGGCCATAACCACGCCCTAACCATGGATTCAGAAGACGATTACCAACAAAAGCAGGTGGCCTTTACCGGATTGTCAGAGGTGCTTGTGCAGATCCGGCAGGGTATTGCGGCCGACCTTAAGATGCCGCTTACCAAGCTATTCGGTCTTTCTGCCTCCGGCTTTAATTCGGGTGAAGACGACATCGAAAACTATAACAGCATGGTGGAGAGCGAAGTCCGCGCTAAGTGCAAATATAACGTGGTGGATATTCTGCAGCTATGTTGCCAGAAAATGTTTGGTACCATGGCCGATGATATGGCCATCGAGTTCGCGCCATTGCGTATGCTTTCTGCCAAAGAGGAAGAGGAGGTTAAGAACCACCAGTTCAACCGCGTGGTGGCCTCTTATACCTCCGGCCTTATTCTCGACAGCGAAGCCAAGGAATCAATAAACGTTGGCTCTTTGTTGCCTGTTGAGATTGACGAGGGTGTCCCTGCCGGTGATCCGATCGATGCCGGTGAGGACTATTCCGTTGACGAAGGGTCGCAATCATAACGCGAGGATCCGCCACATGAGATACTTACCGCCAATCCCCCTGAAGGAAAAATACTGGATCGATATTGAAAGGCGCATCGAGCGTGCTTTATGGGAGGGAGTTTTCAAGCCCCTCTACGAAGTGTTTAAAGAATCAGGCGTGGAAATAAAAAACGATGTTGGTGACAGCCCATTAATCGCAGCGATCAAAAGCGGCCGCATCACATTTAACGGCCTTGGCCTAAGTGGAAGCTTCAACGCGGCCACCACAAAAGAAATGAAAAAGCTAGGGGGCGTTTACAAACGCGCTGGTAAATCTTGGGTGTTTGATTCCATGCCGTCAGAGGTTCAATCCGCCATTGCCTTTGCATCGGCTAAGTCAGAGAAAACGCTCGGCCGGTTGGTCAGCACGCTCGACAGCTTGGATGTTGACTCTGCCATTACCAAGGCCGGAATCAAGGAGGGCTATGGCCACTCGGTTGATAAGATGAACAACGACTTTCTCAAAATGAGCGAGAAGATTACCGTTGCCCCCATGCTCACGGCTCAGGCCGTTGACACCATCACCAAAGAATGGGCTGAAAACTTGGAGCTGTATGTCCGCAACTTTGCCGAAGACCAGATATTGGAAATGCGTAAGACCATAACCGACAACACCATGGCCGGATACCGAGCCGAGGGCGTGGCAAAGAAAATTCAAAAGGAGTACGGAGTCAGCAAGCGAAAAGCCAAGTTTCTGGCACGGCAGGAAACCGCGCTGCTCACCTCGAAGTTTCAAAAAGAGCGTTTTAAAGATATTGGCGTGACCCGCTACCGTTGGAGCACATCGGGGGACGAGCGCGTGCGCGGTGACCACAAGGAACTAAATGGCAAGATATTCTCATGGGATAGCCCCCCTGTAACTGATAGACGAACCGGCAAAAGAAACCACCCATCGGAAGACTTTGGTTGCCGGTGCATCGCCATCCCTGTATTGGATTAGTATATGCTCACACCCCACCAACAACTCGCTTGGATTTCCTCACTTCTCATGAATGAAATGGCCGGTGAACTCTACGGTACCATCACGATTAAGATGGAAAAAGGAAGCATCAAGCAGTCCAAGATTGAGCGCACAGAATTGCCCCCTGTTGACGAAGGTGATAATAACTGATAATATGCACCTTAAGTTAATTTGATTAATACACCTTACGGTGTCGGAAAAACCGAGCCGCTAAGTTGCCCAGAAGGGTGATTTGGCGGCTTTTTTTGTTTCTAGGGGACATAGTGAACAAACCGGAAAAACAAAACGCATCGCAATACCCACAGATGTATTATGCACGCCACATGGAAAGCGGAATCGCTGGCTATGAAGACGAAACAATCCTGATCGATGCCGATTGCATCAAAGACATGGTTAAGAGCTTTGTTGGCAAGCCGGTCTATGTTCACCACCAAGACGTTGATTTAAAAAACCTCAAAGAGCAATCACACGGTTATGTGGTGGAGAGCTTCTACAATGAAGCCGATGGCTGGTTTTGGGTTAAGATGATTCTGACGGATGATATTGCGCTAGAGGCCGTGGCCAACGGCTGGTCGGTTTCCAACGCTTATACATACGATCAATTTTCTGGTGGCGGTACCTATCACAACTGCCCATACGACAAAAAGATTCTAACCGGTGAGTTTACGCATCTGGCTCTTGTGCCTAACCCGCGTTACGAGGAGGCGGCCATCTTCTCTCCCGATGACTTCAAATCTTATCAGGAAACTAAGAGGCTAAAACTAGCAGAAATTAAAAACTCTCTATCCAAACCAACGAAAGGTAAAACGATGTTTAAAGTATTTAAAAACACCAAGGAAGAAGTGGACTCAGTTGACGAGAACACAATGATCGAAATCAAAAATGATGACGGTACCGTTCAGGAAGTAAAAGTTTCTGACATGGTAAAAGCCGTGGCCAACGCCAAAGAAGAAGAAAAAGAAAAAGTGAACATGGACACCATGGTTAAGGTTGGCGATGACGAAATGAGCATCAACGATCTTGTGAAGGGTTACACCAAGCTATCTTCAAAGAAAAACACCTCCGAGGACGACAAGGAGAATGAAGACGATGAAGAAGACAAAAAAGACGAAAAAGCCAATGAGTCGGATTCTGATGATGACGAAAAATCTAATGAAGATGATGACAAAGAAAATGAAGATGAAGGCGATGAGAAAAAGAACTCAAAGTCGGATCATTTTAATGAGCTTAAAAATGCAGGCAAGAACAAGAAAGTTAAAGTAAATAGCATTGATCTTGGCATGAACCAAACGGCACGCGGTCAGTCAGCATACGGCTCGGCAGCGTTGAAGAAGTAACCCCTAGTAACAAACAATTTTAAGGAGATAAAAAATGCCAAATATTAATAGTTTTGAGCAAGCACCAGAAAAAGGCTCGGTTGATTTAAGCTTCCACGGCAGCGTAGTTTCGGCTCGCGTTAAGGAAGGTGAATCTGCAGCCCTTACCACTGGTCAAGGTGTGCAAATCGTAGATAACGATAACGGAATCCCTGATGTAACAGCAATGACGGCTGACACGCAATTCGCGTTCGGTTTCATTACTCGCAACGTTAAGGACGTGAGCTACGCAGCAGAAAAGCGTTGTGAAGTAGCGATGCAGGGAACTGCCATCTACCTAGAGGCTGGCGCAGCTATCGCACGCGGTGCCAACGTTGAGTATGACGTATCGGCCGACAAGGTAATCACCAGCGCAGGCACTAACCCAATTTGTGGTTATGCATATGATAAGGCGGCCGCTGACGGTGACCTTATCCGCGTTATTCTAATCACTCCGAAACTTGTTGCTTCGGTATAATCTGACTAACACCTGAAAGGATATTTTAACCATGGAAAAGACACAAATTTTAAATGACAAGGGTGAGCCAGTGGTACTGAACGCACAAGAGCGTTCTCGTGCAAACGTGCTGCAGGCTCAATACAATAACGAGCTACGCAACACGCTCGGCTACGAAGTTGACATCACTACGCTAACAACAATCAGTAAGCGCGTTGTAGAGCAAAAGTTCTTCACGATCCCATTTGCTGATTATATGCCAGTGCGCGTTGGTGAAGGTGCGTGGGCTAGTGAGATTCTCACTTACCGTGATTACGCTATCGGTGGCGACTTTGGAACTGGTGTGGTTAACACCGGTAACGCGAAGAGTCGTCTTGCTGAAGTAGACAGCGCGATCAATTCTATTAAAGTGCCAATCCTAAACTGGGCAAAGCAAATTAACTGGACGTTCATGGATCTTCAGATTGCTTCACGCTCAGGTAACTGGGACATTGTGACAAGCAAAGAAAAAAGCCGTAAAAAGAACTGGGATCTTGGTATTCAAAAGATCGCGTTTCTTGGCATGGAAGGCTATGCAGAAACCAATGGCCTGCTAACGCAGAGCGATGTGACTGCAAACACAAGTGTTATCACAAAGTACATCAAATCGATGACTGCTGCTGAATTTGACACTTTTGTTCAGAACGTTGTGAGTGCATACCGCACCAACGCGGTTAACACGGCATATCCAACGCACTTCATTATTCCGGAAACGGATTATGTTGGCTTGGCTGCCCCTGTTTCTGCTACATACCCGAACGTTACTAAGCTTGAGTATCTAACTCGCGCTTTCCAAATGGTAACGATGAATCCTAACTTTAAGATTCTACCGGTTGCTTACGCGGATCAGGCGAACAATGCAGACATCACTGGCTTGAATAAAAACCGTTACACGCTGCTTAACTATGACGAGGACACTATCCGCATGGATATTCCTGTTGATTACACAGCAACGTTGCAAAACACAATTAACGGTTTCAACTTTGAGAATGTGGGTTATGGTCAGTTCACTGGCGTGAAGGCATATCGTCCTCGCGAAGTGATCTATTTTGACTTCACATAATAATTGAAAGGATAGCAAAATGGCTGTTAAATTACACAACAAAGGCAAGCGCACCATCGAGTACAAAGGCAACAACTTTGATGCTGGTTCGACTGCAAACTTCACGGAAGATGCGGCTAAGTATTTACGCAAGCTTTATCCAAATGAAGTGGTTGACGTAAACGATGTCATCAAGGATTTCTCAGGCGAGGAATCAGGTGGCGAAGAAACTGTCAGCATCAAAGACATGAAGGTGGCCGAGCTTAAAGAACACCTTGATGCTGCTGGCATTGAGTACCCATCGGACGCAGTAAAGGCTGATCTTATCGAGATCGCTGAAGCTGCAGCCGAGGGCAATAACGAATAACAAAGTTTCCTTCTTGGCGGTTGGAAAAGGGGGGTTCCTGTGGATTTAGATACGATAACGGTTTCCGATTTCAAAACCTATTTTCGCAGGGACTTCCCATATGCCCCAGATGATGCAAACTTTTGTAGCAATTCAGATACCTACATATTCGATGAAGATATAACTAAGGCGTTTGGGGAGGCAAAGATGATGCTGAACCAAGCCCTTTTTTCTAGCGATGATGGCATAACAATCGCTTATCAATACCTTACCGCACATTATTTGGTGCATGATATTAACACCGGCCTGCAGGGCGTGGAGAGTACAGGTAACAACCCTGTTTCTTCAAGAAGCGTTGGCAGCGTGTCGGAAAGTTACTCTATCCCTCAACGGTACCTAGATGACCCCCAGCTTTCGTTCTTCACTAACACCGGCTATGGCATGAAGTATTTGAGCCTTATTTTACCGGCTCTGGCTGGAAATGTGGGAAGTGTCTGCGGGGCGACTAACCCATGACGGATACATTCAAAAACGAAAACGTTGAATACGATATGACGAAGCTTAACAAGCTGATCTCTTCGGTTGCTGAAGGGGGAAGCGTTAAGATCGGTGTGCTTGGATCGGATGCACAGCGTGGCGATGGCGGCATCAAAAATAGTGAGCTGGCGGCCATCCACGAATTAGGCTCTTACAGCAGAAACATACCACCGCGCAGCTTTTTGCGCGCCGCATTTCTCCATGGGCAAGATGAATTTGGAACGTTCCTTAAATCAGAAAAGAGCAAAGAGCTAATCGCAGAGGGTGATACAAAGACCCTGCTCGCACGCCTTGGTTTGTTTGCAGAAACACTTGTGCAAAGAGCATTTGAAACATCGGGATTCGGTCAGTGGCCAGCGTTGCAATCTTCCACAGTAAAGGCCAAAGGATCGAGCGCACCACTGATCGACACCGGCCAGCTCCGCAGATCAATATCTAGCGAGGTCGAATGATGGCCAAGACATTAAACAACATATCCGGAATGCCAAAAATGAAAGCCGCATTTGCCGGATGGTTTAAAAGCCTGACACTTCAGGTAGTGACCCAGACGATAGACGAAGGATTTGTCACCGATGATATGGAGAGCGTTACGTTTAAGGGAACCATACAGCCCCTTTCGAAAGAAGAGTTGCGCCTGAAGCCGGAAGGTCAGCGTTCTTGGGAATGGCTGCAAATTCATTGCCTCTCCGGTAGCCTGAACCTAACCACCAACGACCGCATTTGCTACAATGAAAAAATATACAAGGTCATGGCGTTGAAAGATTACAGCCTGAACAATTACATCGAATACCACCTCGTTGCAGATTATGAGGAGGAATGATGGAAACCTTAGCAGAGCAAACCATTGTTGATATACTCGGCAATCAAATGGATCTCGACAGCCAGCGTGTCTGGATCCGCGATCAAAATAAAAAGATACCACAGGGTGATGGCCTGTTTGTAATTGTGGGGATGATCTCCAGCAAGCCGTTCTCGGTGAACAAATACAGCACGCCAACCGATGACGATACCGGACTAAAAGAAATCCAAACCGTGATTGCTCAGGAACAAATTCAAATAGATATTATCTCCAGAAACACTGATGCGATTACAAGACGCTACGAAATACTGACCGCGCTTAACTCCACTTATGCGGTGCAGAAAATGGAAGCCGGAAACTTCAAGATATTCAAAATGCCAACCGCCTTTTTAAACGCGAGTGAAGCGGAGGGCGGTAGCCGGATAAATCGTTTTTCGGTGACAGTAACAGCCCATGTGTGGTATAGAAAAGAGATCGAGCTTGCTTCCGGAGATTTCTATAACGACTTTGACACTCGCGTGGATGACAAGGAAACAATTGATGAGGCAGACGGCCTTATTGAATTTACTATTGATGAAAACACTGACTTAGGAGGTCTAGCATGACAAGCGTATTACCAATCTCAAACATCATTAACGTTACTATCACCAACACACCCTCTGGATTGTCCGAGCGTAATGTAAACAGCCTCGCGCTATTTACTACCGATACGCCAAGCAATGCAGAAGCTTTTGGAGTGTATATTTCACCTTCACAGGTTGCCGAGCAATACGGAACCAACAGCGACACAGCGGCCATGGCAAACGCCATATTCGCGCAAACGCCTAATATCCGCACCGGTACCGGCCGATTGGTAATCATTCCCCTAGTGGCCTCAGTTAGCGCAACCAGCGGTGATGTAACCACGGCTGATATTTCTGCCAACGTTACGGCACTAAAGGCGATCAGCGATGGTGATATTCGCGTAACAATCGATGGCGTTAACTATGATCTTACAGCCCTTGATTTCACGAACTCAGATGACCTCGAAGACATCGCGGCAGTTATTCAGGCAAAGCTTGTAAATGGTACCGTAACAGCAACAGCCACAACGATCAAAATTACCAGCAAAAAAGTTGGTGACGATGCTGATGTGACGATTGCCCAGCTACCAAGTGGATCCGGTACCGACCTTTCTACGGCCGCACGCCTGAACGCATCTGCAGCAACGGCAACGAGTGGCGCAGACGCAAGCGGTGAAACAATCCTAGAGGCTATCGCACGCATGGGTGGCACGGTTTCTTTTGCCGGTGTTATCACTAACCTGAACATGGAAGATGATGTGGTTGAGGCCGTTTCTGATGGCATCCAGTCACAGGATCGCATTTTCCTACATCACTTTGCGAGCACCACCGATATTGCGGGGATTGCCACAACGCTACAGCAATCTGGAAACACTAAGACACGCTCCTTACTCTACACGGATGGTTTGGAGGAGGCTAACCTGTTCAAGGCAGCATATGCTGGGCGTGCATTTAGTGTGAACTTTAGCGGTTCCAACACATCGCAAACATTGAATCTGAAGCAGCTAACTACAATTACTCCGGACGCAAACATCTCGCAGACGCTTTACGCTGCAGCAGAAACGGCCGGAATCGATCTTTATGTTAGCTACCAAGGCGTGCCATCAATTTACTCTACCGGTGGCAATGATTTCTTTGACAATATTTATGCTAACCTTGCGATCAAATTTGCTTTGGAAACCGCAGGCTTTAACTTCCTGCGCCAGACCAACACTAAGGTACCGCAAACCGAAGCTGGCATGAATGGATTGAAGAACGCATACGCGCAAGTGTGTGAACGCTTTGTTCGTAACCTGTCGATTGCTGCAGGCTCTTGGACATCTTCAGAAACGTTTGGTGATCCCGAGATTTTCAAACAAAACATTCTTGATCGTGGGTATTACATTTACAGCCTGCCAATCACAGAGCAGTCCGCTGTTGAGCGCGAGGCTCGTAAAGCACCGCTTGTTCAAATCGCAATTAAACGCGCTGGCGCAATTCACTCTAGTGATGTGATTGCATTGGTGAATGACTAATTAAAAAAACATAAGGAGATATGATATGCCAGTAAGTACATTGACAGCAGAAGACACGCTAACGCTCTATGATCGAGTGATTGTTGATTTGGCCGATGATGATGTTTCATCCCTGTCGTTCAACAATGATTTGGTTGCGGTGAAAACCGGCAAGAACAAAAACTCTATCTACGCTAAAAACGAAATGGGCAACAACGCCACGCTAACTATTCGATTGATTCGCGGATCATCTGACGATCAGTTCATGAATAGCAAGCTGGTTGAAATGCAGAAGGATTTTGTTGCAACATCACTTGCGACCGGTGAGTTCGTAAAGCGTCTGGGTGACGGTCAAGGCAACGTTATCCGTGATGTCTACACCATGCAGGGTGGAACATTCACTCGGAGAGTTGATAGCAAGGAAAATGTATCGGGCGACACCGAGCAGGCCGTTGCTATCTATACCATGGTGTTTGCTAACGTGATTCGGAGCCATCAGTAATGAGTAGCAAAAAGATAACCACAAAGTCTGGGGCAGAGGTTGTTATTAACCCTGCCCCTTGGGCTGATGCAAAGCGATTAAAGGCCGCTATCCACAGCGTTCTCTCTCGCAGCAATAAGCTTGCCGGACTCAGCTTTAGCGCAAACCTGCTTTCTACGCTTGATCTCGTGTTTGAAGTAGATAGCAGCCCAGAGTTAGAGGCCGCTTTGTGGCCTTGCTTGGCGCGTTGCACACGCGATAAAGAGGGAATCAACGAAGCCATGTTTGATGACGTTGCCGTCCGCGCTGATTACTACGAAATCGTTTTTGAATGCATCAAGGTTAATTACCTCCCTTTAGCAGAAGGCCTGTTTTCCGTGTTAGGCGAACAGCAAGCGGTGGAGCAGGCTCAAGACGACACCCAAAAATAGATATTGATGACGATGCGCTTTTTGTCGCCATCAAGTTAGCAAGGTTAGGTTATTACGGAGGGTCGCCAGATGCTATAATGAGGGCACCAGTAGACGAGGTTAAATCCATACTGGAATACGAGGAATTTGAGGCCGATTACAAGGAGGAATATTTTACTTTAAACAAGAGGTCTGTAGAGGAATAGAAAAATGAATGTAGGTGATTTTTTTGTAAGGCTTGGCGTAAAGTCAGATAATCGAAATCTTAAGGAGTTCAACTCGGAGCTTCGTGATGGCCTGCGTACAGCCCTAAAGTTCACCGCAGTGGTCGGAGGCGTTGGGTTTCTCAAACGCATGACGGATGCCTCTGCAAAGGCTGCTGTAAACATCAACAACATATCGACCCGCCTTGGGGTGGCCACGGATCGAGCACAGAAGTTTGCATCAGTAGCGAACACATTAAACCCCAATCTTAGCATTGAGAACGCCTTATCCATTTACGAGAACACGGCACGCTATGCTGGAATGTTGCCATATAATGGTGCTGGCAAGGGTGCTTTCTTTGGCATTGATGCAGGCGATAATTCGGCAGAAAAGGTCATGGCCAAGCTACGCAAGAACTTTGACCGCGTAGAGGCTCAATATGGCCGTGTTTTTGCCGTTGATGCCGTAAAAGAGATCATGGGTACCGATCAGGCACTTAATATGCTGCTTGCTACCAACAAAGAGATCAATGACGCATCAAAAAACGGAATGTTCTCTCCGGAGGCTTTGCAGAATTTAGAGGCATATGCGCGTGAGCTAAATGTGATCGATAACAAGTTCACGGCTCTGAAGGGCAATCTTCTATCAACACCGGCTGGTATATTCGCAAAGTTCCTGAAGGAATGGAACGATGAAGTAGAGCGCGGGGGCGGTCTTAAGGGCTTTCTTTCATCTGTAGGCGCAATGACTGACCGCATTGGCGAATGGAATCCTTACGGTCTGGGGGGCGATAGCGGGTCTGATATGCCAAAGACCGATAACGTGACCGGCAAGATGCCAAAGAATGTTAAGCCGCATCAGCGGCAAGATTACGCAAGACGGTTTTTCAAAAGCATGGGGTGGACGGATGCACAGGCCGCAGGCATGGTTAAGCGTCTGGCCATAGAAAGCTACTCACACTTAGATCATCAGGCCGTTGGCGATGGTGGGCTTGCTTATGGAATCGCACAATGGCACCCCGACCGGCAAAGAAACTTTGCTAAATGGTCAGGAAAAGACATAAGAAATTCATCCTTTGAAGAGCAGCTGCGCTTTGTTAATTACGAGCTGACCAAGGGACAAGAGCGAAGTGCTGGATCACTACTTAAAAAGACCGTAAACGCGGACGAGGCTTACGCAGTATTTACAAATAAATATGAGCGTCCGGCCGCAGAGCATCGCGCACCACAACAAATCATCCAGAATATCCACGCACGCGGTGATGCAAAAGCCGTTGCTGACGAGGTGGTTCGCGCAACCCAACAGACAAATATAGGGGCAGCGTACTAATATGACGATCACTAACCTGAATGATTTAAATGACGGCTTGCAGAAGTATCTTGTATCGCCATTGTCTGCCTTTGGAATTGGCGGCTATGTTTTCGATGTTGCAAACGAAACCATTGCGGATATACGAAGCGACATTACCGACCATTACACCGAGGCCAATGTTGCCGTACAAGACCACATCGGAATTAAGCCGAAGAGAATATCACTAAGAGGCTTCACCGGTGAGGTGGTATTCAGGCCTGAAGGAAACGAAGAGGGCGTGGCTCAAACGCTGACAAAAAAGCTGGTGAATGTTACGAGCTACCTCCCCGCGCTATCAAGTGCCGCGCAGCAAGTGCAGGACGTTATACAGTCAGGATCAATCGAATCGGTGACGCTGGAATCGGCCTCTGATATATTCGGTCTGGTTCAAAACTCTCTGTCCGGATCCGGCAAGGCCGCGCAACAGCAAAATGTTTACCGATACTTTGTCGCCCTTCAGGAGCAAGGCGTTTTAATGGGCGTTCAAACCCCATGGGAATTTCTAACGAATATGGCCATCGAGGGCATCACAGCCGTTCAAGCAGAAAACAGTGATCTGGTAAGTGACTTCATTGTTACCTTTAAGCAAATCCGCATTGCCGAAAGCACGCTGGCTACATCAAGCCCAAGAGGGGCAAGTCAACAGGGCGACGCTTCCGTGCAGGGCGAGAGCGAAACACAGAACGGATCCATTCAAGGTAAAACGCTTCCGGACAAAAGCTTGCCTGCACGCATTGGTAATATTGGAAGCGTCACCGATTTAAGCAAGATCACGGATGTATGGAGTTATGGGCAATGAGATATATAAACCGGATCACCGAGAACTCTAACCAACGATTTATACTTACCGGCATTGACGGAATACGCATCGAGGCACGCCTTCGTTTCATGCCGCGCATCCGCAGATGGATGCTTGATGTGATTTACAACGATGTTTGCATAAAAGGGGTGCCGGTGTGCAACTCTCTTAATATGTTGCGCCAGTACCGTGACCAGATCCCATTCGGTATTTCGTGCATAAGCATTGACGGAATAGACCCATTCCGCATTGACGATTTTAAGACGACAAGAAGCTCATTATTCCTTCTTGACGAAAGCGATGTTGAACAAGTCGAGGTTGATTGGTTTGAGTGATGACTAGAAAATTTGGCAGACAATACAGAGTTACGATATATCCGTTTGATGGTGGTGACCCCATTATTGTTGAGCTTCCGTTCACCATAAAATTCTCTATGACGCGCAGCATTAACAGCAGCACGAATCCACTGGTTTTGGAAATCTATAATCTGAATGAAGAAAGCCGCAATCGTATATTTCAGGATTGGAACGACATCGCACCGGCCGAAGATGCAAACGGTGATCCCATACTAAATAACGAGGGGCGTGTTCGGGCTTTTCACAACATCATAATCGAGATGGGCTATGATACGCTTTACAAGGTATATGACGGCCGGATGACTTATGCTGGATCCACGCGCGAGGGAACAAACATCATCACGCAAATTCAAGCCATGGATGGGATGCTTAGTATCGCAGGAACGCAAACCTATCGAACATTGGCCGAGGGCAGTACCGCACGCGACTTGATCAACTCTTTGATTGAGGACTATAACGAAACCGGAATGAAAGCAGGAGCTGTTGGTAGCGCAGAGCAGATATTCACACGGCCGGTTGCGCTAAGTGGAAACACATGGGAGCTGCTAAAACAAAACACCGACTCAAAGGTTTATGTTGATAATGGATTTGTCTTTGTCCTGAAGGATGACGAGGTTTTAACCAACGTTCAAATAATCGATGCAGCAAGCGGTCTGCTTGAAACCCCAAGGCGTGCAGAGGCAATACTTGAAATCACAACGCTATTGGAGCCTGCGGTCGGTGTCGGTGAGCAAATCGATCTTCGAAACACGATACAAAAAGAATATGATGGAGTTTACAAGGTCATATCAATTACGCATAGCGGTGGTATTTCGGCCGCAGTATCCGAGCAGACCATCACACGATTCGGGCTTCAGGCTCCTGATAAATTTAAGGGCTTCACGGTCGTAGAAAGAGAGAGCGGGGCTTAATGTACAACATACCAACACTAAGAGCACCGGCCGAGCCGGATATGATGTCGCTGCTCGATGAGCTACGAAAGCAGCTTAAAAAAGAAATCAACGTTGCCAAGATTGGAACGATTGAAAGCTACGATGCAGCCAAGCAAGAAGTCAGCGTTCAAATTACCCACAAGGTTGTAACCAGCATAAAGCCGGATGGTGCGCGCACCCTTGCCGATTACCCATTGCTTTTGCGGGTGCCTGTTTATTACCCCTCCGGTGGCGGGTTTACGCTGACCTTTCCAATATCTGCAGGCGATGAATGTGTGGTATTGTTTAACGACCGTCAGATCGATGATTGGCTCAATACCGGTGACAGCCTCCCGCCTGCGACCGGCCGGATCCACGACATAAACGATGGCATTGCCTTTGTTGGCATCCGCAGCAATCCCAATGCGCTTTCCAGCGTTTCGACCACCACCACGCAGCTACGAAGCGATGACGGCAACACATATGTTGAGGTTGCGGGTAACGATATTGTGAAAGTGAAAGCGGACACCAAAGTTCTTCTTGACACACCGCTCCTCGAAGTCACAGGAATCATCGACATTCAAAACGAGAACAGCGTGGCCAATGCCTGCACTATCGATGGGGATATTTCTGCCAACGGTGATGTGATTGGCGATGCGGACAACACTAGCATATCACTTGTTAACCATGTGCATGATGGTGTAGAATCAGGAGCAAGCAATACAGGGGAGCCGGTCGGATGATATTTAGAAACCTAGACAGCGATGGGGATTGGACTTTCGGTATTGGCAAAGGAAACTATGTTGCTGACAACACCGCCATTGGCCTTAACATTAAAACCAGAATCCTAAGCTGGGTCAACGATTGCTTCTTTGATCTGGATGCCGGTATTGATTGGATCAACCGCCTCGGTCGCAAAGATACCCGCGCAATCTTAGAGGCAGACCTCAGACGCATCATATTGCAAAGCGAGGGCGTAACCGGAATAGTAAGCTTCGATAGCACATTAACCGGACGCAACTTTACCGCCAATTATTCAGTAAATACGATTTACTCCAAAGAATACCAAGACAGCATTACTCAAAGGATTTAACCATGCCCAACACATTAGACAGAAACGGCCTAGTAATTAAAGACGTGAACGAGGTTACCAATGATCTGGTTGCCGATTTCAAATCGATTTATGGGGATCAAATAAACGTAGATCAGAACAGCCCCGATGGACAGATAATTGGAATCATGGCGCAGGCGGTAATTGATACACTGGAATTTTTAGCGAGCATAAACACAAGCTTTGATCCCGACCACGCGCAGGGCAGCATCCTTGATTCTCGTGTGGCCATTAATAACATCACCCGACTTGGTGGTACCTATACAATTCAGCCCATAAGCATCACCACGGATCGAACGGTGAGCCTTGCCGGTCTTGATGGTGATTTTAACGACCCCGATGGTGCTGGCTATACCGTTCAGGATGATTCCGGCAATGAGTTTATATTGATTGACAGCACGGTGCTGGGTGCCGGTACCGTAAGTAAAAACTTTAGAGCAAAAACCATTGGCGAGGTTTCGGTACCGACAGGAACCATCACCACACCAAAAACAATCGTTAATGGCGTGACGGCAGTAAACAACGCATCGGCCGAGATCACGCTTGGCCAAAATCAGGAAACAGACGCGCAGCTACGCACCAGAAGACAGCAAAGTGTAGCCAACGCCACCACTGGGTACTTAAACGGCCTGCTTGGGGCAATTCTAGCCCTTGATGGCGTAACGAGCGCGGTACTATACGAAAACAGCACCAACACCACGGATGCAAATGGAATACCACCCCACAGCATTTGGCTAATCGTGGCCGGTGGGAGCAGCGATGATATTGCCAATGAAATCTACGGCCGCAAATCTTATGGCTCAGGGATGCTGGGTGACACCACAGTAGATATTACGACCGCAAGCAACCAGATATTTACGGCAAAGTTTGACCGGCCTGCAGCTAAAAACCTACATATCCGCTTCGATATTCAAACAACGGTTTCCGGCACGTTATTTGATCAGCCGAGCATTAAAACCTACATCGAGGAAAACCTTGTTTATGGCATCGGTGATTTTGCGGAAACTTCGGCAGTGACGGCCGTGGCACTTGCTGGGATTGTAGCCTCTAGCGGTGGCGGTGTTCCGGTGAATGTTGAGGTTTCGGATGATGGGTCTACATGGGTGGATTATCTGGCTGTCGATACGCTAGACGAGCAATGGGCTGTGGCAACGGCCAGAATCACCATAACGGAGCTTTAAGGATGGCAGATAGCGCAACAGTACAAAGCCTGATTAGCTACTACACAAACCTTCTGATTGTTCAGTATCAGGATAAAACAAAGGCAAAGGCAACAATCGAATCTCTCGTTGATGAAGTCATCGCTGATGGAATCGCTTTTGATGTACTCAACGGTTACGATATAGACACCGCTGTTGGCGACCAGCTCGATGTTATTGGGAAATATGTCGGTGTTGATCGCTTTTACTTCAGTCAGGATATTGATGGCCTCTATTTCGGTTACTCAGATACAAATTCGATCGAACCAACGGATGTTACCGGTTACGCCAACACCTCGGACTTCAACTCCAAGGCCGGTGAACTGCTTTCTATCTTCGACATTATAGGCTCCGGCTTCAAGCTTTCCGATGATAATTACCGTGTTTTGATCAAGCTAAAGATACTGATAAACAGCTCAAATTTTTCAGACAAGCGCATCGATGACGACCTCGAAGAGATATTTGAAGGCGACATATATGCCGTTGACAATTACGACATGAGCCTAGAATACTTTACATCATCCGACTTATCACTTATAGTACAGGTGGCATTAGCAAAGAATTTGTTGCCCACCCCGATGGGTGTAAGAATCAATCACCTTATAGAGGATGAAACTTATTTTGGTTTTTCTAACACCAATGAAATAGAGCCTGCCGATGTAACAGGCTACGCTTCAACCGCCGATTTTACCACCAAAGAAGGAGAATATTTAGGTAATGAAAACTTGATCACTTAGGGGTTTAAAATGGCGAAGATTACAAGAAAACTAGCGAAGATATTTGCAAGCAACGCAGGCGGGTCTGGTGTTGCAGAATTCGGCAGCACGGCCGATGGCACACCGGTATTTACTACCGACCCAGACGACATACAGAACACTGGCTTCGAAGAAGGTCTTGCGGCCAGTGTAATTGCTGGCACTAAGCAGCTCCCTGTTCTTGAAGAAATGAATGGTCTTTATAATGTGCTCTCTCGTCAGATTGCGTACTTGTTCCAAGAGGGTGGGATTGCTGAATATAACACCGACACCGAGTACCATCAAAACAGCATCGTTAAAAAGACCGGCACCTACGAGATCTATGGATCAAAGACAAATACCAACACCGGCAACGCTCTACCAAGTCAGGCAGATAATACAAACTGGCAATATCTAGGCACGCTGGAGAATCTTGCCGGATCAGGTACCGCGCAGAGCTTTACTAACGAGTTTCGCTTAACCCTCACTTCCAACACGCCAGTAACCACCTCGGATGTAACCGGTGCGACAACTATTTATTGCACGCCATACCGAGGAAACAACATCGCGCTTTATGATGGTACCAACTGGAACATGATTACCTCGGCACAATTCTCTCTTGCCTTGGGGACGATTACTTCCGGCAAGAATTACGATGTCTTTTGTTATGATGATTCCGGCACCGCAACGCTTGAAATGCTTGTGTGGACAAACGATACAACACGCGCCACGGCTCTTGCTTATCAGGACGGTGTGCTCATTAAATCAGGTGATGCAACCAGACGCTATCTTGGCACATTTAGAACAACATCAACCACGACCACAGAAGATAGCTCAACCAAGCGTTTCCTTTACAACTACAACAATAGAATCAAGCGTTATATGTTCAAAGGCACGACCGGAAACTGGAACTACACCACGGCAACATTCCGTCAGGCAAATGCATCGGCAAGTAATCAGGTCGAGGCCGTGCAAGGTGTAGCAGAAGACGAGGTTTCCATTTCGCTCTACGCTCTGGCAAAGAACAGCAGCGTACCTGTTGCTCTAACTTCTGGCATCGGTATTGATTCAACGACCGTAAACAGTGCGCTCGTATGTGGTACCGATAGCCGTAACGCTGATGGCATCGAGGCCGTTGAGGCAAACTACTCAGGAACACCGGCTGCAGGCTACCACAAATATGTGTGGCTAGAACACTCAGAAGCAAGCGGCACAACCACTTGGTACGGAACAGAGGGCGAATATAAAGCTGGAATCATGGGCAGCGTCCAAGCCTAGCAGGGGAATGTTATGACGATACAGGCTGGAAAGTGGGACAAGTTTATAATCTACAAAGGCGCAACCTTTGATGAGGTGATATTGTGGTCAGATGACTGTGGTGACAAAATAGATCTCACAGGGGCTACAGCCCAGATGGACTGCAAATACAAAATAACTGACGCTTCGCCATTTTTAACGCTTAATACATCAGATAGCAGCATTGTTATTACTGGGGGAGATGGGAAAATAAACCTTCTTCTTACTGAGGTTCAGACCGCTGCCCTCACCGCAGGAAAGGCCGTTTATGATCTAAGGGTTACCATGCCATCGGGCGATGTTATTTTCCTTCTTTCTGGTAAAATAACCGTAATGGAGATGGTGACGACATGAGCACATTGGCCATAAAGCAAACGAAAGTAGCCAGCATCGGAGACAACATAACTAAGGTTGTTACCGTTGGGATGCAGGGTGCAACAGGTGCAAATGGCATTGGTGTGCCAGTGGGCGGGGCAACAGGACAAGTATTAGCGAAAGCAGGTAATACAGATTATGATACAGAATGGTTAAGTGTTGGTGGCACTGGTACAGTTACCAGTGTTGCGCTTAACGTGCCGACTGGTTTAGTCGCATCTGGTTCACCAATCACCACGGCTGGGACACTCAGCATATCTCTTGATACTGGCTATGTTATCCCCTTGCAATCCACGCTTAATAGCTTTCTTACTTCATCGGCTCTTACACCCTATGCCCTTTTATCGGGTGCAACATTTACAGGCACAATCAGTGCTACTAATTTATCTGGTACGAATACAGGCGACCAGACAAATATCACTGGCAATGCTGGAACTGTCACCACGATTAACGGACGCATTGAAGCGGGTACGAATGTAACAATCACAGGCTCGGGTACGGCTGCAAGTCCTTACAATATCAGCTCGGCAGGTGGTGGTTCATGGGGTTCTATTACAGGCACTCTATCAGATCAGACGGATTTACAGGCTGCCTTGGATGCAAAACAGGCAACGCTTGTATCTGGCACGAATATCAAAACCATAAACAGCACTGCGATTCTTGGCAGTGGTGATATATCGGTTGCAACAGCCGCGCAAGGCGCATTGGCTGATACGGCATTACAAAGTTATACTGTTACGGAGGGTGATGTCACCGCGCACGAAGCAGCGCTTACGATTACATCTTCACAGATTAGTGATTATAGCACGTCTTTATCTGGCAAAACCAATACTACCGCATTCACACCTACATCAGATTACCATCCAGCAACTAAGAAGTATGTTGATGATGAAATAACGGGTGCGGGCGGATATAATGATGAAGCAGCACAGGATGCTGTTGGTGGAATATTAACGGATTCGAGCGAAATAGACTTTACCTATGATGATGCAACACCCAGCATTACAGCATCGATTAAGGCTGGTTCTATTGATGAAACAAAATTAGATAGTAGCACGAATGCTTCACTTGATCTTGCTGATTCCGCAACACAACCGGCAGATATTGCAAACTTCATTACCGCTTCATCTACTGACACGCTTACAAATAAATCAGGTAGCAATAGCCAATGGACTAATGATGAGGGCTATATAACCGACTACACCGTTACGGAAGGTGACGTTACAGCGCACCAAGCAGCCCTTACCATTACAGAATCACAAATTAGTGACTTTGGCACCTACCAGCCATTAGCTGCTGTACTAACAAATACCACGGCAAGCTTTACTACAGCCGATGAAACCAAATTAGATGGCATTGAGGCGGGTGCAACTGCTGACCAATCAGACTCCGAAATTAAAACAGCATATGAGAACAATGCAGACACCAATGCCTTTACTGACGCTGAGCAAACCAAGCTTAGTGGAATTGAAACAAGTGCAGATGTTACGGATGAAACCAATGTAAAAGCTGCATTAGATAATGCGACATTGACAGATGTAGGAACGCCCGCATCAACAGACCGCATATTGTTACAAGATGCCAGTGATTCCAATAACCTTAAATATGCTGACTTCTCAGAATTTGGCGGTGGCGCAAGCCAGTTATCAGATTTAAGTGATGTAGGAACAACCACCCCAACACTAGGTAATGTTCTAGTGGGTGATGGTACTGATTTTGACAGTGGTGCATTGGCAGCAGAATATGTAACCGTAGACACCACAGGCTTTAAAGTTCTTGGTGGTGCTGGTAATATGCAGGCCGTTGCAGCAGCGGGTGACACAGCAGCATTTCACGCTAGGGGTACGGAAGTAAGGGGCGGTACTGGTGCAGTAAGCTTCACCATAGGAGCCACTACGTTTGATGTGGCTGCAACCAAGGGTCAGATACGTGATGGCAGTGCTTATTATAACATTGACTATGCAGGTGCTACTGGCGTTTCTGTTATCTCAACATCATCACCTAGTATTTATGTTTACATTGATGCCGCTGGGGCATTGCAGCAGCAAACTACAGAGCCTACACGAGAAGAATTTAGAGAGAAGCTATTTCTAACTCGTCTTGCCTTTAGTGGCAGTACATTAGCGGCACAGGAACAAATTGCTAATCCGTCTGGTCAATACACCAATACGTTTAGAGATTATCTCTCTTATGTGTCATCCCCTAAGAAGGGTTTGGCATTAAGTGGTAATGCAAGCTTAACATTCCAAGTGGCGGCTGGTTCAATCTTTGAGCTAGGGACAAATAATGCGGGAAGCTACACGAATCCCAATGAACTGTCATTTTCTGCACAAGACCCGACCACATTCTTTTATCTGAAGCAAGATGCAACGATTGCGACAGCTCAAACCAGCATCAACGTAACACAGTATGATGATGGTGGTACGCTCACCAACATGACCAATAACCGCTTTAAGATCATGGTGGTTTATAAGTTTAACTCTGGCAATCACGTTGTACAAGAAAGCCAAGATCAATATTCATCATTAGATGAAGCACAGGCAGCTATTTCAACCAGAACGTTTGTGGAAAACGCTGCACTGGCTAACGGTACGCGCTTAGGTTGGATATTGGTAAAGAAGAACGCCACCGACTTAACCGATACTTCTGAGGCTCGTTTTGTACAGGATAACGGAAGCTTCTCAACATCAGTAGGTGTGACAGGTGCATTACTTGCTTCCAATGATTTATCTGATTTAGCAAACACAACAACAGCACGTGCTAATTTAGGTGTTGAGATTGGTGTAGATGTTCAAGGACATAGTGCGGTGCTGGATGCTACTACAGCCTCCTTCACCACAGCAGACGAAACCAAACTGGATGGTATAGAAACCGCAGCCGATGTGACTGATGAAACGAATGTTATTGCTGCTTTAAGTGGCGCAACCCTGACTGCCGTAACGGTAGCTGGAACGGATAAGGTATTAATTCAGGATGCATCGGACTCTGACAACACTAAAACAGTTACAGCACAATCCATTGCAGATTTAGGTGGTGGCGATGTAGCTACGGATGATATTTGGGATGCCAAAGGTGATCTCGCTGGCGGTACGGGCAGTAACACAGCGTCACGTTTAGCAGTTGGCAGTGATGGACAAGTTCTGGTTGCTGATAGCTCAGAGGCTACAGGAATGAAATGGGAATCGGCAGCAGGCTTAGGCAAGGTGCTGGAAGTGCAGGATGCAAGCAGTAGCTCCAGCATTGATTTTGAGCTTGTAGGATCTTACAGACGCTACATTATTGAAATTGAGGATTACGTTCCTTCTACTGCACAAGAAGTCTTATTGCGTTATGATACCGGCAGCGGTTTTATTTCTACTAGCACCTATCAGCAGTCAGAAGATGGTCGCGATAGTGATGGCAACCCCATTGAGGGTAACGCATCAAACAATGATGGTATATCGCTTTCTGGTAACGATTTAATCGACAGCACCAGTAGCAATAGCAATAACTTCAAGATTGAAGTGGTCAACCCCTCTGCATCTAATCGCACATGGTCTAACATTGAGGGTAATTACAAAGTCAATGGCACGAGCCGTTGGCGCAGGGTGACGGGTGCGGGTAACAACGATTCCACATCAGCAGTAACGGATGTGCAGATTATCCCAAGCACAGGCACGATTACTAGTGGCAAGTTTACACTGATTGGGATTAATGATGGTGTTTCAACTGGTGGCATTAAGCTAGATGAAGCCAATGAATATACCAAGACTCAGAACTTTGACGCTACGACCTTAACTGATGCTGCAACGATTAACTGGAACCTTGAGGATAATCAAGTAACCAGTGTGACGTTAGGTGGTAATCGCACAATGGCAGCACCCACGAATCTTAAAGACGGTGCAACGTATATTCTAAGAGTCATTCAAGATGCAACTGGCTCACGCACCATCACATGGAACAGTGTGTTTAAATGGCCTTCTGGCACAGCCCCGACACTTTCAACAGGTGCGAATGACATTGACCTTATCACCTTTGTTTCAGACGGAACCAATTTATACGGCACAGCACAACTGGACTTTAGTTAGGAATTATCATGTACGCAAAAGTAGAAAATAATGCAGTCGTAAAGACCATGAGTCGCTTACCAAAGCAGCATAAGCTCGCTGATGGTAAGACCACAGGCAATTTTGACAAAATGCCCTCCAGTGTTCATTTAAAAGAAGGCTTTTGCCCTGTTGAAGAAAAGAAGCCAAAATATGATGCAGCGATTCAAACAATAAACCTTAAAACAGAAGTTGTTGGTAAAGATAAAGTAACACGCCAATACGAAGCTAAAGACATTCCCATTGCAGAACTTAAAAAAGCAAAACTGTATGAGCTAGAAGATGCGTTTATTACGGCATTAGCAAATGAAACGCCACCTCTAACGAATATAGACCAATTACAAGCCGAAAAGACACTGAGAAAAAAACGCTCTGAAGTCATGCGCCTTACCGATGCAAAGAAGGTGGTTGATTATAACGTGAATGAGGGCTGGTAATGTTTACTTTTCCTACAACCTTTATTGGTAGTGCAGCATCGGCTGAAGACCCTACAGACACCTATGGGGAATTTGATGGTTCAAATGATTATGTAACCGTACCAGATGATTCCACCTTACAATCACAAGCAGGTGCTAGTGGCACTATGTCTATAGCTGCTTGGATCAACCCTAGCAACTTCACAACTAAGAGTGCCATAGTAAGTAAATATGCCAATGGTGGAGCAGATAATGCTAGAGAGTTTCTATTTAGAACCCTAGACGGAAGCAACGCGGGAAAATTGATCTTGGGTGTATATGACACATCATCCAGTAATTATGATTCCGCTAGAAGCACCAATACCATAAACACCTCGGAATGGTCGCATGTGGTTGTTACGTTTGATAACAGTGAATCAGGTATCACTAATAAAATTCAGATATACATCAATGGAACACTAGAAACTATGGTCAGGGATGGATTCTCCGGCACATTCTCATCCATCCCCGATTCAACAACTGCTTTTGAAATAGGGGTGTTTGGGGCTGGTAGCCAACCCTTCACCGGCGGGATTGCGGAGGTAAGATATTATGGCGATGTCCTCACCGCTGATGAAGTAACTTATCTTAATTCTCTTGGTGCTTCCGGCACAGACCCAACAACAACCGATCTGGAGGGGCATTGGAAATTTGATGAAGGCACTGGCACGACAGTTGGTGACAGCACAGCAAACGGCAATGACGGTACTGCTACCAATATCACGGAGGGTACGTTTTGGAACCCATAACATTTATCATAGGTGCTTGCTTGGGCCGTTTTCGTGGCGGTGCTTTGAATGAAACCATCCGCAACTATTTGGGATTCCCTAATGGTTGGGAATTAGAAAATAACTATGCCCGTTTGCCGTGGGCTATAGCTGTTTATTTTGTCTTATTAAGCCAGATTCAATTCGGACTATTCCCGCGCGATCACGTAGTCGTGCCATTGCTTATGTTAGCCGCTGCCATGGGCGGTGTGATACCGAGTTATTGGGGTGGTAAGTTCAACCTTGCATTAAAAGAAAACCGCAACCCTAGAAACTACGCATGGCTAACATTACGCGGCATGTTCATTGCCTTTCCAGCGGCAGTTATAGCAGCGGCTTATGACGTGCCTAACGGCTTTTATGGTGTGGTTGCAGGTGCATTATTCGTGCCTGCTTATCTGACTGGATACTGGATTCACAGCAAATACAATAAATGGATGGCTGGCAGTCAATATGGCGAGGCTCTTTTATACGGTTCAATCTTAATGGCGATAGGGGTGTGATGTGCGATTTTTACAACGTAAGGGTGGCGAAATACAAACCTCTTACATTCAATCACCAGATAATTTAAGGCGTGAAATGGAAGATGTATTAAGAGAAAATGGCATACCTGTAGGCGAAGCAAAAAAAGTAAGCCGTGCGATTCGCTTTGCTGCGTGTGTTTCGGGTCGCATAGATGAGTTTGTAGATATGCTTGTTGGTATGTCCTTTAAAATGATTATTACATGGATTCTAGGGGCAGTTGCGGCTTATTACGGCATCATCAACCTTGATGCAATAGCAGAAAGGTTGGGGCTATGACTAAGGCAAATATTCTAGTTGTTGAAGATAACAAGCATGACACGCTTTTAATTAAAAAGTTGTTTAGCAATTCACGCATTAAGAACAGTACGAAATATGCAAACAACATATCAAGTGCAAGGGAAATTATAAACACCACTAATTTTGATCTGGCCTTTATAGATATTGTTCTGCCAGATGGGAGTGGTTTAGATGTGGCTGAATTGTTGGGGGGATTGCAACCACACTGTGCGGTGGTTATTTTATCAGGTACAAAAGAAACCGATACAGTCATGAGGGCAAAAGAAATAGGGGTTGAAACCTTTGTTGCCAAACCCCTTGAT
>NZ_CAKZKO010000043.1 GCF_937123705.1 uncultured Paraglaciecola sp. | reverse complement strand
TCACCTCTACATCCACAATTTCGCTACCAATATTAAAAGTAAGGACATCTCCTAGACCCAGTTGCATGCGCATCGCAATGCTCTTTTCGATTGAGACTTCATAAGGTCGAACAGACTCTGAGTCCTTGCTGTTGTCTAAATCAAACCATTGTCCTTCAACAATTTTACTGCCTGTTTGTAAATCATTGCTCCAAGTTAAATTGGCTTCTCGACCCAGACCATCACGCCCTGTTTGCGGTTTATCTGAATCTTCTTTAGATACGGCGGTACGCACTTTTTCTTCATTCACCGCTACAAATCGACCTCGAACCACAGGATAGAAGCTTTTTATATCAACTTGGCTGTCTGCAAAATGTTGTTGTAGGTCTGGTAGTTGCGCATGGCTAACATTCACTAAAAAGTAATTTGGGGTACCTTCTGGAAGCTGATCCTGCCATTGGGTGACCATATCATTGCGCATTACTAACACCACCAGCAATAGCATAATGGTTACCGCAAAGCTGATAAGTTGCACACTGTTGTCCATTGCACGGCGATGAATTCGCGCCCATGCCAGTTGCCAAGCGCCCATTTTACCTTGACCTAGTTTGCGTCCGGCCCAAATCAGCACATAAGTGACTGCTAGTAGACTCACCACTAAAACAATGCCTGAAACAAATAAAATTGCGCTGACTTTTAGGTTTTGACTATAGGCCAGCATAAGCAGAAAAATCGCGCCACCTGAGGCGACAAACTGAATCAAACGCGAACTTAAATTGGCTCCTAAATCCCGGCGCAATACTCTAAGAGGAGAGACCGAAAACAATTTCATCAAGGGATATAAAGAAAACAATACCGCACAAACCGTACCGGTAAAGATGGCAATTATCAGTGGTCGCCAATGCCACACATCAATCGACACATCGACCTGATCGGCCACCGCAGTCACCACTAGTTGCTGAATAACAAAGCCTAAGATTGCACCTATTGTGATCCCTAGGGCGGTAATAAATAAAATCTGCAGTAAATAAATTTGTTGCACCATTTTTTTAGGTGCACCTAAAGTTTTCATAATGGCCACAGGGTCGTAATGGCGCATACTATACCGCTGCGCAGCCACAGCAATTGAAACAGCCGCTAAAACAATGGCTAACAAGCTTGCTAATAAAAAGTATTGCCCTGCTCTACCAACCGCTTGTCCAATACCCGATTCGTCGTCTTCAATTGAATTCCAATTGTGAATTTCTCTATCAAGCTGTGGCTCTAACCAAGTGTAATAATCATCCAAATCGGCGCTATTGCCAGTAAAAAAATAGCTGTAGTCAATTCTACTTCCTGGGCCTTCCACTTTGGCCGCCGCTAAATCACGCTTTGAAATCAGAACTTTGGGATCACCTCCAAACACACTGAACCCTGCATCTGGCACTTCCGTAAGCACCTTAGTAACAATAAATTCTTTTTCCCCTACTTCGATGTTATCGCCTACAGCAATTGCCAAAGTTTGGAACAATTGAGATTCAATCCACGCTTCTCCTGAAGCAGGAAGGCGGTCTATCGCCATTCCTTGCACAAAAGGTTTTTCGGCAACTTTCACTTTACCTTTTAATGGATAGCCGCTATCTGCGGCTCTTAAATCAACTAAATCCATTTGTTCGTTGGCAAACACCATAGAGCGAGCGTAAGTTTGGTGGGCAGTGTTTAGACCCATTTCTTGGGCTTTTTCGATCCAAGCTGGGTCAGCGGGATTATTAGAATTGAGCACTCTATCAGCGGCTATAAATTCGGCGCTTTTCTCAGTAAGGGCGTATTTAAGCCTTTCACTAAATAGAGATAACGACAAAACAGAAGCAACCGACAAAATTATTGCCAGCAGGATAATAGTCAACTCGCCTCGTTTGGTTTCATGACGAAATAATCGCCATGCCAAACTCAAAGTATGATTAGTCATAGCACTAACCTACTTGTCGAGCAGCTTGCTCATTTTCAGACTCAGGGAATACTTCTGCTAGCTCACCTGCTTGCATATGCAGTTGACGTTGGCATTTATTTGCCAGCTCTGGATCATGAGTCACCAAAACCAAAGTGGTGTTAGAATTTTTATTTAATTCAAACAAAAGCTTTTCAATTTTATCGCTATTGGCTGCATCAAGGTTACCCGTTGGTTCATCGGCAAATAAAATTTTTGGCTCGGAAATAAACGCTCTTGCAATAGCAACACGTTGTTGCTCACCACCCGATAATTGATTGGGGTAATGGCTGGCTCGATGATCCAAACCTACTAAGGCTAAAATATCCATGGCGCGTTTTTTAGCATCGCTGTGTCCGGCAATTTCAGCGGGCAACATGATATTTTCAATAGCGGTTAAACTTTGCACTAGCATAAAGCTTTGAAAGATAAAGCCGACTTTTTCGCCTCTTAGTTGCGCACGTTGCTCTTCATCCATATTTTGCATGGCTTGATTATCAAGATAAATCTCGCCAGAAGACACTTCATCTAATCCCGCCAACAGGCTCAGTAAGGTTGATTTTCCGGAGCCCGACGCGCCTACTATGGCAATCGACTCACCCGCCTTGACTTCAAAGCTAATTGGCTTGAGGATCTGTAATTGCCCTTGAGTCGTATTGACAGTTTTGCTAATACCATTTGTCTTAATCATAGTTGTTGGAGTCATAGTGCCGTTTCTTAATACTTATTCGTTACGAATTAAAATTGTTTTGTTATTTGTTGTAATACGTTTGTTACTGATCCCGGATCAGTTGCACGCCAAAGAAACAAAATTACTAATTTTGGGTGATAGCCTAAGCGCTGCCTATGGTCTAAAGCAAGAGCAAGGGTGGGTAAGTTTGTTACAAGATGCGTGGCAAGATCAAGATGTAAATGTGATAAATGCAGCTATTAGCGGTGAAACCACAGATGGTGCCCTAGCCAGGTTGCCAAGATTATTAGAACAGCATCAGCCCACCCATATTTTTGTGGAACTAGGCGGAAACGACGGTTTGCAGGGCCATCCTATAAGTAAAATACGCGGTAATTTAGAAGAAATAATCCAGCTATCACAAAAAGATAAAGTAAAAGTCATACTACAACAAATGCAAATACCCACTAATTATGGAACAAGATATACTAAAATGTTCACTGCTAGTTACACCCAGCTCGCCGAAAAACATGCACTAACCTTACTTCCTTTCTTTTTAGAAAACATCGCCTTAGATAAGAGTTTAATGCAGCGAGATGGCATCCATCCAACAGCCGAAGCGCAAATTATTATCGCCAAAGAGATGCAAAAAACATTGGGTGGAGTCATATTTCCCTAGCAGACTAAAAAACAAACAACTAGAATAAATAGCGTTACAAAGCCATTCTATTCAAAATAGGAGGAAGGTATGGAAATTAGTTCATCAGGTGCTGGTTCACTCGCACAGGTTGCACCGACTCAAACTGGCTCTGCGCAGCAAGTTAATCGAGCCGAACAACAAGCTGTACTAGAATCGCCAGCCCCGCAAGAAAGTCAGCCCGCGGCAAGTCCCGCGCCCGAGCAACGGGTCGGCACTGTTGTTGATGTAAGCGTGTAAAATAATACTTCGCGCAATAAAAAACCGAGTAAATACACTCGGTTTTTTATTGGCTGCTTGCCCCCTAAGGGCGCACATACTGCTTAGGTTTATCGGTTTGTAACAGCATATAGCGGTCTCTTAGTTTAGTTTGCCTAGACTGCATTTCAATAGGCTCTCCCGCTACTAATACTGTGTCTGCCGCCTCTGTTACCTCCAGAGGATCACCCGACCAAATCACCACGTCTGCGACCTTTCCTGCTTCTAGGCTACCCAACTTATCATCAATGCCATACACCTTAGCGACATTGATCGTTAAAGCAGCTAATCCTTGTTGCCAACTCAGTCCATTAGCAACAGCATTGCCTGCATGTTGTCTGGCCAAGCGGATGTTGTGAGTTTCCATACCAATGCTTACCGAAACACCTGCGTCAGCTAACCTGCCAGCATTTTTTAAGGTCGCGCCTAATTGATCAAAACCAAAAGGCAGGTTGGCCTCGGGGTTGAGGATCACTGATATGTTGTTGTCCGCTAACTCCTTGGCCACGCGCCAACCTTCAGTGGCATAGGAAATCACAATATTCAATTGCGGTTGACGTTGTTTAAGGGCAATAACCTGCCTGATATCTGCCGTTCTACGGGCATCCACCAATAGCGGTATCTCGCCCTTCACCACTGGGATCAATGATGCAATGTCTGCGCGGCCCTCGGACACTGCCTTGACTGATTGCAAATGTTGGTCTGTGTGCAGTCGGTTTTCGAACCAGAACCCCAACGGCTTCACATGCCA
>NZ_CAKZKO010000042.1 GCF_937123705.1 uncultured Paraglaciecola sp. | reverse complement strand
TGGAAGCGTAGCAATGCGTTGAGCTAACCTGTACTAATTGCCCGTGAGGCTTAACCATACAACGCCCAAGTGGCTTTTTATAAACGCGCGTTCGCGCTGTCGCGATAAATCGTTTAACCACAAAACGTGGTTTTGCTGACGATTTATCTGCTCGCTAAAGTAAAAGCGGGTCGATAGACGAAACCGAGTATAGAAAACATTAAAGCGATTGTTGAGTGACAAGACAACATCATAGAAAAAATAGAGTAAGACTAGAGCATTCTTTAGTGTCGATTACAGCTGACCTTTTAACGAAGGGAGGCATCAGCTTTTACATATTGATTTATTGAGTCAACGGCTTGATAGATAACAGTTTTTGCCTGACGGCAATAGCGATGCGGTACCACCTGAATCCATTCCGAACTCAGAAGTGAAACGCATTAGCGGCGATGGTAGTGTGGGGTTTCCCCATGCGAGAGTAGCACACCGTCAGGCTCCCAATTACACGAAAAAGCTCAGTCTAACGACTGGGCTTTTTTGCTTTGTGGTATGCCTATTTTGAAATAAGTTAGCGGCTTTTAATGAAAATTTCTGGCTTTATTGTTTAAGTCGGACAGTAGGTGGCTCAAATCGTTGAGTTTACCAGCTATAACGTGGGTGACTCCCCCATCTCCTATCTCTAATATGCCTTTTACCTGAAGAATATTGGCCTTTAAATAGGCTTTTTGTTGTGCTTGTGAAGTTGATAGCCATACCACAACATTAATATTTCCGGTATCGTCTTTAAGGGTAATGAAGGTCACTCCTTTGGATGTGCCGGGTCTTTGTCTGCCGATTACTAATCCAATTACACTAACGTGAGTTTTATTGATTTTAGTGGCTAGTTGTTTAGCGGCTATATGCCTAGGTAACATCTTGGCTTCTCGCAATAGCGCTATGGGGTGATGGGTTAGACTTAGGCTAGTTGATACATAATCTTCTAGTAGCTCGTCTGTTTTATTGGGGGTGGGCAGTTGGGTGATTTTATCTGTAGTTTGTTGTTTGAATAGAGGTAATTCATGTACTGAGTCCATCAACAACCAACGCGTTACATATCGATTATCTGCCAAAGTATGAAACGCATTAGCACTGGCTAAGGCTTCTAGAAATTGGCGGGGCAAGCCCAGTTTTTTTATCTGATTGATATCTACAAAACCTGATTCGGGCCTGATTTGTTGTAAGTTGTTGGCATCTAGGCTTTTGCAGCCTTTTACAAGACGAAATCCTAGACGGATCGCCCATCGTTTATTGTGATATTCGAGTATGTGATCATAAGCGGAAGCATTTATACAAATAGGGTGTATTGTAATCTTATGACGTTTGGCATCTTGTACTAGTTGTGCAGGTGTATAAAACCCCATTGGCCAACTGTTTAATAAACCTACGTAGAATGCGGCTGGATAGTAGTGTTTTAACCAAGAAGAAGTGTAGGCCAGTATTGCGAATGAAGCTGAATGGGATTCGGGAAAGCCATATTCACCAAAACCACATATTTGTTTATATATGCGCTGGGAGTATTCGAGAGGATAATTTCTTTGCGACATACCTGTAATAAGTTTTTCTTTAAAATGGGTTAACTCACCAGTACGTTTCCAACTTCCCATAGCTCGGCGTAGCTGGTCTGCTTCGCCGCCACTAAATCCAGCCGCTACCATTGCTATCTTGATGACTTGTTCTTGAAAAATTGGTACACCCGATGTGCGAGATAGTACCTGTTTTAGTTCAGCCGACGGGTATTCGATTAAAGTAGGGTTTTTACGGTGTTTTAAGAAAGGATGTACCATTCCTCCTTGGATCGGGCCGGGACGTACAATGGCAATTTGAATGACTAGATCATAGAAGGTAGTAGGTTTGAGTCTGGGTAACATACTCATTTGCGCGCGAGATTCTATTTGGAATACACCAACAGTATCGGCCTGTTGAATCATTTTATAGACTTGGGGATCGTCTCCTAGAGCGGCTATTTGTGCAATATTAAAATTATGCTGATAGTGCTTTGCAATTAGCGCAAAAGATTTACGTATAGCGGTGAGCATGCCTAAAGCTAGGACATCAACTTTTAATAAACCTAAACTTTCTAGATCGTCTTTATCCCATTGGATCACGCTTCTATCTGCCATTGCCGCATTTTCAATGGGCACCAGATGATACAAAGGGCCTTGTGATATTACAAAGCCGCCGACGTGTTGTGACAAATGACGCGGAAAACCCTTTATTTCGTTTACTAAATGAATAAATTGCTGGCCTTGTGTCGATGACTTGTCGAAACCTAAACTGGCTATTTGTGTTTGCCAGCCGAGGGTGTGATCTCGGTGATTCATATTTTTAATAAAAAAATCTAATTGGCTTTCATTAACACCTAGTGCTTTGCCAATTTCTCGGATCGCGCTTTTATTGCGATAAGTGGTCACCGTTGCGGCTATGGCAGTGCGTTCTCGTCCATACTTTTGATAGATATATTGAATGATCTCTTCACGTCTTTCGTGCTCAAAATCTACATCTATGTCCGGTTCTTCTTGGCGCTCCTTTGAAATAAAGCGTTCAAATAGTACAGAGATTTGCCTTGGATCAACGGCGGTAATTTGTAGGCAATAACACACAATGGAGTTGGCCGCCGAGCCTCGGCCTTGATACAAAATTTGTTGTTTTTGTGCGAACTGCACAACATCGTAAATGGTGAGAAAGAAATATTCGTAAGCCAACTCTTTAATAAGCTTTAGCTCTTTAGCAATAATTCGTTTTATGGCGAAAGTTAGCATGCCACCTGTTTCAAAGCGTAAGTGCATACCTTTTAGAACAAGCTCTCGTAGATATTCGGAAGCGGTTTTGCCATCGGGCACCAGTTCGCTTGGGTATTCATAGCGTAAGCTGGTTAAATTAAAGGTACATGCATTGGCAATAGTTATGGTCGCGTCGAGCCAAGGTAACTCATATAAACTCGAAAGCTTTTTGATAGGGCGTAAATAACGTTCGCTGTTAGGTAGAAGTTCGCGGCCTAATTTTGCTACGGATTGCCCTTTTCTAATGGCGGTTAATGCATGTTGCAGTGGCAAGCGTTGCTGCTGGTGCATCAATACACCGCCGCAAGCGCAGATGTCTATTTGGTATGTATCACTAAGTTGCTCAATATGTTGCAAATGGCGATGTTCATTGGCGAGTAGATGACGTTGATAACCTATCCATAGCCTATTTTGATAATGCTTTTTGAGCCATGGACCCCAATGATCATCGTGGTGTTGATCGCCACTGGGTAACCACAGAGCGAAGCAGTGTTTGATGCCTCGTAAATCCCATTTGTCGAGTAGATATTCGCCTTTAGGGGCTCGCTTACGAGCATTGGTTATAATGCGGCACAACTCGGCATAAGCTTGTCTGTCGGGGCACAACAGAACTAACTCCAGCTCTTCATTAAAACGAAATAGGCTGCCAATGATTAACTTGATATTAAGGTCGTGCTCTTTAATGGCAGTGTGTCCTCTGGCAACGCCTGCCACTGAGCATTCATCGGTAATAGCGATAGCGTGATAACCTAAAAAGTCAGCCTGTTTGACTAACTCTTGTGGGTGGGATGCACCGTATAAAAAGCTAAAATTGCTCTGACAAAATAATTCAGCATAGCCATGTTTTGTGGCCACTAGCTAAACACACCATGTAAATACCAGTCACCTGTCGAGGTTTTGAATATCCAGTACCACTGCCCCAGTTGATTGCGAGCTATAAAATAGTCTCGTGTGATAGGTGTTGTGTCCCACCACCCTGTTGCTATGCGTTCTGGTCCATAAGCAATGGATACTTGCTCTTGTAGGCGCTGTGGGGCAATTAACAGAAAACTAGGTCGTAACGCATAAAGGTCAAAATTTTGCATTGGCTTGCCTAATAGCTGAGTTGGCTGGATGATCTGCTCTGGGCGATAATCATTGCTTAGGGCTGGTGTTGCTATAGCTTGTTCTCCGAGCTTTGCTTGCAGTAAAGAGACTAATTGCAAACG
>NZ_CAKZKO010000041.1 GCF_937123705.1 uncultured Paraglaciecola sp. | reverse complement strand
CTCGGCCTTGATTGTTTGCGGTAATAGCTGGCAAACATAAATAAACCGACTCAAATTCTGAGCCTTGGCTTTTGTGAATGGTCATTGCGTATAAGGTTTCAAGGCTAGGTAAACGGCTAGGTAATAAGCCGCGGTATTCACCATTTGCGGTTTCAAACCATACTTTGTTTAAGCTGGTGTTATTTGGGTCTGGCATCACTATGCCAATATCGCCGTTAAACAATTTAAGTAGATGATCATTTTTCGATAACATCACTGGTCTGCCAATGTAAAAGTCTTTGCTGTTATCAATTAATCCTTGTTTATGTAATTCGCTCTCAATCAACATATTCAACTGGGTAACACCCCAAAAACCATTCTTTTGGGCACACAACACTTGTTGTTGTTGCAGATATGCAAAAGCGGCTTTTAGATCGCCTTGTTGAATCGCATGAATATACGCCTTGTAAATTGGCAATAATCGTATGATAAGTGTTTTTAGTATTTCGCTGCTTACACCAGCCTGAGAGGTTTCAAGAGGTTGATACCAGTTGATATCGCTAAAATGGTCGCCTGTTAATAAATCAAAGCTCTGTGTCACCTGCCCTGTTTTTATTTGCTTGGCAAGTTGACCAATTCCGCTATGTTCATCAAATCTATGGCTTTTAACTAAACGAACTAGGTTATCCTGGATCACACTAGCTGGGCCTGACTCAGATGGTTTAGGCACGTTATCTGTAACCCTTTCTAGAGAAACCAGCTGCGCTAAATGGCTTTGCATGTTTTCACTGTAGCCTTGCAATGAGTTATCGCTATTTATCAGGTGCAACTGACTCGCGGCACAAATATCAGACAACACACTGCCTGTTTCAACCGATGCTAGTTGATCTTGATCTCCGAGCAACACTATTTGCGCATTTTCTGGAAGCGCAGCAAATAGCTTTGCCATTAAAGGTAAATCAACCATAGAAGCCTCATCAACCACCAACACATCTAAGTGTAAAGGATGCTGTGTATTGGCTTTAAAATAAGGACTTTGTGGTTTAGCACCTAATAGGCGATGAATGGTTTCGCATTGTTCAGGCAGATTATCTTGGAGTTCAGTAGGCAATTTTTGTTTGGCATTGCTAATTGACTCAGTCAACCTAGCAGCCGCTTTGCCGGTTGGTGCTACAAGCTGAATTCTTAAGGGGTTTGCTTGTTTAGTTGCAAGGCCTTGTAATAACGCCAACAACTTTGTGACTGTGGTGGTTTTACCGGTACCAGGACCGCCAGTGATAAAACTAATGCTTTGGCTGGCGGCAATACATACCGAAATTTTTTGCCAATCTAATGCAGAACTGTGTTGTTCAGGAAACAATTCAGTTAATAATGTTTGCGCAGCGACTAAATCCAAGTTGCGAATGTTAGCAGCCTTTTCTCTGATGATAGCAGCAAGTTGCCTCTCATATTGCCAATATCGCTGCAAATACAGTTGATTATTGTCCATCACTATTGGCTTAACTGGGCATTTGTTGCCCTCAGCCAAAACACTCTGAAAACATAAAAAAGTCGCAGCGTTTTTAATGTAGTTTTGCAACGTTCCTAATTCAGGAAATACATACACGCCTGCAAAAGGTTGCCCAAGCTCATCAATAGCAACACAACTATGTTGTTCTCCCGATTGCGCACTCAGGTAGGCGGCCAATAACGTCAGGCATTCTCTGGCAGGTATATCTAATTGTGACTCTTCACCGTAAATAAAGTCGGCAAAGGCCACATCAACGGCACGAATTTTTGCCATATTAAGTAATTGATTTAAGGCCGCGTTTAACGCCAAATTGTTTTGAATTTGCATTAACATGCTTGGCTTACCATAGGTCTAGTTGTCCATCTTGCTTGAGTGTTTGCTTATCTACTGGCTCTTTACCAGAAAACAAATCGTCTAAGGCTTCAATCATCGACTTTTCAGGTTGTATAAAATACACCCCATTGCCTGGCATTGTTTGGCTCATGCCGCGAATAAACAAATAATAAGCGCCACCAATATGCTTGTTATAGTCATAATGAGGCAATTTATGTTTCAACCAGCGATGTAATGCCAAGGTGTAAAGAATGGCTTGTAAGTGGTAATCGTGTCCCGACATTGCTTGTTCCATTGCACCGTCATGATAGTGTTCGTAGCTATCTCCTAAATGATTGGATTTATAGTCGGCCACATAAAACTTGCCGTCAAATTCAAACATTAAGTCGATAAAACCTTTGATCATGCCGTTAAGTTGTTGAAACTGGTAATCACGAGCATATTGCTGAAAGTATTGATTTATGATGCGATTAAAGTCTGTGACCTTCACCTGATGCAAAGGCATGTGAAATTCCATTTCGACTTTGACTTGATTAGCAGCAAGCTTTTGTAAACTGATATTGATGGTTTTATCGTCTTTAGAAAAAGGCGCAACCAGTACATCTGCTAACCAAGTTTCAACACAATCATGCCATTCTTCAGCAATACCAAACCAGGTAGATTGCTGGGTGATCACTTCAGATAATTGTTGTGGCATTTGAAAATCAATATTTTCCAAAACACCATGTAAAAACGACCCCGCATTAGCGCCACGCTCAAAACTAAAAGGGCTTTGCTGCGCTACTTGTTGGCTTGCTAGGCTCGAATATTGACTATCAATTTCTAAATCAATCGCTACATCTTTACCTTCATCTTGCCCCGGTAATGGCATATCCAAATGCACTTGTTGGCTACTGATGGCCGAATAGCTGGTTAGTCGCCATGGTCTATCCACTGCTTTTAATAGTGTTAAGGCTTTGATTGCTGATGATTTGCTTGTATCCAATTGCGGTGCAAACTTTCTAGGCGCCTCAGCAGTTGTAAAGGTTCGATATGACAAGTCACACTTAGTTGCCAATGCTTGAATACGCTGGGTAATCAGCGAGTCGGTTGTAGGCTGTTCAGGTGTTTGCTCTGCTGCTTGCTCGGCATTGTCTTTGCTTTGCATCAAAACAGATCCCAAAGCTGATAAGGTAAATCCCGATTCCTTTTTGCTTTTACCTAAGGTGATATTCCAAACACCAATCGAGCAATAATAAATGGCACGAGTCACCGCAACGTAGAGTAATCGAATATCTTCCGCTAACCGCTCAAAATCTGCTTTTTGCAGATTATTATCTTGATTCAAAAAATCCACTTCCAGTTGCTGCTTGTCGTTGTGATATAAGGCCTGTTGCGCTATACGATAATTACTAGCAAAGGGAATAAATACCAAAGGAAATTCTAACCCTTTAGAGGAATGCAAGGTGATGATTTGCACTAAATTGGCATCACTTTCCAAGCGCATTTGTTGATTATCGCTATTATGATCAGGCTCCAGCAAACAGGTCTCGAACCAATGAACTAGTTGTGTCTCCCCCACTAACTGCATACTTTGTTGTTGCAATAGTTCGCTTAGGTGCCGTAAGTCAGTGACGCGTCTGATGCCATCCGCCAAATGTTTAATCAAACCTTGTTCAACATCAAAATATTGCAACACTTGATTTATAGCTTTTATCACACCATGTTTTTGCCATGTTTGATGCCAAAAATAACGA
>NZ_CAKZKO010000040.1 GCF_937123705.1 uncultured Paraglaciecola sp. | reverse complement strand
GATATTGATCCGGCCAATATTGCCAAAATCGTACCAATAGATGTGCCTATTGTAGGGCCTGTACAATCTGTACTGGCTGATATATGGAGTCTGATCAAAAGCCGGTTACAGGAAGTGGATCAGGAAAGTATAGCTATGTGGTGGCAACAGATTGAAACCTGGCGACAAGAACAGGGTTTGCTGGTGAAACCGCGTTATACCATTCGTAAGGACATGCTGAAACCACAGCAGGTTATTGCTGCGCTTTATGAGGTAACCCGGGGTGATGCCTATATCACCAGTGACGTAGGTCAGCATCAAATGTTTGCGGCACAGTATTATAAGTTTAATAAGCCGCGTCGTTGGATAAATTCTGGTGGCTTAGGAACTATGGGCTTTGGTTTACCTGCTGCTATGGGGGTTAAATTAGCCTTCCCTGATGCGGATGTTGCTGTGGTGACGGGTGAAGGCTCTATTCAAATGAATATCCAAGAGTTATCAACTTGTACGCAATATGATCTACCTGTGAAAATCATTAATTTAAATAATGGTTACTTAGGTATGGTTAAGCAGTGGCAAGATTTACAGTACGATAGCCGCTATTCACAGTCGGTATATGAAGATTCACTGCCTGATTTTATTAAGTTGGCTGAAGCTTATGGGCATGTTGGTATAAAGGTTGAGAAGTTGGAAGACCTAGAGCCGGCATTAGAAAAAGCCTTTGCGATGAAGGATAAGTTGGTGTTTTTAGATATTTATGTGGATAGACATGAGCATGTTTACCCTATGCAAATAGCGCCTAATGGTTCTATGCGTGATATGTTCCTGAATAAAACGGAGCGTACATAATGAGACATATTGTATCTATTTTAATGGAAAATGAACCGGGTGCATTGTCTCGTGTTGTGGGGCTGTTTTCTCAGCGTGGTTATAATATTGAATCCCTAACTGTTGCTCCAACGGAAGATTCAAGCTTGTCACGTTTAACACTTACGACTGCGTGTGATAATGACAAGATTGAACAGATTACTAAGCATCTGAATAAATTGGTTGATGTTGTTAAGTTGGTTGATCTTACTGAAGGTAGCCATATTGAACGTGAATTGATGTTAGTAAAAGTTAAGGCTTCTGGCGCGCAGCGTGCTGAAATTAAACGTTGCTGCGATATTTTTCGTGGGCAGATTGTTGATGTTGGCCCTACGGTTTATACGATTCAAATCTCAGGTACCAGTGATAAGCTAGATGCATTTATTGCCTCTATTGGTGATGCGTCTATTCTTGAAGTTGTTAGAACGGGTGTTTGTGGTTTATCTAGAGGTGAGAAGGTGTTGAGCCTTTAACTAGATAGCTTCTAAGCATGAGCATAAATAAACGCGGCCATGGCCGCGTTTTTTTTTTTGCCCAGCAAAGCTGGCAAACCCAGTGACTTGAGAGAAAGTCACATCACCCCGACCAAGGGGAAGATAATCCGAATGGCAAGGGCGTCGCGGGCTAACGGCGAGGTCTGAAGGAAGCCATAGGAAGTAAGATGTACATAACTTCGGTAAACCTGTTTCGGCTGTATAGAAGTGGTAAGCGTGCAAAATAGCGCAAAGCCCAATACTTGGTCAATTCTATGCAGTGATTGAGGATGGCATATCTTACAGGGAGCCAGTGCAATAACTGGGGAAGCCTGGCATCGAATCTGAATCTTGAATTCAGACACCTTCATCAAGAGGTAACTCAAGGTGTTAGTGGATGTGAGGTGGCAGATGAACCCGTAGTAGTGATGAAGTCTCGGCCTGTGAACGCGGGTAACCGTTGGGAGGATAAAACCGAGATGATGACAAGTGGAGATCTTGTTCGGGCTGATAGCATCAAAAGTGCTGTGCAGAATGTGAAGGGGGGAAGTAACCATGAAGTGTTATGAATCGTTGGCGATCGCCAGCGCGTGTACACAAGCGGCTTGATAAAGTCGGATCTTCTATGGCAGGTTGACTGGGAACAGTTGAGCTTACTGTAGAAATTGTATGGGGAGTAATTTTGTGATGATCAGCATATTGCCTCTGCGCTAGAACACTGTATCAGCAGAATGAATATACCAACGCGTAGGCAGGAACCAGCAAGAATTAGCCACAATAATCGGTAAGTTGGATGAGAAAATATTACAGTCTTTATGGGCGTTTGCTGCATAAGCATGCGTTACTAGACGCTTTCAAACACGTAAAGCGCGCAAAAGGTGCGGCCGGAATAGACGGACAGAGCCTGCGTGAGTTTGAATTGTGCCTGCATAAAGAGCTGGACAACTTACTGCTTGAGCTGCAAGAAAAGCGGTATTATCCGCAGCCAGTGAAGCGTGTCGTGATTCCGAAAGAGGATGGCGGCGAGCGTAAGCTTGGTATTCCAACAGTTCGAGATCGAATCGTACAGCAAGCACTACGCAACATCCTTGAGCCTATTTTTGATCCTGACTTTCACCCATCCAGTTATGGGTATAGGAAGGGCAGAAGCTGCCACCATGCAATCAGTAAGGCGAGTTTATTTATTCGTCGCTATGATCGAGATTGGGTTGTGGACATGGATTTATCCAAATGTTTTGACACGCTCGATCATGAATTGATCCTCGATCAATTCCGCAAGAAAGTGACAGACGGCAGTGTATTGGCGCTGTTGAAATCATTTCTTGAAAGTGGTGTCATGATTGGCATGCAACGCGAGTCGACAAGCGAAGGCAGTCCGCAAGGTGGAGTGATCAGTCCTTTGATAGCGAATGTCTATCTAGATAGATTTGATCAAATGATGAAAAGTCGAGGTCATCGCATTGTCCGCGATGCGGATGATATTTTGATTTTGTGCAGTTCAGAATCCGCCGCGGGTAATGCGCTGAAAGTGTCCACAGAGTATCTGGAAGGAGAGCTTAAGCTGACGGTGAATACGAGCAAAACCCACATTGCGCATAGTGCAGAAGGGATTAAATTTCTTGGTGTAGAAATATTCAAAGAATATACCCGCATTCAGGAAAAGAAGCTTGTGTCACTGAAAGCGAAACTTAAGTTCTTAACGCGACGTAATACTGGCAATAATCTGTCAGGCATTATTAGTGAGTTGAATCCAGTGCTGCGAGGTTTTGTGAATTACTTTCGTATAGCGAATTGTTCACGAGATATAGAGAAGCTTATGGGTTGGATACGCCGTCGTTTAAGGCATATACAGCTCAAACAGTGGAAGACGCCGAAGAAGCTACATCGACGATTGCGTCAGTTGAGTTTTAAGGGTCGCTACTATCATATTAAGATGTCGAGTTGGCGCAGTTCGCTGAGTCCGTTATCGAATAGAGCGATGCGCACTGCTTGGTTCCATGAAGAAATGGGGCTGTACGATATGTCAGAAGTTGACGTAGGTATAATTGTCTTAGAGATGAGATAGTTGGTTGCATGAGCCGTATACGAGGCCCGTACGTACGGTTCTGTGAGAGGGATGGGGCGTGAGCCTCACCCTACTCGGTTATATCTTCTGCATAGCGGTCTAGCTATTCTGTATATATTCAAACACTTTAATAATGGCTTTAAGCCCAGAGACTTCCTTAACGGAATCGATTGTTCTTTTAGCTTCTTCTTGGGTCACTAGCCCCATCAAATACACTTTACTATTTGCAACAATTACTTGGATGCGGTCTGAATCTACGCCTTTAGCGCCAAGCAGATTGGTTGAAACCTTAGCTTTTAAAAATGAATCTTTACTGCTATCAAAAATTGAATTGACAGGTAAAATTTCTAGTTCATTATGCACGCTACGTACATTTCTAACTTTTTCAGCAACTAAGCCAGCCTGATTTTTACTCTCAATATCGGGTACTTGTCCTGTCAGTAATATAATTCGATTATACGAGGTCACATTGATATTGGCATTATTAAGTATTTCATTGTATCGGCTGATGTTGATTTTTGCTTTTGACTCTATGCTGCTATCTTCTAATACTGTGCCCATGGTTCTCTTTCCATAATCCTCAGATACAGCGCCATCGTTAGTAGCAGCCATAAAGCTAGTGCAACTACTGATGTAAAGGCAGCTTGCTAAGCATAGAAATATTGTGTGTTTCTTAGAGAAAAAATTCATAGATTAAGATTTCCAAAAAGCTGTTGTTCAATAAGTTCACTGAGCATCTGTGCTAAGACAAAATGTAAGTTAATAGACTGTTGTATATTAAATCCATGCATGGGGATATGAACTTGATCTTTAGGGGTTTGATTAGCGATGGTTGTCGCTTTGCCAGACGCAATGCTGACTATATTCATTTGTCTGTTACTGGCAGCGTTCATAGCATGAGCGAGAGCGGCTTCTTCACCTGAGAAAGAAAATATTAATAATAAATCTCCCTCTTGGCCAAGTGCTGAAATTTGTGTGGCGTGTATCTGTTGATGATCATCATTGCTTAAAACGGCTGCTGCGGTATTACTATTATTCAGAAATATAGCAGGCAGTGCAGGGCGAGCTAGAGTATTGTTGCCAAGAAGATTGTGACAAAATTGTTGCCCAGCTGCAAAGCAGCTTGGTGCTGCAATGCAAATAATTTTTTTATCTTCAGTAAGTGTCTGAGCAAGCAGATGAGTCGCTTCAGCAATATAAGGCGTTAACGAATCAATGCTACGTGAGGTAGCGTCAATATGCTCATTGAAATGATTAACAATGGCTTCAAAAATGGACATAAATTATTCCGTGAATGCAGCTTTTAACCAATGATATTGAGCTTCTTCTGCACTGTCCAGTTCAATTGCGATTACATCGAAACGACAAAAGCATTGCTGGTAAGCTTTATTTTTAGCGAGAAACATTTTAGCGGTATTAATAATACGCTGTTGCTTGGCTTGGGTAATACTTTCTGCCGCAGATGCAAATTGAGACGCTTGCCGAAAACGCACTTCGATAAACACAAGGGTGTCGCCATCTAACATAATTAGGTCGATTTCACCGAGGCGTGAATGAAAGTTGCTAGTTAATAATGTTAGCCCCTGCTGTTCTAGAAAGCTGCAGGCTAGCGCTTCATAGTGCTGGCCTGTGTTATGGCTGTTCATTTTTTCTTTCACTGCGAACTATTATTGCTGTTAACGGCTTCGGCTCTACCATGCTTGAACTGTGCAATGGCCGTTCTACGTTGTAAGTTGCCATCAACTAATTCTAAGCTGCCAGTAGCCCCGTTTAACGTTGAACCTGTTACATTCTTCATTAGGCTGAGGCGCTCAGACAGTTGCAGAGCATCAAAGCCAAATGCGTACATGCGTTTTAATGATGTGTTGCTGTAGGTTTTATCCATATCACTAGGCGCAGATATCACCCAGGGTATGTCAGTAAAGATAATTTGATTTAAATCTCTATCAATTCTTAGGTTTGCATAGCCTCTGTAAATACTGGCGTTGGCATAAATAGCTAAGTCGCTAGCATAATGAAATTTAAACATCGGGCGAATAGAGCTTGCTTGTTTGGGTTTAGCTAATAAATAGACAAAATCGGCATCTTTACGACGACGCGGTTCTGCCTTAACTTCTAGGCCTAATACTTGACTGACCCGGCGTATACGTTGCTTGCTTTTATCGAT
>NZ_CAKZKO010000039.1 GCF_937123705.1 uncultured Paraglaciecola sp. | reverse complement strand
CCAAGTTTTCATCCTAATAACTTTGATGAATCTGTATTGTTAGAGAAAGCAATGAGCCGTTTAGGTATTGCTTGATGGTAAGGTGAGCATTGCGAAAGTCGTGTAATATACTACTCTAAGCAAATATTTAAGATACTGAGCGCATGAGCGAACTTAAAGAATTAAAATTCCCAGCATTCTATAGTCAGCTAGCGAAAGATTTTATAGATACGATTACTCAGGATTTAGCTTTCGACTTTTCGATTTCTAAAGGCTTAGAGCTGATTAATATTCCTGTGGATATTTTACAAAATCCAGAAGCTCTATTAGATGGCGATCAGGTTTACTTGATGATTTCGCTAGGGAAAATGTTAGCTAAAAAAGATGAACCTTTTAGTTTACAAATACTGCAGCATTTCAAAGAAGATACTCTAGGAATGCTGGGATTAGCCATTATTAATGCTCAGGATGCTGAACAAGCACTTAATCTTTTTCAAGAATATACTGAGCTTTTTATACCAGGCTTTGATTTTAGTATTAATTACAGCGACAGATACCTTGATGTAGAAATTTTACCTCTCGCAAATTTTAAAAAACTAGAATCAACATTGGTTGAGTTGATTTGTTGTGCTTTTGATTTTTATGGTAAACGCTCAGGTTTTGAGATACAGGCTGAATTTTATTTTAGCCATGATGTTTCAGATTATAAAAGTCAGCTAGAGCAACAGTTTGAATCCCCTGTTTATAGTCACTCACCGATTAATAGAATACGGATTCCTCGAGCAGTACTGGCTCAGAGAGTTAAAAGTCCAAATTCATCCATGCAGGCTGTTTATATTGCTCAACTCAATCTTGAAAAAGCAAAGCATGAGCAGCAAAGTTCTATTAGTTTTCAGGCTAGGCGGATAATGCATTACAGCGGTAAAAAAGGGATTTTTCTTAATCGTGATCAGTTAGCTGATCAGCTATCCTGCTCTCATAGAACACTGACTCGCAAGCTGAAATCCGAAGGGGTGTCATTTCAGCAGTTGCTCGATGAAGTTCGATTTTCAATGGCGAAACAAATGCTGTATCAGTCGAGTAAATCGACTAAACAAATTGCTAATTATATTGGCATAACCAATCCATCAGTTTTTTGTCGGGCTTTTAAGAAATGGTCAGGAGTCACGCCCAGTGAATACCGGGCGAGTTTGCATGCATAGTGCTTCTTGTTTTTAGGATACTGGCACTAATTTAGGTAAAGTTGATCGGAAGCGTGCTTTCAATCGGAGAGAAAGGCTCTAGCTGAACCTTCAATTTACTCCATAAAGCACCAGAAGCAACCACGGGTATGCGACTACGATCCGTTTCATAATTATTTAGCTGCCAGTGTTGAGTAAAGCTTTTCGCATCTTCCGATTTATGAAGTTGTCTAACCTCACTGGATAGCTGAGCGATGGCTTCAATATTATTATCCCAGCTAAAACGATTAAAACCACGATAAGTAAAGGCTTCATCTACATAGCGATCACTCAATTGAATCAATTGCTGCATCAGCTGGTGGAGGAAATAATTCACATCAAGCTTTTTAATGAAAAGGCTTATGAATTGGGTATTACTTAATTCGCTCAACGTATGATTATTACTAGGAATAACCTTCAAATCGACTAAGAAATCGCCCGTGTGCCGCGCCATGAACGTCATTAATTCAAACTGGATTCCGCCATAATTTATTCGACAGAGCGCATCTTCTATCTCTTTCTTGAATAATGAGGGATCAGACTGGGGCCCAGTGACTTTGGCCGACTGTAGTCGATCGCTACTGTTAGTGAGTAGTGGCAAGTCGTGATGATTATTAAAAGGGGTCGTAGTCTTATTTAGAGTCTCTAAACGGAACAGTTCTCTCACCTCGTGTTCACGTGCTTTCTTTAACGCCAAAAATACCGTCTGAATGATCTCCGAAGTAGGCAGCTGCGGCTCAATGCGCCATTTTCGGCCATATACGATTTTATCCTGAGAAACTTCAGCATTAGAAGGCTTGTAATTATCAATGCCGACAATGCCTACTTGAATATAAATTCCTGCGTTTTTATTTGAGTGCTTATCTGAGTTATCTTGGCTAACAAATACTGGATAGCGTGGATCAAAGTCAATATCCAATAACAGCTGTTCGACAGACTGCAAAGTATGCTGGTAGCTTAAATAATGCTGAGGAATGCAGAAGCGCCCATCCGCCAGTTCTGCTTTTGGTGCATTATCTAACGCTTTCTCACCTGCGAGTAGTGTTTCAATATTTGACGTCATACCGTTTTACTTCTATTTAGCTTTTTATTGATCTGTTTAAACTTCAATTAACAGTTGTACTAGGCTGTAGTTTGTATACGGACGCACAAGCTTTTTGGTTTACATTTTCTGCTTAAAAATATCATAGCTTTCTGTAGCGGCCATTAGATTAGTTAAAGAAAATTGCTGTTTGCTTTTTAACTATATATATCTATTATTTATGTATTAAAACTTGATAGTGATTTTAATTACTATCAAGTTTTGTTCGATTTAGCTGAATGCTAGGCTTATAAATATATGGATATAGAAATTAATACCTTGCCAATAGGAATGGAGGGGGCAGAGCAGGATTCTCTGTATCATCCGGATTTATTGCAATCACTTAATCAAAATTTGCGTCAGCAATTAGCAACCAGAAATGCACCGTTGATCACACTGGAACAGCGGCAACAACAAGCGCGGGCGGCGCTTACTACTGCGGTGTCCAGCCGTGAACTTGGCCGTATTGCCTTTTCTCAAGAATTGAATAAGTGTTATGACGCTCTAACAGCTATTTATACATCGTTGGATTTACCACCTGAGCAGCGCAGTCTCCAGTATATCAATCGGCATGGTTTGGTCATGTCGCCAGATTATTGCATCAAAACTATCACCGATACCCCCAGAGTCGGTGCGTTTTGGCAGGCACTCGAACCATTAATAGGTGTTGACACCAATACCGAAGGCAAAGCACAACATCTTGTATATCCCGCCTGTGGGCCTTATGCCCCTTTGCTATTGCCTTTGTTGTACAGTTTAAAGCAGCAAGAGCGTTTAAACCCCCTGTTGAAAGTAACCCTGATTGATGTGCATCCTGCCGCTGCACATACGGCGTTGGAATTGGTGAACCTCTGTGGTTTGGCGGATCAAGTGGACGTATTGTGTTTGGATGCCTGTGATTATCAAGCTGAACCAGGCTCGGTGAATATTCTATTGTTGGAGTCCATGCAGCATGGTTTTGGCCGTGAAGCTCATCTAAGTATCTGTCAACACTTCGAATCCCTGTTAGCGCATGACGCCATTATGGTGCCTGAAAATATTTCTATTTGCGCTGTATTGGTTAAGAGTGCTGAGGAATATCCCGCCGAAGGACGCGATACCTCCATCGCTAACTCTGGCCGTATTGAGTTGGGCTCTATCTTGGAAGTTAATCGACATAACGTGCTGCAGTTACAAACTCTGGAATTGGATGGCGGTAACTGCTTGGTGGAATGCGACCAGGTAAGAATTCCCGATAATATTGTGGATGCCAAAGACTACATACTACTGCTAACGACCCGCATAAAAGTAGCTGAGAATTGTTGGATAGAAGAATATGAGTCAGGTATTAGTCATCCATTGCCAGACTTGAGTGTGTGTATAGGTTTCACTCCAAACGATTACAAGTCTGGTGATCTATTAGCTAAACCCGGGGACAGTCTTAAATTTTATTATCGTAAGCTGGGCTTACCGGGGTTTCTTCCGACACTGGTCAAGTCTGAGGTGAGCAGCTGATGAAAATTATCGTCGTCAGCCAAAGTTGTTTGTCTTTGCCGCTGATCCAGCAATTGCAGGCTAAAGGACAATTAGCCGGTGTTTGGCTACACAATGTTCGCGCCGAAGATAGTCAGCAGCTGGGCTGGTTTTGTCAGCAGCAGAATATTCCATTACAGATTATTGATCCGGCCCAGCCGCAAGCTTTATTAGAGCACTTTGACACTGTGGCGGCCGATTGCGCCATTAGTGCATTTTTGTCGTACCTGTTCCCTTCGCAAATAACGGAGAAGCTACAGGGTCGCTTAATGAATATTCATGCCAGTGCCTTACCGCAATTACGTGGTGCCGATCCTTTGTACTGGTTGTTACGCCAAGGAGCGAATGAAACTCAATTAAGCTTGCATCAAGTAGCGGATAAAGTGGATGAAGGGGATTTGTTGTTTCAGAAAGCATTACTGATTCACCCGTTTGATACCCATCAAAGTTTATCCAATACAGTGGCAACTGAATTACCTGTTTTGATTAATGCTTGGATAGATGCTGGTGGCCTAGACGTTACAGCATGGGCACAGGAAGGTGAATCTAGCAGCGCGCCGAAAGTCCAGATATCAGAGCGCCAGATTGACTGGTCGAGCATGAGTGGTCTGGATATTTTTAACTTGGTGCGGGCCTGTGCCAGTGCCAGTCAGGGTGCTTGGTTTCGATTTGGGCAGGAATATTTACAACTGTTGGAATGTACTCCGCTGGAAGGAGATAACTTTCACTTAGAGCCGGGCATGATCGTGCATTTAGGGGCACCTAAAGGAATATTGCTGGCCTCTACTGATGGTCTATTGCGATTGGATGTGATCAGTAGCCCAGGCGGAATTTTTAGTGGTTTACGCTTTGCCGAGCGTTATCGGCTGCAAGCTGGACAGAAGTTTGAAAGTTGTCAGGCCATTCAATAATAAATCTAAGCTTTATTAAGGAAAGTAAAAATGGATGATGGATATTACGGTTCAGTCCGCTTGTTTGGCGGCAATTTTGCACCACGTAGTTTTGCGCTATGTGCTGGACAGGTGCTGCCAATTAGCACTAATTCCGTACTCTTTTCAGTGATAGGCATCAGTTATGGTGGAGATGGTCGGACTACTTTTGGTTTGCCGGATCTGCGGGGACGGGTGCCTGTGAATATGGGGCGTGGCAATGGTTTGGCCAACTGGGTTATTGGTCAGAGAGGTGGTCGGGAAGTTAACCAACTAAGCATCGCAGAGTTACCTCATCATAACCACTCATTCACGGCCACAGGCGCTAATGGAAGTATCAGCCTTTATGTGAGTGAAGAAGAAGGAGATACCGATGATCCCACTGCGGGGGTGTTGGCCAATAGTGGTAATTCTCAATATAAAAGTGGCGTAGAAGCTCCGGCAGGGTACAACAACGGTCACTCAGGAACCTGTCATGTTTCGGGAGAGACTGGAAATACGGGTCAAGGACAGCCTTTTAGTAATATTCAGCCTGTTTTGGCGATGAATTACATTATTTGTACTAATGGCTTGTATCCGACTCGCTCTTAAAGTGTCGATTTGGATAGAAATATGACCGTTTATCAGAATATGAAGGATTTTAATTATGGATAACCAATATTTGGCTGATGTGCAGTTGTTTGCTGGAAATTTTGTACCCCGAAATTTCGGTGCTTGCTCCGGTAGTCTTATTGCAATTGCCCAGAATGAAGCACTTTTTTCCCTGCTAGGGACAACTTATGGTGGCGATGGTCGTTCTACTTTTGGCTTGCCAGATCTTCGCGGCCGGGTGGCGGTCAGTCAAGGTACTAGCCCTGGATTACAAGGCTGGTACTGGGGGGAAAAAGGTGGTTCGGAATTTACGACTTTAACTGAGCAGAACATGCCTCAGCACAAGCATATTATCGCTAATGCTGCGGGCACCGTGTCGCTATTTGTTAGCGAAGATGAAGGTAATAGTGATGATCCCGTAACAGGAGTTTTGGCTAACAGTGGAAACTCCCAGTACATCACAGGACCTGTATCAGGGAGTATGTATAACGGCGGCAATTCGGGTACTTGCTCTCTTAATGGAGAAACAGGTAATGCCGGTGCGCAGCGGAGTTTCAGTAATATTCAGCCGACGCTGGCTCTTAATTACGTTATCTGTATGGCGGGAATGTATCCTTCTCGCAGTTAAAAAGGTCATTCGAAAACATGGAGTAATCCCAGTGACTGCTATTGCTGGGAATTATGTTTTCTACGGTATTCAAAAATAAAGATAAACATAAACGAAAATTTTAAGGTCATCAAAAAATGAATCGATTTTGGCAAAAATTCATACTGGCGATAGGCTTCGCTGGTACCCTGTCGGCGCAGGCCGCCACCAGTTTATCGACGGGAGATATTGCCTTTGTTGGCTTTAATCTCGATTCCAACGATGATTTCGCATTTGTTTTATTGAAAGATGTGGATGCAAGCACAGAAATACGGTTTACCGACCAAGGTGTTAATAATCCAGGAACCTTCGTTCCAAACTCAGGTGATGGTGAAATGGTTTGGACCAGTGGCTCAGCATTGAGTGCCGGCACTGTCGTAACCATTACCGAGTTTACTCTTACGGCTTCAACTGGAACAGTTGTCCAGCCAGCTGATATGACTATGTCATCGATTGGAGATCAATTATTTGCCTTTCAGGGAAGCCTGGCATCTCCAACAATCATTACAGGCATGCATTCCAATGAAAGCAACGATCCATCCACTGATGGCGATTGGTCTGGCAGTACGCTGAGTAACTCAACCTCGGCTTTACCTGATGTATTAACCAATGGTATTAACGCCATTCGATTGCATAATGCATCGACCGAAGTTGATAACTGGCAATTTAGGTGTGCTGGTGGCACGGTTTCTGGTACGGCTGAAGAAATCGCCACAAATATTTATACGCTTGCAAATTGGGATTTTGATGATGGTACTGCCTACTCTCCCGTGGGCAAGGCCTGTACTTATATTGTTACTGCAGCCGCTGATACCGATGGTAGCTTAACCACCGCGGGTGGGGTTACTGAGCCGGTGGCCATCGATACCACCCTAGATACCACCGGCGAAGCTGTGAATGTTTTTGACTTCACATTGAGTGATGGTGGTACCGCCGATGGTAATGCGTTAACGGTTAGTCAGATTGTATTGAACGTGAGCGGCACAGCCTCCGATACTCAGCGTGATAATGTGACTTGGCGTTTGAATGGTAATGATGCCAGTAATGTTACAGGTACCTACAATGCAGGAGCCGATACCATTACGTTTACAGGTTTGAGCATTTCTATCGCCGATGGCGCTAGTGAAGTTTACACCGTTAATGCTTATTACAATGACAATACCGGTTTAACCGAAGGGCTTACTTACATACTGTCCGTTGATGGTGATACAGACCTCACGGTCGGTGCTGGCACTCAGATGGGCGCAACTTCGGCTATTACAAATAGCACTGGTAGTACGGTAAATGTTGTCGCAACAACATTAGCTTTTACCACCCAACCAGCAGGTTCTGTTTCGGGTACTGCATTAACAACTCAGCCTGTCGTAACAGCTCGCGATGCTTTTGGTAATACCGATGCCGGTTTTACCGAAACCATTACTTTAACTGAGGCCAGTGCGGGTAGTTTGAGTGGTGCTAGTGTCGCTGCAAGCAATGGTGTGGCTACTTTCACCGCGGTGAATTATACCGCTACCGCTGACCAGCAGAGCTTTACCTTAACGGCCAATGATCAAGACGGTGTCGGTTCAGACCTGTCAACGACGAATGCCAATGCCGTGACGGCCGATGTAGTCGCCACCAAGTTGGTCTTTGATACACAGCCGATTCCGTTGTCGGTTAACAGTGGTGAATCCAAAGCCTTTACAACAGTTCCCGTTGTTTCTGCCAAAGATGCGAATAATGTGATTGATACTGGTTATAGCACTGGAATTACCCTAGCCGAAGTTAATGGCGCGGGATCTGCGACCCTAACAGGCACGGGTGATACGGATGGCAGTGGGGCTACGGTGACATTGACACCGACATCTGGTTTGGCGACGTTCACAGGCTTGAATATGACTTATACCGCCTCAGGTGGTGCATCAGAAAACTTTAACCTGCAAGCCTCCTCCGGTGGTTTGTCCTCCGCCAATAGTAGTCAATTGACTGGGCTGGTCGCTGATTCCGATGGTAGCCTAACCGCCGCGGGCGGGGTTACTGAGCCGGTGGCCATCGATACCACCCTAGATACCACCGGCGAAGCTGTGAATGTTTTTGACTTCACATTGAGTGATGGTGGTACCGCCGATGGTAATGCGTTAACGGTTAGTCAGATTGTATTGAACGTGAGCGGCACAGCCTCCGATACTCAGCGTGATAATGTGACTTGGCGTTTGAATGGTAATGATGCCAGTAATGTTACGGGTACCTACAATGCAGGAGCCGATACCATTACGTTTACAGGGTTGAGCATTTCTATCGCCGATGGCGCTAGTGAGGTTTACACCGTTAATGCTTATTACAATGACAATACCGGTTTAATCGAAGGGCTTACTTACATTCTGTCTGTTGATGGAGACGCAGACGTCACGGTCGGTGCTGGCACCCAAATGGGCGCAACCTCGGCTATTACAAATAGCACCGGTAGTATGGTAAATGTTGTCGCAACAACATTAGCTTTTACCACCCAACCAGCAGGTTCTGTTTCGGGTACGGCATTAACAACTCAGCCTGTCGTAACAGCTCGCGATGCCTTTGGTAATACCGATACCGGTTTTACAGAAACGGTGACTTTAACTGAGGCCAGTGCGGGAGCATTAAGTGGCAACGCTGTTGCCGCTGTTTCAGGTGTGGCGACGTTTACTGCCCTGAATTACAGCGCGACTGCCGATCAGCAAAGCTTCACCTTAACAGCCAATGATCAGGACGGTGTTGGTTCAAACCTGTCAACGACGAATGCCAGTGCCGTGACGACCGATGTAGTCGCTACCAAGTTGGTCTTTGATACACAGCCAGCGCCTTTGACACTCAATAGCGCGGTGACAGAAGCCATGACAACGGTACCTGTGGTATCGGCCCGAGATGCCAATAATGTGCTTGATACTGGCTATACAACAGGTATTACCTTGACAGAAACGGGGGCTGGCTCCGCGATAATGAGCGGAACAGCGGATACTGATGGTAGTAGTGCAACGGTTACTATTACGCCTACTGCGGGTACGTCGACTTTTAGTGATTTGACAATTAATTATACGGCTTCTGGAGCCGCCGAAAATTTCAACCTGCAAGCTTCTTCTGGTGTTTTGTCCACAAGTAACAGCAGTCAGTTCCTGGCTAATACCGATACTGTTAACCCACGTATCAGCGATATCTTCCGAGCTATCCCCACAAACTCTCCTACTAATGTAGATAGCCTGATTTGGACGATTGCGTTTAACGAAGTTGTTAATAACTTCGATGTGACAGACGTTGAAGTAACAGGGACAACAGCTACGGTACAGAGTATTACCCCGATAGGTAGCTCTGTATATCGAGTAACCGTGTCCGGAGGCGACTTGGCAACGCTTAATGGCACAGCGACCCTTGCAATTGCTAGTGGTCATAATATAGCGGACGAAGCAGGCAATGCATTAACTAACCTAGTACCGACGGTTCAAAACGTAAATACCTTTGTGGTAGATAACAATGAGCCAACAGTTGCGATCAGTGGTGTGCCTGCAAACAGCAATGCGGCGTTCACCGCGACCTTCACTTTTAGCGAAGCCGTGACAGGTTTTGATGCAACAGATATCACATTAGGCAATGCAACTAAGGGCACATTTACGGCCACTAGTTCGACGGTGTACACCTTGGTGGTCACACCGACAGGCGCTGCAGTCACGATTGATGTTGCAGCTAATAGCGCAATCGATGTTGCAAGCAATGGCAATACGGCGGCGATTCAAGCGAGCAGTGCCTTTGATAATGCAGCGCCAAGTGTTGTGATCAGTGGTGTGCCTGCAAACAGCAATGCGGCGTTCACCGCGACCTTCACCTTTAGCGAAGCTGTGACGGGTTTTGATGCAACAGATATCACGTTAGGTAATGCAACTAAGGGTACGTTTACGGCGACTAGTTCGACTGTTTATACCTTGGTAGTAACGCCTACTGGGGCAGCGGTCACGGTTGATGTTGCAGCTAATGTCGCAGTTGATGTCGCTAGCAATGGCAATACGGCGGCGACTCAAGTAACAAGTGCCTTTGATAATGAAGCACCAACAGTTGCGATCAGTGGTGTTCCTGAAAACAGCAATGCGGCATTTACAGCGACCTTCACCTTTAGCGAAGCCGTGACAGGTTTTGATGCAACAGATATCACGTTAGGCAATGCAACTAAGGGTACGTTTAGCGCGACTAGTTCGACTGTTTATACCTTGGTAGTAACGCCTACTGGGGCAGCGGTCACGGTTGATGTTG
>NZ_CAKZKO010000038.1 GCF_937123705.1 uncultured Paraglaciecola sp. | reverse complement strand
CAATCATAACGCCCAGCCAGCCAAAAAACGTGCTTAGAAGGTGTGCAGGGAAGAGCGCAGCCAAGGCAAGCATCAGGTAGCCTGTAGCAAGCAATCCAGTGCCGGTTTTTGCTATGGCGCCTATAGTCATTTTTTGAATGAGTTTTCTAACTGCAATGGTGCTAAGTAAGTAAGGCGATGATGCAAGCGCATACGCCATAGCATAATGCTGGGCATGAACGTGCATGACATGTGTGAAAATGGCATATGCATTTTGTTGAAAGAGTATAAAGGTACTGAAAGTCAGCGCCAGGCTGAAGCAGTATTTCAGGTATGCTTGATTGCGCATAAGGTTAGCAAAGCCCTTGACCAATTTAGGCCTTATGGAAGGAATCTTGCGTGCCTTGACCTGTAAAAGAATGCCAAAAGATAAAAGAAGACTGTAAGCGCTTAATGCATAGAAAAGCATGGTCCAACCATAGCGCTCAGTGATAGTCAGGCTAATATAAGGGGCTACCACAGGTGTAATGGCCATAAGGACGCCAACGGAAGCAATGATTTTAGCTGTTTTATCGGCTGGAAATGTATCGTAAATAAGTGCGTAACCTATGCTGGTATAGGCCGCTTGGAAGAATGTCAGTACAGCAAGCATTTCATCAAAGTTTTGGGCTGTATGACAGTGAGGAATAAAGAATGCAGTGATGCCTCCTCCTATAGCAGCCATTAACAAGGCTTTTTTTCTGCCAAAAAAATCAGAGAGTGTTCCCCACCAAAGTTGGCCGGCTGCATAGCCACATAGGGCTGTACTCAGTGCATAAGCCATGTCTTGTGCTGTCAGGCCTATGGATTGGGCAATCAGGTGTTGGCTGGGCAGATAGAGGATCAGTGAAAATTGCGTGAGGACAAAACCAGCGGCTATGGTGATAAAGGATAGTACGTCGGATCTTTCCATGATTTATCTCCCCCCAGAGATCATTGATTTTTGTGGCCAAATCACGCATAATGGCCTCAGTCGTTTAGGTCCTTTTGCAGCTAGAACGTTCATTATATTATAGCACACGGCAGTGCATATGTTAAGTGGTAACAATCATGGAAAAAGTCAACGTCCGTTTGAATGAAAGCGGCATAAAAGTCCTTAACACAGCCTTAAGAGGCAAGGGTTTGCTTGCTTCGCCAGCGCTCAATAAAGGGAGCGCCTTTCGGTACGACGAGCGCTTGGATTTTGGTTTGCTGGGCCTGCTTCCTAATACAGAAGAAACACTTGAAGCTGCAGAGCCTAAAGAAGAGTTGTTAAACCTTGAAGGTATGGACAAACATGTTGCCTATACCCTAGCAAGTCGTGGCATTACCGATCTTGAAGGGCTTGCAGAGCAAGGTACCGATGAGATTTCAGATATAGAAGAATTAAACGATGAGAAGGCCGGTGAATTAATCATGGCTGCTCGTAATATCGTTTGGTTTAACGAAGAATAGGTCAACAGGAGGAATTCCCATATGGCAGAAGTATCCATAGAAAAACTTGCCACCGATATAGGTACGACCGTTGACCGTTTGGTTCAGCAATTTAAAAGTGCAGGTATTGAAAAAGCAGCAGGCAATGATGTAACCGAAGATGAAAAACGTACGTTATTGGATTTTTTAAGTAAGCAACACGGCGGAACAGGTTCGGAAGCACCAAAGCGTATGACGCTACAACGCAAAACTACCAGCACATTAAGTGCCGGTAAGTCTAAAGCGGTAACCGTTGAAGTACGTAAAAAGCGCACTTACGTGAAGCGCTCTGAAGTTGAAGAAGCTAAAATGGCGGAAGAAGAAGCCAAGCGTTTAGCCGAGGAACAACAAGCGAAGCTAGAAGCCGAGCAACAAGCGGCTGAAAAAGCCAAAAAAGCCGCCGAAGAAAAAGCGCAGAAAGCCGCTGAAGCCAAAGCGAAAGCCGATGCTGAACGTGCTGCACGTGCTGAGAAAGCAAAAGAAGCCCGTGCAGCAGAAGAAGCTGCCTTAAGCCCTGAAGAAAAAGCAGCACAACAAAAAGTGCATGCTGAAGCAGAAAAACTGCGCAAGACCCAAGAAGAAGAAATTCAACGCAAACTTGAAGAAGATGCGAAAAAAGCGGCAGAAGAAGCGAAAAAACTAGCTGAAGAAAACTCCCGTCGCTGGAAAGAAGAAGAAGAGCGCCGTAAGAAACAAGAAAAAGAAGAAGTGCATGTACATTCAAATCGCTACGCTCAAGAAGCCGAAGATATGGATGATATCAAAACCGAACATGGCGGACGTAGACGTAAAAAGTCTAAGAAAAATGCTGGTTCTGAGCTAAAACATGCCTTTAACAAGCCAGCCCAACCGGTAGAGCGTATCGTGCGTATTGGCGAAACCATTACTGTGAGCGAGCTTGGAAACAAACTAGCCATTAAAGCCACTGAAGTCATTAAAACCCTAATGAAAATGGGTGAAATGGTGACTATTAACCACGTACTGGATCAAGAAACTGCGGTATTAGTAGTTGAAGAAATGGGGCACAAGTACGAGTTAGTAAACGACAACGCACTTGAAGATGAATTGATTGCAGACGCCACGGGCGGTGAGAAAGCAGGTCGTGCGCCTGTTGTGACTATCATGGGCCACGTTGATCACGGTAAAACTTCATTACTTGATTATATTCGCCGCGCCAAAGTCGCAGACGGTGAAGCAGGTGGTATTACCCAGCATATCGGCGCTTATAGTGTTGAAACTGACACTGGTCGTATTGCATTTTTGGATACCCCTGGTCACGCAGCGTTTACCGCGATGCGTTCTCGTGGGGCAACTGCTACTGATATCGTTATCTTAGTAGTAGCGGCAGATGATGGCGTGATGCCGCAAACCAAAGAAGCGGTACAACATGCTAAAGCTGCAGGTGTACCTCTTATTGTTGCGGTTAATAAAATTGATAAAGAATCAGCGGATCTTGATAGAGTGAAAACCGAGCTTTCTCAAATCGAAGTGATTTCAGAAGAATGGGGCGGTGAATTCCAGTTTGTGAATGTGTCTGCTAAGACAGGCCAAGGTGTTGATGAGCTACTAGAAGCCATTAGCCTACAAGCTGAATTACTTGACTTGCAGGCGGTACCAACTGGTCCAGCGAAAGGTATTGTCATTGAATCACGCCTTGATAAAGGCCGTGGGCCGGTAGCATCTGTGCTTATTCAAGAAGGTGAGCTACGTGCTGGAGACATTATGTTATGTGGTGAAGAATACGGACGTATTCGCGCCATGCGTGATGAAAACGGTAAAGATGTCAAAGTAGCAGGTCCTTCAACGCCAGTAGAGATCCTTGGTTTATCTGGTGTGCCTATTGCCGGTGAAAATGCCTTAGTGGTACAAGACGAGCGTAAAGCCCGTGAAGTTGCCACTAAACGTCATACCAAACAACGTGAACTAAAACTTGCGAAGCAGCAAAAAGCCAAATTGGAAAACATGTTTGCCAATATGGAAGCAGGCGATGTAAGCGAATTGAACGTAGTGCTTAAAGCCGATGTACAAGGCTCAGTTGAAGCTATCTCAGAATCTTTGACTAAGTTGTCAACCGACGAAGTGAAAGTGAATATTGTCGGCAGTGGCGTAGGTGGAATTACCGAAACTGATGCCAGTTTAGCGGCTGCATCAAATGCCATAGTGGTTGGTTTTAACGTACGTGCCGACGCATCTGCCCGTAAAGTGTTTGATGCCGAAGAAATTGATTTACGTTATTACAGCGTGATTTATCAATTGATTGATGAAGTGAAACAAGCCATGAGCGGCATGTTGGCACCTGAGTTCAAGCAAGAGATCATCGGTTTAGCAGAAGTACGTGACGTGTTTAAGTCGCCTAAAATTGGAGCTATCGCAGGTTGTATGGTGACCGAAGGTGTGGTGAAACGTAGTAATCCTATCCGCGTATTACGTGATAACGTGGTTATTTACGAAGGTGAACTTGAATCATTGCGCCGCTTTAAAGACGATGCCCAAGAAGTCCGTAATGGGGTGGAATGTGGTATAGGCGTGAAAAATTACAATGACGTTAAAGTTGGCGATCAAATCGAAGTATTTGAAATCGTTGAGGTTAAACGCGAACTGTAAGTTTGGCTAGCCAGAGTAGCAATTAGCTAAAAATATAGACGGAGGCTACGGCCTCCGTTTTGTTTGTAAAAAGATACCTCAGGTATCAGGAGATATTAACATGGCCAGAGAATTTTCACGTACCGACCGAGTCGGGCAACAAATTCACAAAGAAATTGCCAGCATTTTACAAAATGAGTTTAAAAATCGCGATCCGCGTCTTGGTATGGTAACCGTATCTGGGGTTGAGGTATCGCGGGACCTAGCCTATGCGAAGATTTTTGTGACCTTCTTCGAAAATGATGAAGAGCAAGTAGAAAATTACCTGAATATTTTACAAGACAACAAAGGCTTTATCCGTTCATTATTGGCCAGTCGTATGCGGATGCGCGCCGTACCAGCCGTTAAATTTGTGCGTGATGGCTCCCTTGCTGAAGGCATACGTATTGCCAACTTAGTAAGTGATACACTAACAAAAGACGCAGAACGGGCGAAGTTAGCAGGACGTTCCACAGACAATCAAGAGTCTGACGAAGACGAGCAGAAGTAGTCAATATGGCAAGAAAAAGAAAAGGTCGTGCCGTAAACGGCATTGTGCTGCTGAATAAAGGTTTAGAAATATCATCTAATCATGCGCTACAACAAGTAAAACGCATGTTTAATGCGGCTAAGGCAGGGCACACAGGGGCTTTAGACCCCTTAGCCACAGGTATGTTGCCAATCTGTTTAGGTGAAGCTACTAAATTCTCACAATTTTTATTAGATACAGATAAAACCTATCAAGTCACAGCAAAGCTAGGTGTACGTACTACTACTTCTGACGCCGCAGGTGAGATAGTTGAAACTCACCCAGTCAAGGTAACAGAGGCGCAGCTAGTAGCTGCTTGCGAGCAGTTTAAAGGGCCGATTAAACAAGTACCTTCGATGTTTTCGGCCTTAAAACACCAAGGTAAACCCTTATATTTTTATGCTCGCCAAGGTATAGATATTCCAAGGGAAGCCCGAGATATCACCATCTTTAGTCTAACCATCGACAGATTTGAAGGTGACGAAGTGGATATGACTGTGCATAGCAGCAAAGGCACCTATATTCGTTCTTTGGTGGATGATTTAGGGCAGCTATTAGGATGTGGTGCTTTTGTCAGTAAATTGCACCGTACCCAAGTGACCGACTATCCAATGGAAAAAATGCTTACCATGGAAGAGCTGCAATCACTTAGAGACGAGATTGACAGCGACAGCGCAGATTTATTAGATGACCCAACATTTAGTCATATGGATCAACTGTTAATGCCTATGGACTCAGCGGTAAAAACCCTAAAAAATGTTGAAATTGATCCCATTGCCGAAGGTTTTTTTAGAAATGGTAATCCAGTGAATTTTATAGGTTCAACAGAATATCCAGAAAACACATTGATTCGCGTGTATAGCCAAGACAGTGGCCTATTTTTAGGGGTGGGTTTTATTGACTCTGATGGCAAGATAGCGCCTAAACGCACAGTGGTTTACGGCTAGAAAATCAATGCGTTGGGTGCATGAATGACTTGATTAAATTTTATGACTACAAGGCTTGTTATTACGCTAAGCATCGTTATAATACGCGCTCTTTTTTGACTCGCTGAATTAGTGATTGGCGGGTTGTATCTTTAAACTCTTAATTATTGGAGAAACGTATGTCACTAAGTACACAAGAAACAGCAGCAATCCTTGCTGAATATGCAGTTAAAGAAGGCGACACAGGTTCACCTGAAGTACAAGTTGCTTTGTTAACGAATAACATCAATAAATTACAAGGTCACTTTGCGGATCATAAGAAAGATCACCACTCACGTCGTGGCCTTCTTCGCATGGTTAGCCAACGTCGTAAGTTACTTGATTACCTTAAAGGTAAAAACGTTGAACGTTATCAAGATCTTATCAAACGTTTAGGTTTACGTCGTTAATCGATCTTTGCTTTGAAAAAAGACGCGAAAGCGTCTTTTTTTATGCCTGTTGTAAAGGTGCTAGGCATGGGGCTTAGCACCTCTGCGCAAATTGTTGAATTTCATTAATAATGTCCAACAATTGAGTAAACCTGCCCGTTAGTCTCTAAGAGGCATGCGCTGTCGCTTATTGGCCTCTCGATAACTGCTCCTGCGTTATTCTACCTTCCGCCATCCTTGGCGGTCGCTTGTCAGTTTTTGACTCGAATCCTTTCGAGCCAGTTACTTTTTTAGGAAATACTTCCATGTATTTCACCCTACTGGCCGCACTAAAGTACGTTCTAAATTTATTCATAAAATTTTTGGTCAACAGCTGAGAAAAAGTAACCCAAAAACGCCGCTCGACACAATGCTCTTCATCCAGTCGAGGGGAGGCCAAAAGATAAAAAAACATCGGTTTTTCCGATTAGAAGTTTGGTCTTCGCCTAAAACACAACCAGTGCAATGAGTTTATATGCCTTCCATAGCTAAAAATTCTTCTGGTAATCTTGGTTCTGGTAATGCCAGTATATAAACAACGCGATCTTTAATTGCACCTTCTGCATGTAAATTACCAGCAGGCACAACAATTTTATCACCAGCAGAAACCGGAGTTCTCTTATTTGTTTCAGCGTCTAAAAAGTCAGTTTCGCCTTCCATAATATAGGCGTGTACTTCGTCTTTGTGCCAGTGCACCGGAGGGCCATCTGTAGCCCCAGATACAAATGTTGTTGGCCAAGTATTATTACGACTGATATCTGCTAAGACATCTTCTATATTCGAAAAAAAGTTTTTATAAAATTTTAAAGACATAGTAACCACTCCTTTGTTTTTTGCTTAAGGTAACATTTGGTTTGCAGGTGTTAAGGTTCTAGACTACAAAAGGTGTTTTATGTAGTAAATAGCGGTTTAGTCACGACATTGATGTAAGGAGTGCATGAATGGATTTGAAAAGCGTTCAGTTGTTTGTTGATGTCATGAAACATCAAAGTTTTGCTAATGTCGCAAGAATTCGCAATATTGATCCTTCTTCTGTCTCTCGTACCATTAGGAATCTTGAATTTACTTTAGGTTTTCGGCTGTTTCAGCGCACTACACGTCGCTTAGCTCCAACCGAAGCAGGGCAGGCTTATTTTAATCAGGTAAATCAACTCGTTGAAGAGTTATTAGTAGCCGGAGAGCAAGCGTTAGAACTGTCTAATCAACCTGTAGGTACGCTTCGAGTAGCTGCTTGTACCTCTTTTGGGCAGAAAATGCTGGTACCAATAATACCTATTATGCGGCAGAAATACCCCAAATTAGCACTTGAGTTGGTATTATCAGACAATCAAATTGATATTGTCGAACAAAAAATAGATGTTGCTGTGCGATTTGGAAAACAACCAACAGGTGAATTAGTTTATTCAAAATTAGCCCCTCGTTTATTTAAAGTGTGCGCTAGTCCAGAATTCGTTAAAGCAAACAAGATCACCAATGATCCTAATTGTATTAGTGAGTTAGAGTGTCTGCGTTTTTCCATTGCGGGATACAGAGATTATTGGCGATTTAGAAAGCCGGGCCAAAAAGAAATAAAAGTACCTGTATCTGGAAATCTATTGATATCCCATGGGCTTACAATGACCGCCAGTACAGTGGCGAGTTTAGGTATTGCATTATTGCCGAATTGGTTATGCAGTGATGAAATTGCAAGCGGTCAGCTTATTGATCTATTCCCCGAATATGAATGCGCAGCCTCAGATTTTGGAACATCAGCTTGGTTAGTTTATCCAAGTAAAGATTTTATACCTTTAAAACTGACAGTGTTTATGGATTGTTTAAAAAAACTAGTACCATCAATGATTGCTGATACTAATTAACCCGAACTCGAGATAAGAAACGCCTGTAAGTAGCGCTATTTTTGCCCCTATCTTCGTTGTTCATCATGAGTGTAGAGTGACTACACAACATAATGAACGCCTTGATAAGAACAAAACTAGCACCACTTACCCATGATTTGAATAATTGTATTAATTTTAATTAAAGTAAGTCTTTGAAATATAAATGTAAATCTGTATTTTTCGACATTCCTTATCCCGAATTCGGGTTAATTAAAAATTGACTAACGTTTATTGGAAATACAGTTGCGCCGTTAATTACGCTAGGGTAAAAAAGCTGTTATAAGCCAACAACCACTATAGTGTTGGCTTTGCCACTGAATAATGTTTTGACCCACCACAACAAAATATAATGATATAAATCAATTGTTTGCAGTCAAAGGATCGATGATTTGGGATATTTCTGTTATTTTCGAAATTGGAATACCACTCAACTCAGCATGTTTTTTTAATTCATCTGGGCTTTTAGCCAGATAAACACAGAATGTCTTACCATCTGCAACATAAGAATGTTGCCACTGGATATCGGGCGCTATAGTAGCTATAGCTTGATTAGAAGCACGAGCAGCTCCACACAGTTCAGTTACTGAGAAGTTTCCAATGCCAGGAATATCTCGCTCGATTATATAACGTTTCATTTTACTCTCCTTGATTCATGCCATATCGGCAAGGTAACTATGAACGCTTTTAAGCATAACTAATAATTAAGATTTCTTTTGCTTTATAAAGATTATCTTTGTTAATCTTGACTTGTTTTTTTATTGCTAAAGGTAATCTTTATCAATGACTACTTCTACACATTTAAAATCATTACAAGCACTTGAGTTAGCTATTCGTGAAGGCTCATTAAGGCAAGCGGCTCAGAGATTAAATATTACACCAGCCGCTATTGGCCAGCGAATTCGTTCCCTAGAAGACTATTTGGGCACTGATCTTTTGGTTCGTGGTCGTTCTGGCTTAAAACCAACCGCAGAACTTACCACTGCCCTTGATGATTTGCAGCTGGCCTTTGCCGCGTTACAAAGAGTGACTGATTCACTTGATTTTCAGCGCGTAAGCGAAATACATATAGTCGCAGACCCAGATTGGGCTGAATTATGGTTAGCTCCGCGCCTGTCAACTTTCCGTGAGTTGCATCCTAATATTCTGTTTTGCATAAATGGGTCTGGGGACGTACCGCTTCGTATCGGTACTCCAGATATAAAGGTGAGCTATGGAGACACCCAGGGTGAGGAACTTTTTCGCGACGTGTTTCTTCCTGTGACAGGTCCTGACAACCCACGACGAATTGCTAAAGGGGATCCAGTATTACAGATGGAGGGAATGCCACTTCTTCATTTGAGCGCGCAACAAGAAAAAAATGAATATCCTGGTTGGGTTGAATGGTTTAAAACGTATCCTTATCGCGAAACTGGGCTGGACAGGGGCGTTCGTTATAAACACACGCGCCATGCATTAGAAGCCGTACGGCAAAATGTGGGGTTTTTGGTATGCGGTCTGTCATTGGTTTTACCAAACATTGAAGAGGGATCGATTGTTGCTCCATTTCCAATGTCGCATTATATTGACGCGCCTTTCCCATATCGATTTACACTACGAACTGGTGCTGAAAAACGACCTCAGATCCAAAGGTTTATTGCTTGGTTACACGCTAAAGCCAACGACACACAAAATGAGATACAAAAACTGTCATTAATAGCTAAATAAACTAGATCCCATTTATATTTTAAGAATATGGCACGGAAAAGATAATGATAAAAATTTATAACAAATCGCTCAAATTGACACCAAAAAGGCAGCGCAATATAGTGAGGCGTTAAACATAACGCAGAACACTGGAGATGTTTATTTATCCAACGCACTGCTGATTTTTTAGATATCTACCAAACCACTAGGAGTTACAACATGCGTTACGTTCAAATTGTCGCCGCATTACTTTTTCTTTGCTCAGTAGCAACAGCCCAGCCAGGTTCAGAAGAGGATCGCATCATGGAGCTTGAGACAAAATGGTCCACTTTGTATGGCGATCGTGATCTAGAAGGGATTATGGCGTTAATGACGAAGAACTCTGTTTTGATAATGCCTAGTGCGGCACCAATTGTCGGAATAGAGGACATCCGCAATGCCACCAAGAAAATGCTAGAGTCTCAAGACAAAGTATCTTGGAGATCTGATTCTGCTCATATATCCGCTAGTGGTGATATGGCCTATGACTATGGCACTGCCAAGACAACTCTGGCTGACGGTTCTATTATTCAAGGCTACTATCTCGTTGTTTGGTCAAAAGAGAATGGGCAGTGGAAAGTAGCTGCTGATATGTTCAACTGATTTAGGATCATAACAGTGGCGCGCAGTGAAAGATTACTTAAATTAGCAGAATAACAATAATGATGACCTGAAACGTGCCTTAGTTTTTTGTAAAAAATAAATTAAAAGACCAACTGGTTTTTAACGCAAAAAAAAGCGAACAATTAAGTTCGCTTTTTTAAGCTAATTAATAATTATTTATCAATTTTGTTATACGAACGCTGTGCTTCACCAGTATACAACTGGCGAGGACGGCCAATTTTTTGTCCTGGTTGGCTTAACATTTCGTGCCAGTGAGATACCCAGCCTACTGTACGTGCTAAGGCAAAAATACAGGTAAACATATTGGTTGGAATACCAATGGCTTTAAGCACAATTCCAGAATAAAAATCTACATTCGGGAAGAGTTTTTTCTCTGCGAAATAGGGGTCACTTAAAGCAATTCGCTCTAGCTCCATTGCAACATTGAGTAGTGGATCATCAATATTGAGTTCTGCTAATACTTCGTGGCAACTTTCACGCATAACTGTGGCGCGAGGATCGAAGTTTTTGTAGACCCTGTGACCAAAGCCCATTAAACGGAACGGGTCTGCTTTATCTTTAGCTTTGGCAATAAATTCAGGAATGCGATCTACTGTGCCAATTTCTTCTAGCATATTTAAGCATGCTTCGTTGGCGCCGCCGTGTGCAGGTCCCCATAAGGATGCAACACCTGCTGCAATACATGCATAAGGATTAGCACCAGAAGAGCCGGCCAATCGTACTGTAGAAGTTGATGCGTTTTGTTCGTGGTCGGCGTGTAAGATAAATATTCTATCTACGGCTTTAGCTACAGCTGGGCTGATTTTATAATCTTCCGCTGGAACCGAGAACATCATATTCAAGAAATTTTCGGCGTAGCTCAGATCATTTCTCGGATAAACAAAGGGTTGACCAATATTGTACTTGTAACACATCGCCACTAACGTTGGCATTTTCGCTACAAGGCGATATGCGCTACGTAATCTTTGCTCTGGATCATTGATGTTCAGATCATCATGATAGAACGAAGACATGGCGCCAACTGTACCACATAGCATCGCCATTGGATGAGCATCGCGTCTGAAACCTCTGAAAAAGTTATTGACCTGATCATGCACTAAAGTATGTCGAGTAATAGTATCTTTAAATGCTTTGTATTCTTCAGTATTGGGGGTTTTATCATGCAACAGCATATAAACCACTTCAATGTAGTCAGCATCGCGGGCTAACTCTTCGATAGAATAACCTCTGTGCAACAGAATGCCTTTGGCACCATCAATATAAGTAATCGATGATTCACATGAGCCAGTTGCCATAAATCCGGGGTCATAAGTAAAATACCCATTAGTGCCTAGAGACCGTATGTCTATTACATCGTGGCCTGCAGTGCCAGACAAAATGGGAAGTTCAACTTCTTTGTCACCCGCTTTTAAAATGGCTTTGTTATCTGCCATGTACTGTTCTCCTCAGAGTCGTTTTGTATTCGATAAATAGTATAAATAGCTATTTACTGGGGGGGAAATCGCCGCTATTTGAACTTAAAATCGGTGATAATGTCAATTTTAAAAGGTTTTTGTTTAATAATTATTCACTAATTAAACGCTTTTATTAATTTTCGCATACCTTGATAAACTTTGCTAATAGTCCAGCCATAATCCTTTGTAACTAATAATGCTTGATACTTCTATGGGGTTATAAACCTTTAATAAAGAACAATAATTGTATTTATTGGAATCGCTGGATATACTTCTTGCGCTTAGAGCACTTCACTGTGAAAAGATTATTTGCATGTAACTTTTCATTAACGAAGTGGTAACAATCTTTTGGATAAAAATAGAATTTTAGCAAAAAGTTAACATGCAAAATGTTATCAGCCAAAATATTTAAACCACCTACGGGTATAAAGAGCGATAAACGTGAAAAAACAAAGACCAGTTAATTTACAACTCAATACAATAAGTTTTCCTCCCGCAGCTATTACTTCCATTCTCCACCGTATTACAGGCGTCGCAATGTTTTTTGCATTGATGTTTGTGATCTGGGCTTGGGCGACATCTGTGTCATCAGCTGAAGGTTTTGCCTTTGTGCAACAACAAATGGCGGGGCCACTTGGCAAGTTTGTAGCCATAGGCACAATTTCTGCTCTGATTTATCACGTGTTAGGCGGTATCAGGCACATGATTATGGATTTGGGCCATTGGGAAGAACTTCAATCAGGTGACATCAGCGCCAAAGCTATTATCGCTGCATGGATCATCTTAACCATATTAGTAGGAGTGGTATTATGCTAAGCGGTCAAGCAAGTTTAAAACGTAATGGTGTCCAAGACTTTGTAACCATTCGCGCTACAGCCATTATAATGACGGCGTTTTCTATATTTATGGGATGGTTTTTTATCTCAACGCCAGAAGTGACTTATGCAATCTGGCATGAGTTATTTTCAGGCTTGGCGATGAAGGTTTTCACCTTTGCCACTTTGCTATCTATTATGTTTCATGTGCGTATTGGCATGTGGCAGGTCTTAACTGACTATGTAAAAGCGCCGGGATTGCGTGCGTTTATTCAATTTGTTCTTAACCTTATTGCATTTGTATATGCAGTTGTTGGTTTATTTGTTTTGTGGGGTGTGTAAATGAGTATTCCTGTTCATGAATATGATGCAGTTGTAATTGGTGCAGGTGGTGCAGGTATGCGCGCTGCATTGCAGATTTCTGAGTCGGGTAAATCATGTGCTTTGTTATCGAAAGTATTTCCTACTCGTTCACACACAGTATCGGCTCAAGGTGGTATTACGGTTGCTTTAGGTAATGCCCATGACGACAACTGGGAATGGCACATGTACGATACAGTTAAAGGTTCTGATTATATCGGTGACCAAGATGCTATCGAGTACATGTGTAAAACTGGCCCCGAAGCCATTATAGAAATGGAAAATATGGGACTGCCTTTTTCTCGTTTCGAAAATGGAAAAATTTATCAACGTCCTTTTGGTGGTCAGTCGCAAAACTTCGGTGGTGAGCAAGGCGCACGTACTGCCGCTGCAGCCGACAGAACCGGTCATGCCTTATTGCATTTGCTTTATCAACAAAATGTGAAAAACAAAACCAAAGTATTCAGCGAATGGTATGCCCTTGATTTAGTTAAAAACCAAGACGGTGACGTGGTGGGTTGTACCGCCATTGACATCGAATCCGGTGAAGTGGTGTATTTCAAATCTAAAGCCGTCGTTTTAGCAACAGGTGGAGCAGGGCGTATTTATGCTTCAACTACTAATGCTCATATTAATACCGGTGACGGTGTAGGTATGGCGTTACGTGCAGGCGTGCCTATGCAAGATATGGAAATGTGGCAGTTCCACCCAACGGGTATAGCAGGCGCAGGTACACTGGTAACCGAAGGCTGCCGTGGTGAAGGTGGTTATCTTCTAAATAAAGATGGCGAGCGTTTTATGGAACGTTATGCGCCAAACGCGAAAGACCTAGCAGGACGTGATGTGGTTGCACGTTCGATGATGACCGAAATTCGTGAAGGTCGTGGATTTGATGGACCTTTAGGGCCGCACTGTAAATTAAAACTCGATCACTTAGGTAAAGAAGTATTGGAGTCCCGTTTACCGGGTATTTTGGAGTTGTCTCGTACTTTCGCCCACGTTGATCCGGTAAAAGAGCCTATTCCGGTCATTCCTACTTGTCACTATATGATGGGTGGTATTCCTACAAACGTAGATGGCCAAGCGCTGAATATTGACGCTAGTGGCAAGGTTTCACCTATTAAAGGTTTGTTTGCTTGTGGTGAGATTGCTTGTGTGTCGGTACATGGTGCTAACCGCTTAGGCGGTAACTCTTTACTCGATTTAGTGGTGTTTGGCCGTGCGACTGGTTTACACCTTGGTCAAGCCATTGATGGCATTGATGCACGTGAAGCTAGCAATGATGACGTAGATGCCGCTATGACTCGCTTTAATCGCTGGGAAAATTCTGATGCCGGTAAAGGTGAAGATCCGGTACAGATTAAGAAAGACCTGCAACAATGTATGCAACTTAACTTCTCGGTATTTAGAGAAGGCGAAGCAATGGCAACTGGCCTGAAAGAGTTAGGTGATATTCGCGAAAGATTGCAACATGCACGTTTAGACGATAAGAGTAATGATTTTAATACTCAGCGTATTGAATGTTTAGAATTAGATAATTTGATGGAAACGGCATACAGTACGGCAGTGGCTGCAAACTTCAGAACTGAAAGTCGTGGCGCCCATAGTCGTTTTGACTTCCCAGATAGAGACGATGCTAACTGGTTATGTCACTCGGTATATTTACCAGAAGACAGCTCAATGATAAAACGTGAAGTCAATATGACACCAAAACTTCGTGAAGCATTTCCACCTAAAGCTAGAACTTACTAAGGAGTAACGATTATGCAATTGAATTTCTCTGTTTACCGTTACAATCCTGACGTAGACAACGCCCCTCGTATGCAAGACTACCAACTTGAAGTGGATGAAGGCCAAGACATGATGGTATTGGATGCCCTGATTGCCCTAAAAGAAACCGATGCGACTTTGTCTTTTAGACGTTCATGCCGTGAAGGCGTATGTGGCTCTGATGGTGTAAACATGAATGGCAAAAATGGCCTAGCTTGTATAACACCTTTATCGGCACTTAAAGGCTCTAAAATTGTGATTCGACCTTTACCGGGTATGCCGGTAGTACGTGATTTAGTCACTGATATGTCACAATTTTATACCCAGTACGAAAAAATTAAGCCGTTTCTAATCAACGACGACAATCAGCCTCCGGCTCGTGAGTTTTTACAATCTCCTGAAGAAAGAGAAAAACTCGACGGTTTGTATGAGTGTATCTTATGTGCATGTTGTTCAAGCTCTTGTCCGTCATTTTGGTGGAATCCAGATAAGTTTATTGGTCCAGCTGGTTTGCTACATGCTTACCGCTTTTTGGCGGATAGTCGTGATACCGCAACAGATGCTCGTTTAGGCGAGTTGGATGACGCTTTTAGTGTCTTTAGGTGTCATGGCATAATGAATTGCGTTAGCGTTTGTCCTAAGGGATTAAACCCAACTAAAGCAATTGGTCATATAAAATCTATGCTGTTGAAACGAGCCGTTTAGATTTTAACGAAAACAAAAATACTGTGTGCGAATGCACATATACTTGCAAGTCTGAATAAAACCAAGGGACGACAATGCAACAAAGCGTGATGAAAGCATGGTGGGATTCATCCCATTTGTCTGGTGGCAACGCTACTTACATAGAAGAAATGTATGAAGCCTATTTAGAGGATGCTCAAAGCGTATCTGATGAATGGCGGGACATTTTTGAAAAACTTCCTAAGCTCGAAGGAGTAGGAGTTGAAACCAAGCACAGTTTGGTACGAAATCAATTTCGTTCTTTAGCTGCGCTCGGCCCTGCGGCGAGAGCGGGAGCAAGCTCATCTACTGCTGCCACCAGTGGCGGAGACGAAAAGCAGGTAAAAGTATTGCAGTTGATTAACGCCTTTCGTTTTAGAGGCCATCAGCATGCCAATCTTGACCCACTCGAACTGTGGAAACAAGAAAGAGTCAGAGATTTAGAACTGTCGCACCACAATCTTTCTGAAAGTGATTTTGACACAAGCTTTAATCTTGGATCCTATGCCATTGGTAAAGACTCCATGCCTTTAGGCGAGTTGTTTAAGTCCCTTAATCGCACTTATTGTGGCTCTATTGGTACTGAATACATGCACATTACCGATACAGACCAAAAACGTTGGGTACAGCATCGTATTGAATCAGTACAAGCCAAGCCTGAAATTTCTCGTGAAGAAAAGATTAGTATTCTTAAAGGCTTAGTCGCAGCTGACGGTATGGAAAAATACCTTGGCGCTAAGTTTCCAGGAGCAAAACGCTTTTCCCTTGAAGGCGGTGATGCATTAGTGCCTATGCTCAAAGGCCTAATTAGTCATGCTGGCGCTAAAGGCACCAAAGAAGTGGTTATCGGTATGGCGCACCGAGGTAGAATTAATACCTTAGTGAATGTGCTGGGTAAAAACCCATCTGTATTGTTTGATGAGTTTTCTGGTAAACACGATGATTCTCTAGGTGCCGGTGACGTAAAATACCACGCCGGTTATTCCTCGGATTTCGCCACACCTGGCGGTAACTTGCATTTGGCTTTGGCTTTTAACCCTTCACACCTTGAAATTGTTAACCCTGTGGTGATTGGCTCGGTTCGTGCGCGATTAGACAGACGTGGCTGTACCGACGGCTCGGTTGTACTGCCTATTACTATTCACGGAGACTCGGCCATTGCCGGTCAAGGTGTGGTACAAGAAACCTTTAACATGTCGCAAACCCGAGGCTTCCAGGTGGGTGGCACGGTGCGCATCGTTATCAATAACCAAGTCGGTTTTACCACCTCTAAGACTGAAGATACTCGTTCAACTCAATATTGTACTGATATAGCCAAAATGGTTCAGGCGCCTATATTCCACGTGAATGCCGATGATCCAGAAGCGGTATTATTCGTGACTAAATTGGCGCTAGATTATCGTAATCAATTTAAACGAGATGTGGTCATTGATTTAGTTTGTTATCGCCGTCATGGTCACAACGAAGCGGATGAGCCGAATGCGACTCAACCTTTGATGTATCAAAAAATTAAAAAACATCCTGTTCCTCGCAAAATATACGCCGAGCAATTAGTTGCTGAGGGCATCATAGAAACCCATGAAGTTGAAAAACTGGTGAGTGACTATCGGGCCGCTCTGGATCATGGTGCTTGCGTTGTCGAAGAATGGCGTCCAATGACTGAGCATTCGGTGGATTGGTCGCCCTATCTTGGACACGATTGGGATGTAAAGTATGACAGCGCAATCAGTGCTGATAAATTAAAGTCTTTAGGCGAAAAACTCTGTGATTTTCCAGCGGATCACAAGTTACAGTCACGGGTGGCTAAGTTATATAAAGATCGCGTAGCTATGGTCAATGGCGACAAACCGTTCGACTGGGGCATGGCCGAAAATTTAGCCTATGCCGATATAGTCGATCGCGGTAATCCTATTCGCTTGACCGGTCAAGACTCAGGTCGTGGTACTTTTTTCCATCGTCATGCGGTATTACATAATCAAACCGATGGTTCTGATTATATGCCACTGGCTAACTTACATGATAAGCAAGGCAAAATTGAAATTTATGATTCTGTTTTGTCTGAAGCCGCCGTTTTGGCCTTTGAGTTTGGTTATGCGACAGCAGAGCCCGGCACCTTAACGATTTGGGAAGCGCAATTTGGTGATTTTGCTAATGGTGCCCAAGTGGTCATCGACCAATTTTTAAGTTCTGGTGAAGCCAAGTGGGGGCGTTTGTGCGGATTAACTATGTTGTTACCCCATGGTTATGAAGGACAAGGACCAGAGCATAGCTCTGCAAGGTTAGAGCGTTTCTTACAAATGTGCGCCGATCATAACTGGCAAGTATGTGTTCCTTCGACCCCTGCGCAAGTATTTAATATGCTACGTCGTCAGTCGTTACGGCCAATGCGTAAGCCACTTATTGTGATGTCACCTAAGTCTTTATTGCGTCATCCCTTAGCCGTATCTAGTGTGGATGAGTTAGCTGAAGGTGTGTTTCACAATGTAATTGATGAAATAGATGATATTAATCCAAGTGACGTGAAGCGCGTGGTGATGTGTTCGGGTAAAGTGTATTACGATTTGCTAGAACAACGTCGTAAGCAGGAACAAACTGATGTCGCTATTATTCGTATCGAACAACTTTATCCGTTCCCACATGAGGAGCTAGAAAAAGTTGTTACTAGATTCAAGCAGGTCAAGGATTGGGTTTGGTGTCAAGAAGAGCCACAAAACCAAGGGGCTTGGTATTGTAGTCAACATCACTTTTGGTCCTCGTTACCAAAAGGAGCCAGCTTAACCTATGCTGGCCGTCAAGCGTCTGCCTCTCCTGCAGTAGGCTATATTTCAGTTCACAACCAACAACAAAAAGATTTGGTTGATGATGCATTAACAATTAAATAAGGAACCAGTATGACAATAGAAATAAAAGTACCGGTATTGCCTGAATCAGTGGCAGATGCATCAATCGCTACCTGGCATGTAAAAGTAGGCGATAAAGTCAGTCGCGATCAAAGTCTTGTGGATATTGAAACAGATAAAGTGGTTTTAGAAGTTGTGGCTCCTGCAGATGGTGTCGTTAGCGAGATCTTACAAGCCGAAGGCGAAACCGTTTTAGGTGAGCAAACCATTGCCAATTTTGAAGAAGGAGCCAGTGCGGATACAACAGCTAAAGCTAAAGCTGATGTTGATGCTGATGCAGCGCCGGCTAAAGAATCATCCAGTCAAACATCCGATAAAAAAGGTGAATCAGTGGAAATTAAGGTACCTGTTCTGCCAGAATCAGTGGCAGATGCAACAATTGCAACTTGGCATGTAAAGCCAGGTGAAGCTATTTCTCGAGATCAAAACTTAGTTGATATTGAGACCGATAAAGTCGTTTTAGAAGTGGTTGCTCCTGCGGATGGATCCCTTAGCGATATTTTAGCGCCTGAAGGTGAAACGGTAACTGGCGAACAAGTCATTGCGAATTTTGTAGCCGGTGCTGGAGCAACTGCTGATTCATCTGAACCAGTAGAAGAAGCCGCTTCAGAAGAGAACGATGCCCTTAGCCCATCTGTTCGCAGACTGTTAGCTGAAAAGGGATTAGATGCTGCGAATATTAAAGGCACAGGTAAAGGTGGCCGCGTTACCAAAGAAGACGTTGAAAAGTCTTTAAAAGCTCCTGCTGCTGCTTCATCGACAAAAACGGAAGCCGAGCCTGTTGTAGCGCAAGGAAATCGTACCGAAAAACGTGTGCCAATGACACGTTTGCGTAAAACCATCGCCACACGTTTACTTGAAGCGAAAAACAGCACGGCTATGTTAACTACATTTAACGAAGTTAACATGAAGCCAATCATGGATTTACGCAAGCAATACCAAGAAAGTTTTGAAAAACGCCACGGTATTCGTTTAGGCTTTATGTCTTTTTATGTAAAAGCTGTAACCGAAGCCCTAAAACGTTTCCCAGAAGTGAATGCGTCCATTGACGGTGATGATATTTGTTATCACAACTACTTTGATATCTCGATTGCAGTGTCAACGCCCCGTGGCTTAGTGACACCTGTGCTCAAAGATACAGATGCATTAGGCATGGCCGGCATCGAAGGGGGGATCCGAGAACTTGCCCTTAAAGGTCGTGACGGAAAACTAAGCATGGCTGATATGCAAGGCGGTAACTTCACTATCACTAACGGTGGTGTATTTGGATCGCTGATGTCGACACCTATTTTAAACCTGCCACAAAGTGCTATTTTGGGAATGCATAAAATCCAAGACAGACCTATGGCGGTAAATGGCAAAGTTGAAATTTTGCCAATGATGTATTTAGCATTGTCTTATGATCATCGTATTATCGATGGTAAAGAGTCGGTTGGCTTCTTAGTGACCATCAAAGAAATGTTAGAAGATCCGACACGTCTGCTTTTAGATGTATAAAAAGCAGTAGATGTGTCATTAAACTGAGGCAGATGAGGCTTATCCTCATCTGCATCTTGTCGTTATAGCTTGATATAACGACTTACAAAATAAAGCGGCTTATTAGCGGCTTTTTTCTTAAATTAAACGGGTAGAAAAAATCATGAATTTGCATGAATATCAAGGCAAGCAATTGTTTAAAGAGTATGGCTTGCCTGTCTCTGACGGGTTCGCTACGTCTTCTCCAGAAGAAGCCGCAGCAGCTGCCGATAAAATTGGTGGAAGCGAGTGGGTAGTAAAGTGCCAAGTTCACGCAGGTGGCCGTGGTAAAGCTGGCGGCGTTAAGTTAGTGAAAACTAAAGACGAAATCAAAGCCTTTGCTGCCCAGTGGTTAGGCAAAAATTTGGTGACTTTCCAAACTGACGAACATGGTCAGCCGGTATCTAAGATTTTGGTAGAATCATGCACAGATATCGCCGATGAGCTGTATTTAGGTGCGGTTGTTGACCGTACTTCTCGTCGTATCGTTTTTATGGCGTCTACTGAGGGCGGTGTTGAAATTGAAACTGTTGCTCACGAAACTCCAGAGAAAATTCTTAAAGCTGAAATTGATCCTATTGTCGGTGCTCAGCCTTACCAAGCCCGTGAAATGGCGTTTAAATTGGGCCTTAAAGGCGTACAGATTAAGCAATTCACTAAGATTTTCTTAGGTTTAGCAAAAATGTTTGTTGATTTGGATATTGCTCTTATCGAAATTAACCCTCTAGTGATTAAAGAAGACGGTGATATGCACTGCCTTGACGCTAAAGTGGCTATCGATGGCAATGCTGCCTATCGTCAACCAAAAGTCGCGGCTATGCACGATCCTTCACAAGATGATGCACGTGAAGCAGAAGCTGCCGCTTGGGAGCTTAACTATGTAGCACTAGACGGAAACGTGGGTTGCATGGTAAACGGTGCAGGCCTTGCTATGGGTACTATGGATATTGTTAATCTTCATGGTGGTAAACCGGCTAACTTCCTAGATGTAGGCGGCGGAGCAACTAAAGAACGTGTTGCAGAAGCATTTAAGATCATTCTCTCTGACAGCAATGTTAAGGCCGTTTTGGTTAATATTTTCGGTGGCATTGTACGTTGTGACATGATCGCAGAAGGTATTATCGGTGCAGTTAAAGAAGTCGGTGTAAATGTTCCTGTAGTTGTGCGTCTTGAAGGCACAAATGCCGAATTAGGCCGTGAAGTATTAGCCAGCTCAGATCTAGACATCATAGCTGCAAGCAGTCTAACTGACGCCGCTCAATTAGTGGTTAAAGCCGCGGAGGGCAAATAATGTCGGTATTAATTAATAAACACACTAAAGTTATCTGCCAAGGTTTTACTGGTGGTCAAGGTACTTTCCACTCTGAGCAAGCGATTGCTTACGGTACACAAATGGTTGGTGGTGTTACGCCTGGTAAAGGTGGTACCACTCACCTTGACCTGCCTGTTTTCAATACAGTACGTGAAGCGGTTGAGAAAACAGGTGCAACAGCCTCTGTTATCTACGTACCTGCAGCATTTTGTAAAGATTCAATCGTTGAAGCGGCAGATGCTGGTATCGAACTGATTGTTTGTATCACAGAAGGTATTCCTACTATCGATATGTTGTTTGTAAAAGAATATGTAGAAGCCAAAGGCGTACGTATGATTGGACCAAACTGCCCAGGTGTCATCACCCCAGGCGAATGTAAAATAGGAATTATGCCTGGCCATATTCACAAGCCTGGAAAAGTAGGTATTGTGTCTCGTTCTGGTACATTGACCTACGAAGCGGTTAAACAAACCACTGACGAAGGTTTCGGGCAGTCTACTTGTGTAGGTATTGGTGGTGATCCTATTCCAGGCTCTAACTTTATCGACATTTTAGAAATGTTCCAGGAAGATCCAGAAACTGAAGCCATTGTGATGATTGGTGAAATTGGTGGATCTGCTGAAGAAGAAGCCGCTGAATTTATTAAAGCGAACGTCACAAAACCTGTTGTATCTTACATTGCAGGTGTAACTGCTCCAGAAGGTAAGCGTATGGGTCACGCCGGCGCAATTATCGCAGGCGGTAAAGGCACAGCTGACGAAAAGTTCAAAGCCTTAGAAGCGGCCGGCGTTAAAACCGTTCGCTCTTTAGCCGATATTGGTAAAGGGTTACGCGAGATTACTGGTTGGTAGTTTCTGAGTAATTACATTACTTTTGATATGGAAACCCGCTTTTAGCGGGTTTTTTGTTTATTTGGTAAGAGTATTCACTTCGTTCATTTTTGCGGTGCGCTTATTTATGTGCTTCGCACACGGCATCCAAGCCTTTTTTCAAACAGCATCCTTGCTGCTCGATTTACTTTTTACCAGCAGCAAAAAGTAAACAAAAAGTGTCGCGAGCTCCTAAGTTCTTAACCGCACCAAAAGGCTTAATTTTAGGGGCGTTTCAAATGATTCCCTCCAACTTCCACTCTAATGGCATCCCTGCCATTTGCCCCTAAAATAAGCCTTTTGGTGCTGATACTTTACATACGGGGACTTGCGGAGCAGATTGGGGGTTGGTATGAGTAATTAACATGGGTGATGATAAATCTTTGTAAAAAGCTAATTGATGACGAAATTACTTAACTTTCTCAGACGGAATTGACTCCTCTTAACTGAACTACTTCCTTCAAATTAGTCAATCATACGTACGTGGCGAATCTGCAAAGAACCCAGACATAGGTGTCAGAAAATGCTGATGTAAAAACCGTTAGCTTTTAATTGATGTATGAAAAGAAGAGGCAGTGCAATCTAACAACGAACTAGGCTAATTCCCATCGTGTTGACCTTTTAGTAAAGCTTCAAATTCTAAGATTGGAAGAGGCCGAGCAAATAAATAACCTTGACCATATTCACAACCCAATTTCTGCAATATTTTCTGTTGTTCTTTGGTTTCTATACCTTCGGCAATCACTTTGATATTAAGCTTTTTCGCCATTGTGATAATGGCTTCACACAACATTAAATCGTTACCATTGTCGTGTATTGATTGAACAAAACTCTTGTCCATCTTAAGGTAGTTCGTTGGGTATTTCTTCAAATACGAAATAGAAGAGTAACCTGTACCAAAATCATCTAGCGCAATTTCGACACCAGCTTGGCAAAATTGAAACAACTTGTTTGAAACACTTTCGTGAGAGTCCATTAACAGGTGTTCTGTAATTTCTAATAAGATCGCCTGAGGGGGGGTTTTGCTTTCTAGTAGCCAATTTAACCACTGAGTAATACTATTTTCAGTGTCCGTATAATGTGAGGGCGAAGTGTTGATACTAATTTGCAGATTAGGGCAGTAATTGTTTCGCCAGCTTTTAACTTTGCTGATAACTTGGTGGAAAACCCAATTGCTGATATCGATAATCATGCCGGTTTCTTCAGCTAACGGGATAAAATCTAAAGGTCCAACTAATCCACGAACCGGGTGCTCCCAACGAAGTAGTGCTTCTGCCTTATGAATCACACCAGTATGCAAGTCGACTATGGGTTGGTAAACCAAAAATAATTCTTCTTTATCAATAGCTTGGCGTAAATCACTGATGAGTTGCAATCGTTTAGTTGCTTCATCTCGCATACTTTGAGTGTAATACTGGAAGTTATTGCGCCCTAAATTTTTTGCACTATACATGGCTTGATCGGCATTTTTAAGCAAGTCATCAATATCTTGGGCGTCATTTGGGTAGATGGTAATGCCAATACTAGCACTACAATGAACTACTTCATTTTGTAATTTGTAAGGCTCTGTTAAGGTTTTGAGCATGCCTTGAACGAGTCGATCAATACCGTGAAGATCGGTAATATCATTGATCACAACAACAAATTCATCACCGCCTAAGCGCGCGACCGTATCATAGGAGCGAATGGATGACTTTATTCTCTCGCCACATGAAATCAATAAGTCATCGCCTACACTGTGGCCTAGAGAGTCGTTAATATCCTTAAAATTGTCTAAATCTAAAAATGCAATGGCCACTTTACTGTGATTACGGTTTGCCGTATTGATGGCCATTTTGACATGCTCAGCCATCATATTGCGATTCGGTAAACCGGTTAAATCATCAAAGTTGGCCTGTTGCCATATAAGTTCATTGGTACTTTGTCGTTCGATGGAGATACTCGCCAAATAAGCAAACTGTTCAATACGCAGTAGGTCGTTTTTATTGGGGATTGTAGCTTTTTGGTGATATATGCCAAATGTACCAATAACACTACCTTCGGAGTTAATGATTGGTTCTGACCAGCACGAGCCTAAGTTTGCCTTAGTCGTTAACTCTTTGTAATTGACCCAATAAGGATGAGTCGCTAAGTCTTCTGCTACTACGCGTTTTCCAGAAAAAGCTGCCGTTCCGCATGATCCCACACCTTCACCAACTTCTATTCCTTCAATGGCTTCATTGTAAAAATCCGGTAGCGAAGGCGCAGCACCTAAGGTTAAGTGTTGCTTGGTGTCATCAAGCAATAAGATGCTACACAACATGCCCGGATATTCTTGCTCTACGCTTCTGACGATTTTATGCAAAATTGGATTGAGAGGCTTGGACTGGACAATGAGTTCTAGAATTTGATTTCTAACCCTATGTAGGCTTTCATTTTCTTTTAGCTGTTGGGTTTTTTGTTGCAATTCTTGTTGGGATTCAATTAATTGTAGTGATTTTTGATTAATTTCTTCTGTGGTGAGCTCAGATACAACAATTTTAGCTAAATCCTGAAGAGCGTTAAGCTCTTGTTTTGTGACTTTTCTAGGTTTGGTATCGAGTATACATAAGGTACCAATGGCGCAATCACCTTCAATAATGAGCGGCGCGCCGGCATAAAATCGTATGTTCAAATCCCCGGTAACTAAAGGGTTTTCTATGAATATGGCGCTTTGAGTTGCGTCCTCAATTACCATCACTTTGTCTTCAAGAATAGTATGTGCACAAAACGATATATCGCGCGGAGTTTCACTACCTGTAAAGTTGGTTTTTGACTTAAACCATTGACGGTCTTCATCTATTAGCGATACAAACACATAGGGCACATTAAAAACATGCTGCGTTAAACGGGTTAACCTATCAAAGCGTTCTTCGGGCTCAGTATTTAGGATATTGAGTGAGCATAAAGCTTGTAAACGCTGAAGTTCATTCGCAGGCTTAGTCGCAACAATGGTCAAGTAACCACTCCATTATGTAGTTAGTATAAAAATAATGTTAGCACTATACGCACCTCAACTGTATTTGAAAAGTAATACCATTTCTAATAATTATTGACTTTAAATAGCTTATGCTAGTAACCGAATGTAACGCTTTGCCACTTAGAATATATGCCAGAGGGCTGGGGAAACATAAGTGCATCAACACTCGTAATATAAGTAGATAAAATTACCTAAGTAACAAGAGTTTTTTAGACTTAGGTAATATCATTGGGAAAATTATTAGGCGAGTACATTCATTATGGCTAAAATATTGATTTGGTTGAAGCGTGGTTTTATTGGCGTACTGATACTTTTATTGGTGATTGCTGGAGTACTGGCCGCAAAAATGGCGTGGATAGAATTTCAATCGCCGTCAGCGGGTGAGTATCATGAATGGGAAGACTCACGGGTGTTTCGTCAAAATAAAGAAGCGGCTCGCGCTACTGCTGTCCCTTATCAAAGTTTATCTGCGGCAATCAGTGCAGATAAGGACTCATCACCTTTTATACAGTCTTTGAACGGCCGTTGGCGTTTTAATTGGGTGCAGGCACCTGATGAGCGGCCGGTTGATTTTTATCAACCCGATTATGACGATACAGCTTGGGATTTCATCACTGTACCTAGTAATTGGGAAATACAGGGCTATGGCATACCGCTTTACGCTAATACCCATGTCCCTTGGGCGAAAGTAGGGCGTATGAGTAGTCAGACGTTTCATGGTTTTCCGCCTTATGTGACCTTCTTAAGCGGCACAAATCCTCCTTACGTTCGCAAAGATTACAATCCTGTAGGCAGTTATCGTAAAACCTTTGCTCTACCTGAAAATTGGCAAGGTCGAAATGTGTATATTCAGTTCGCAGGGGTAAAAAGTGCATTTTATTTGTGGATAAATGGGCACAAGGTTGGGTACAGCCAAGATAGTTTTACCGCCGCTGAATTTGATATTTCACAATACTTACAAGGGGGTGAAAACACCTTAGCGGTCGAAGTATACCGTTGGTCAGATGGTAGTTATTTAGAACTTCAAGATATGTGGCGTTTAAGCGGGATTTTTAGAGACGTAGAGCTAATCGCTAAGGCGCCATTGCATATCAATGACTTTGCTATAACCACAGATTTGGACAGTCACTATCAAAATGCTCAGCTTAATGTCAGCAGCTGGCTTAAAGGAAAATCAGTTGCCAACCAAAATGTTGATGTAGAAGTCTATCTGCAAGGCCACGAATATGAAAAAGCGACATTGTTGGCTAAAAAGCGAATAGCTGCTGCAGCAAAGCCTGAGGTACAGGCTGATATGTCTGTCACAGTAATGTCACCAAAACTCTGGAGTGCCGATACCCCGCATTTATATCAATTGGCCATTGTACTTCGTGATGAGGCCGGTAATTGGCTTGACGGTGTTTCGCAGCAAGTGGGTTTTAGAGAGGTAGAGATTACAGGCGGGCAGTTGTTAGTAAATGGTAAAGCCATTTATCTTAAAGGTGTTAATCGTCACGAAATGGCTCCAGAGGTAGGCCAAGCAGTTACACGGCAAAGCATGTTACAGGACATAAAGTTACTCAAACAATTTAACTTTAATGCTGTACGCACTTCCCATTACCCCAATCACCCATACTGGTATCAGTTGTGTAATGAGTACGGTATCTATCTAGTTGATGAAGCGAACTTAGAAACTCATGGGCTACGGGAAAGCTTGCCAGCAAGCGACCCAGCTTGGCGCGATGCATCGGTGGATAGAATGACCAATATGGTGCTGCGCGACCGCAATCATCCATCCATTATAATGTGGTCGGTAGGTAACGAAGCAGGGCGAGGCTCAAACTTTGTAGCCATGAAAGAAGCGGCTTTAGCCATAGATAGCACACGCCCAATAATCAGTGAAGAAATGCCAGAAATTAGCGATGTTATTGTGCCTATGTATGCCACTTACAGCGATAAAGATGAAGCTGAATTACCTAAACATCCCGTAGATGAAAAATCTTTTGGGGTAATGACCACCATGGACTTCTTAACTAAAGGTGCTGAGGTGGACGCAGGTCGATATATTGATACTTGGGGTAACACGCCACAAAATGATAAGCCGTTGATTTTAATAGAATATGCTCACGCGATGGGTAACAGTACCGGTGGTTTCGATGATTATTGGCAAGTGTTTAAACGCTATCCTAATTTACAAGGTGGCTTTATTTGGGATTGGGCCGATCAAGCTTTAGCTAAAACCGAAGAGGGGCAGAAATTTTGGGCTTACGGAGGTGATTATGAGCCTGCTGATATAGCACATGATGGAAATTTCAATAACAATGGTGTGGTGTATCCTAATCGGACACCTAAACCAGCCATGTATGAGGTTAAAAAAGTCCATCAATGGATAGATTTTAGCTACGAAAACGCTAAATTGTCGGTTACAAATAATTATTTATTTAAAGACCTTAGCGACTACCAATTACGATGGGAATTGCTGCAAGACGGCAAAGTAATAGCAAACGGAAATAAATCAATGGGGTCAGAGCAATTTGATCTCAATTTGCCAGCTTTACCTAGTGGTGAGATATTGCTAAATGTAGGTGCGCATTTAACCCAGTCGACTCGCTGGGCAGATGCAGGACATCAAGTAGCCAGCGAGCAATTTTTATTGCAACAGCAAAGCTCAAAACAACCTGTTGGCTTTAAAAAAGCAGCACTGACATTAAAACAATTTGCCGATGATATTACTGTTTCAAACCGAAATTTTTCAGTGAAAATTAATCGTCAGAATGGCTTGATTGAGCAATATACTCAAGGCAATACAGTATTGATAGATGGCGCTATTCAACCTAATTTTTGGCGAGCTGGTACCGACAACGATAACGCACTGGGAACCAATTCAGAGCATTTATTACCGTGGAAACATGCCTATGAAAATCGCGATCAGTTAAGGGTAAATATTAGCGAGCAAAGTGATACAAAAATCAAAATTGTGAGTGAGTTTCATCTTCCTCACAGGGATGTGACTGGGCGGCTTGATTACACTATCAATAGTGATGGTGTCATTGAAATCAATATGCAACTAGACTTACAACACCTTCCAAACTCAAGCGAGTTGTTTAAAGTTGGGCTGCAAACCAGTATTGCTCAAAGCTTAGATAATATCAGTTGGTATGGCCGCGGGCCATTTGAGAACTATATTGATCGTAACAAGGCTGCTGATATTGGCCAGTATAACATGCACTTAGATGAGTTTTATGTCCATTATGTTAAGCCACAAGCTAGCAGTAACCGTACTGATACGCGATGGTTTAGTGTCACGCCAACTAATGTGTCAAAAAGCAATCAAGATGTAGGGCTTAAAGTTGTGGCGAAACAAGCTATAGAGTTTAGTATTTCTCCGTACAAAATGCATGAAGTGGCAAGTAAACGCCATCCTCATCGTCTGCAAAGAGCTGAGTCGAATATCCTCAACATAGACTTAATACAGCGTGGTGTAGGTGGTGACACAGGATGGGGTAAAAATGCCATGGCTGCGCCCTCATATAGAATTAAGCCTGGTACCTATCAATATGGATTTTGGTTAGTACCTTGGCAACAATAAAAGTCTGTGGTGTAAATTGAGAGTGATGCTGTGATATGAAAAATATAGGCTTTTTAGTGCTATTAGCATTTTGTTGTGTGAGTAGTTTTGCGAGCCAAGATCAGCAATGGCAGCTCAAAAATGAGCAGAGCATGTTAGTCGCTGATATTCGCTTTGACGCAAGTGCTGGCCGTTTAAGCTATCGTTTAACCCAAGGAAAACAAGCGCTGTTGCAATGGTCACCTTTGGGATTAATCCTTGAAGATCAAAACATGTCACGACAGCTGTCTTTGGTTAATGCGACAACCTTTGATTACCAACAGCAATATCCGTTAATGCATGGTAAACAATCGAAAGTTGATGTTGATGCTCAACGATTGCAAGTTAATCTTATTAATAAACATGCCATTGAGATGACAGTGCTGTTTCATTTGCAAGCAGACGGATTGGCTTTTCAATATCAAATTGCTAAACAAGCCAAACTAGACAATATTGTTGTGGTCTCCTCAGAAGAGAGTGGGTTCGCTTTGGATAAGGGGCAGGATGCGTGGCTTCAAGGCTATCAAGAGCCGAGTATTCATGGCCCTGCATACGAATATAACTATTTTAAGGCTAAAGCGGGTGACGAGGGCGAAGGACGCAGCACTTTAGGATCATGGATAAACCCCATGTTAGAACCAATTGGTTGGCAAATGCTTGGAAGTGACGGCTGGGCTATGCCCGCCTTATTTCAATCGGAGCAACATTACATTTTGCTGGCCGAAGCAAATATGGATGGCAATTATCCGGGCACTCACCTAGCCGGTAAGCCAAAGGGGTTAGAATACAATATTGAGTTTCCTCACCCTGAAGAAGGCCTGGCACAGGGGGCAACAAACGCAGTAGCGAGGTTACCGTTGGCCACACCTTGGCGGGTTATTATTGCCGGACCGCTCGATACTATCGTTGCTTCCACCCTTATTACCGATTTAAGCGATCCTCTCGATGCCATATTCAATGAGAAACTTCCTGTTTGGGTGAAGCCAGGGGCAGTAGCATGGGATTGGTGGGATGACACCACCACAGGCGATTTAGCAAAACAAAAACGTTATGTTGACGCTGCTGCCGCGTTAAGCTGGCCTTATGTATTAGTCGATGCTAATTGGAATATGTGGAACGATTCTCAACCCGAAAAGCCTATTCGTGAACTGGTCGCTTATGCTGCGGGCAAAAACGTCAATATTTTACTGTGGTACAACTCAGGTGGTAAGAATAATCGCGTGACCGAGCAACCGCGAGAAGTGCTGCACACCCAATCAAAACGGCGCCGTGAGTTTGCCAAAATTAAAGAGTGGGGTGTCAAAGGCGTAAAAGTGGATTTTTGGCATACCGATAAACAGTGGATGATGCAGCAATATGTGGACTTATTAACAGACGCAGCTGAATTTGAGTTAATGGTTAATTTTCACGGCTCGACAATGCCGCGAGGATGGCGTAGAACCTTTCCAAATATGATGACCATGGAAGCGGTACGCGGCGCAGAATTTTATCAGTTTTCCCCTTTAAAAGGCCCCACAGCACAACAAAACCTCTACTACGCCTTTACGCGTAATGTAGTCGGCCCGATGGATTACACCCCAGTAGTATTTCAAGCCGCATATGAAAAACAAGAAATTAGTTACGCTCATTCATTGGCGCTAAGCGTTGTATTTGAATCGGCAATGCAACATTTTGCTGACAAATCTGATACTCCCGAGCAAGGTTACCCATTAATATTCACACACTATCCTTTTGTAAAAGAGTTTATGTCTACTGTACCCACGGCTTGGGATGAAACTTTGTTATTAAGTGGCCACCCTGATAGTCATGGCGTGTTTGCTCGCCGGCACAATAATGATTGGTATATTGGTGGTATCCATTCAGGGCAGAAAAAGCGAAGTGATAAATTGTCTTTAGGCTTTTTGGGAGAGGGGACTTACCTCGCTAAAATCATCGAACAAGGTGATACACCCAATACCTTAAAAGTGCGCACTATATCTGTCAACAACAACGACTATGTTGCTCTAACTATGCATAAGAATGGTGGTTTTGTACTCCAACTTCAGCCTGAAGTAATACAGCCACTTGAGTAAATTACAGGTATCTACAAACTGTCAATGCAATGAATAAACTTTTCATTATAGGGTTACCTAGAACGGGTACAACCAGCATAAGTGTAGCCTTACTGGAACATTTCACGGTGTCACATACCGCTTATACCAAACGCTCCTTTGAGTTGGCCGATGTTATATCAGACTGCCCTTGTTTTAGTGATTATCCACAACTTGATGGGCTATTCCCCCAGTCAAAATTTGTGTATTTACAGCGAAAACTAGAGCATTGGTTACCATCAATACAGATGCTTTTGAATAAGATGCTACCTAGCCTTCAGGGTGAAAACTACGTTAATCCCATACTAAAGCGCAGTTTTAACAACAGCTTTCACTTAGACGCAGTTGATGATCCTCTTAATAAAGCGCATTTAGTGAATTGTTACAGGCGTCACGAACAAGGTGTAATAGATTACTTTAATGGGCGAGATGATTGTTTGAGTATTGATATTACACAAGCCAATAGTTTGTCTCAGTTGCAGAGTTTTTTAGCATTGCCCCAATCTGATACTAATACATTTCCCCATCTGAATAGAGGTAAGCGGGTGGATGCTTGGCGTGACATCAAACATCCACATAAAATAAACTCACATGCAGTTGGTAAAGAAGGTAGAAAATATTTTGAATATTGTCGCTAGAAATTCGGCCAATCTAGATCATATATTCAATCGATTCTTCAAATGCTTTATTTGTACTGGCTTCAGGATTATTTTTAACTCTAAAAGTGACCATTTTATGATGTAAATCAGTGATAGCTTTGCTTCCTGTTTTTACACAAAAACCTGGGATAAATGCATGAATTAGGCTGGCAAACGCCGCTTTAAATAGCTTCATAGAAAAGCTCATGGCCACACTAAAGTGTTGTGTGTAGGTTTCGTTGACTGACTCGGGATGATCAATAAATAGCTTTTTAAACATGTTTGTACCTATTTTGATGTGCTGATATAACGCATAAAATGCGCTCACTTAGAATTATTTAACGAATGAGCTTAGGTGGATCTTCGCTCAATTTTGTTGTCTTGTCTCGCCTTTTATTAACACTGTTCTAGGGGAGTTACTGTAACTTATTGTATACAGTCTTAAACCTCTATGGTCTATAAAGTAGGATTTTTGGTGAGTCGACTAATGAAGTGAATAGATCAAACTGTTACTTTAGAATTACAAATGATTACAAATATTTAATTTCGCTGACGTAATATTGTTCAAAATATTAAATTAAACAGGGTAGTACCAATGATCAATTTAGAAACTGTATCAAATAAAGTGTTTTTAGTGGCTGTGGCGTTTTTTGCTTTAGTCGTGATTTCAGGATGCAATAGTTCTGAAGATGTAAGCAATAATAATGAACCATCAGACTTGGCATCGCTGCAAAGCGCCAAAGCATTATGGCAAAGCACTCCAAAACAGTTCTATTCCATTCAAAGCCGACGCTCTTGTGAATGTTTAGATGAGGTAACGACTCTAATGCAAGTCAGTGTATATGACAATGAAGTGCTCTCAGCAATTAATGTTAATACCGATGAGGCCATTTCTAAAGATATACAGCAAGAGATTAAGACTGTAGATGCCTTATTTACGGCGATTGAAAATGCCATCTCAGACGGTGTGTTGATTGAAGTTATTTACAACGAAGAATTTGGTTATCCAGAAACAGCAAAACTCGATCTTGAACAGCTTGCGGTGGATGGTGGCTTGCATATTACTATGTCGGATTTGCAAGTTAAGGACTCATTATTAGAGCTTGAAGATGTTACTTGGTCTTTAGCGTCATTCGATAGTATCGCCGGCCCTCAACCTATTATTGATAATACTTATATCTCACTGTCTTTTGATATGGGCACTATGCAAGTAAAAGGCGTAGCGGGATGCAATCATTACAGCGCAGACTTTGTGTTGGATAAGTCCAATAACAATCTAACAATATCAAATGTTACTAGTACTGAAATGGCATGTAGCGAACCCGAGAACATCATGGAGCAGGAACAAAACTACTTAGCAACATTAGCACAAGTGCAGTTTTTTAGTTTCGACAAAACGAGCATGAATATGGTGGTAGGTGGAGATGCGGGTTTGCATTTTGTTCTTAGTAGTACCCAAGCTGAATTACCAGAACCAGCGCCTGCTAGTAATGAGCTTGCTGCCTTACTAAGTGCCAAAGCCATCTGGAATAGTCAAGCAGCACAACACTATTCAATCCAAAGTCAACGCTCTTGTGAATGTGTAGATGAAGCAGCAGCTCCGATGCAAGTTAACGTACTAGATAATTCAGTCCTGTCGGCAGTAGATATCAATTCTGATGAGGCGATATCAAAAGAAATACGAGCAGAAATCCAAACGGTTGATAACTTGTTTGTGTTAATCGAACAAGCCATAAGCGATGGCATTTCAATTAATGTAATTTACAACAAAGAATACGGTTATCCAGAAACAACACAAATAGATCTCGAGCAAATTGCTGTTGACGGAGGCTTGCATGTCAATTTGTCCAATTTTGAAATTAAAGACACACAATCGGCACTGGATGATGTCACTTGGCGTTTAGAATCTTTTGATAGCATTGCGGGTCCTCTACCAGTTATTGAAAACAGCATACTTACTATGTCCATCGATATGATTAATATGCAAATCACAGGAATGGGTGGGTGCAACAGCTACAGCGCAGATTTTGTCATAAGCGACAAGGGGCGTAGCATCACTATTTCAAATCTGATCAGTACCGATATGGCATGTGATGCGCCAGAAAACTTGATGATGCAAGAACAAAGCTATTTTTCTACCCTAGAGCAAATTCGATTTTTTAACTTACATGAAGCCAGCTTAAATATGGTGGTAGGCGGCGATGCCGGTTTGCACTTTGTTCCAGAATATTAAAGATAATTTGCTCAAGAGCATTTAAGAAAGAAATAATGTTGATGTTATGTACTATCTTTAGGCACTTATAAGACTACATTCATCAACATTTTTACGCTTAAACACACTAATAATATCGCGAATATCTTTTTAAGTATGGCAATGGGCAGTTTATTCGACATCTTCACCCCTATGGGGGCCATAAAAAAGCCGGATGCTGAAATAATTATGACGCTAGGAATATGAATAAAACCAATGATATTGTCATTGTTAGCTAGCTCTAAGGGGCTTATCTGACCATTTATGCCATAGCCAATAGTGCCTGCAATGGCAATAGGAAAACCAATAGTAGCGGCGCTACCTATGGCCGTTCTAAGTGCTAACCTTCTACTCAATAAATAAGGCACGGTAAATGCTGCGCCGCCAATAGCGACTAAAGTTGAGATGCTGCCAATGCCTAACCCCGCTAATTGCGGTGGCAACCTATTGGGTAATTTAGAAGTGGATGGTGCTTGGTTAACAAACAGCTTTATTGCAAGACTGGTTATAAACAACGAAAAAAACACTGCCAGAAAGGTTGTGTTTATAATCGGGATCAAAAATGAGATACAAAGAGCGCCAATCACAATAAAAGGCACCATAGCTTTAACATGAGGCCAATCGACATTGTGATTTTTATAGTGACTAAAAGCACTGGAAAAAGTAGTGGTGATGATACACGCCATAGAGGTTCCAAGGGCTAAATGCACCGCATGGCTAGGCACAATATTAGCCGACAAAAACATACTAGTGAGCATAGGCACTAAAATAACACCACCGCCCACACCCAGTAGACCCGCGGCAAAACCAACAACGACGCCTAGTAAACTAAGTTGAATAATAAATTCTATTTCCACAACATACTCTCTAGCAAACTCCTTAGTGTCTATTGATTATCTAAGTACAATTTATCGTAAAAGGTATATACCCATTCGGGCTTATAAATAATCAACAAGGTAATAGTCATGCCATTAAACATGGCTTCTGGGAAAAACATTAAAGTGGTTAATACCAAATAATTGTTTTCAATTATTTGCCAACTATAGATGCCATCTAGCCAAAAGTAGCCACTAAAAGCTAGCATCTTTAGGCCTATAGTTAATGCACCAGGAATAAAGGCGCAAAGAAAGATATATATAAAGAGGTGCCTAGGTAATTTATGAAAGGTCAGACTATACATGCCATATGTTAACGCAATGGGGGCAAGAACCCCCAATAGAAAGTTTACGCCTAGCATATTGAAGTGTTCAATGCCTAGTAAGGTAAGGCCCAGCAATGCAAGCGTTGCGCTAAAAACGGCCCAACGAAACCCTAATAACAAAGGTAAGGCAGACAACCATAAAAAATGTACATTTAGCCCTTGGTAGATGCCGGTTCGAAATATCCAAAGTACACACACAGCGACAGAGCTGCCAAAAACCAAGTGCTGACATTTTTTGTCTGACAGTAAAGTCGCAAAAACCAATTTTTTGAAGATGATATAAACTAGGCCAAGACTCAACAGTCCAGCCAAAGCTTGTATATCAGTAAAATAACAAGATTGTTCCATACTTAGAGTATCTGGTTTTACTTATCCTTATTCAAACACCGACCAAATAGGTGCATGATCAGAGGGTTTTTCGATGCCACGTAATTCATAGTCTACGTCGGCTTCTTTGAGCAAAGTATGTAGTTTAGCTGTGGCCAAAATTAGATCGATGCGTAATCCTCGGTTGTCAATAAACCCCTTAGAACGATAGTCAAACCAACTGTATTTTTCAGACTCCGTTGGATGCAAGGCTCTAAATCCGTCGGTAAAGCCCCAGTCAATTAGGGTGTTTAACCATTCGCGCTCTTCGGGTAAAAAGCTACATTTTTTAGTTTGCAACCAACGTTTACGGTTCGGCTCACCAATACCTATATCTAAATCAGTATGGGAAATATTCACATCGCCCATCACAATGACATTATCTTCAGGTGTGTGAAATTCCTTTAAATAGCCCATCAAATCAGCATAATATTTACGCTTGGCAGGATATTTGGTTTCATGATTTTGGTTTTCACCTTGTGGAAAGTACCCATTTAACACCCTTACGGTTTCGCCGTTTTCCATAAGGTAATCCACCATGATCATGCGTTTTTGTGCATCTTCATCGTCTGTAGGAAATCCATATTGCACCGCAATAGCAGGCTTTTTACACATCATGGCCACACCGTAATGGCCTTTTTGTCCATGAAAATACACCTGGTAACCCATAGCTTCAACATCGGCGATTGGGAATTGATCGTTGTGCACTTTGATTTCTTGCAGGCCAATAATATCCGGTTGATGTTTGTCGATTAACGCTTGTAACTGATGTAATCGAGCGCGGATACCATTGATGTTAAAAGAGATGACTTTCATGAAGTGTTCCAAAAAGTAAAAATGAGGTGTATTGGACTTAAAGTCCACGAATTGTCGGTATCTTAGCAATAACTTGAGATTATCTGAACTGCCGATTGCAGGGTTTTAAACAGAAAAATAGATTTAAAATCTGAGACTTTGATAGACTAAAAGTCTTAATAACAGGCTTTAAGAAAAAATCATCAAATGTTGTATTTGGTTCAGTCAAACAAAATGGAATGCTTAGCTGAAAGTTTAGTCAGTTGTTTGCAAGAAACCGCAAAGCAAAACACACCGCTAGGGAAGGGCGCCTCAATATTTGAACCAGAGCAAATATTAGTGCAAAGCCCAGGTATGTCGCAGTGGCTTAAAATCCAAATTGCAGGATCCCTTGGCATTACTGCCAATATCGATTTTCCATTACCTTCTAGTTTTATTTGGCAGTTGTACCAACAACATATTCAAGACTTGCCCGACCAATCTGCCTTTACTAAAGCCAATATGACATGGAAGTTGATGTCGATTTTACCTTTGAAGTTATTGGAGCCTGAATTTAAACCTATTGAGCAATATTTACTGGGCTCCAAACCGTTAAAATTATATCAATTAGCCACTAAAATCGCTGATGTGTATGACCAATATTTGGTGTATCGCCCTGACTGGATTTTACATTGGGAGGCGGGTCATAATGATTTGCCAACAGAAACTAACAGGCAAACTAATCCTACGAATATTGTTGATGCTCATCCGTGGCAACCCATTTTGTGGCGCGCCTTAATTGCTGCTAGCAAAAACTTAAAGGAATCACCTTTTCACCGGGCAAATTTGCATCACAGCTTATTAGAAGCCTTACATACATCTAACGACTCACAAGCTAGAAAGCCGCTTATGGTGTTTGGAATTTCCGCCATGCCTTTACAGCAGTTAGAAGTGCTGAGCGCCTTGTCAAAATCACGGGATGTTCTAATTTTTTGGTTTAATCCCAGTCAACACTATTGGGGCGACATTGTTGATGAAAAAACCCAAGCCAAAGCGCAATTGAAGGCGTTAAATGCAGATGAACTCAGTGGGGTCGAATTTTTAGATGTAGGTAATCCATTGTTGGCCTCTTGGGGTAAATTAGGCAGAGATTATCAAGATATGTTGTTGGGATTTGAGTTTCAGCCACAAGACTGTTTTATTGAGTCTAGGCCACAATGTTTATTGCATCATATTCAAACCGATATAAACCAATTACAGTTTAGAGCAACCAATCAGCCATTAGATGCCAGTGAACTGCTTAGCAATGGCAAACAATTCCCTAAAGTTGATATAAAGCCAACAGATAATTCTATACAAGTTCATGCATGCCATTCAAAGGTGCGAGAGCTTGAGGTATTACACGACCAACTTTTACAGCGTTTTAACGACAACCCCAATTGGCATCCAGGTGACGTGATTGTGATGATGCCAGACGTTGCCAGTTACGCCCCTTTTATTGATGGCGTATTTGGCGCTGTAGCAAGTAAATTGGCTATCCCTTACGCCATATCAGATCGTAATGTTGGCCAAGTATCACCGTTATTGAGTAGCTTCTTAGAAGCGATGAAGTTGCATCAAAGTCGCCTGACGTTATCAAGTGTCTTGTCTTTGCTAGAAGTTCCAGCAATTTTGCGAAAGTTTGCTATCGATCCTCAAGAATTTGAATTAATTCAACACTGGTTAACCGATGCTGGTGTGCGCTGGGGCTGGAATGAACAAGACAAACAGCGTTGGGACTTACCGAGTGAAAAGCAAAATACTTGGGTGTTTGGGTTACAGCGATTGTTAGCCGGTTATGCCATGTCGAGCGAAACTTTATTTAAAGGCAGCCAAGAACACATTTCGGCATATGCAGACATAGAAGGGCAGCAAGCCGTAGCCTTAGGAAAGTGTTATCAATTCACAGGATTATTAATAAAAATGTTGGCGTTTTGCCAGCAGCCACAGAATATTCCACAAAAGGTTACCCAAGCCCTTGAGCTACTCACTGAATTGTACGATGCCGATGAGAGCGAACAAACCGACTTGCAAATATTGCGAGAAACCCTCGAAAAAATGTTACTGCATAGTCACCAATTTACAGCTGCTATTGATCAAGATGTGTTTGTTAGTGAACTACAGCAAAATATTCAAGAAAAAGGGGTAGGGCAAAGATTTTTAGCGGGCTATGTGAATTTTTGCACTTTGATGCCAATGCGCAGTATTCCGTTTAAAGTGGTGTGTTTATTGGGGATAAACGACACCGACTATCCACGTCAAAGTGTTCCAATGGGGTTTGACTTAATGCGTCTTGCGCCGATTAAGCGGGGTGATCGCTCGCGAAGGTTAGACGACCGCTACCTGTTTTTAGAAGCGTTATTATCTGCCCGAGAGCAATTGTATTTTAGTTACATTGGTTTTAGCCAAAAGGACAATAGCCCGTTAGCTCCATCCATTTTACTCAGTGAATTAATCGAATATTGCCAACAAGGCTTTTGTTTGGAAGGGCAATGGCAATCTAATGTGACAGAAACCGAGCAAAATATATTGGCACATTTAACAACAAATCATAAGTTGCAACCTTTTGACCAAGGGTATTTTGAAACCACAACTAGTAGCGATTTGTTAAGTTTTAATCACAAGCAGCAAGCTATTGCTCAGCAACTAAGGCAACCGCCTTTGAAATTGAGTTTTAGCTCAGAGCCATTACCACATTCTCAAGAGCAAACCACTCAAGTTGAATTAGATACCTTAATCGAATTTTTTCACAATCCGGCCAAAGCGTTTTTTATGCAGCGCTGGCAAACCCGTTTTTATCCACTGGCGCAGCAAAATACCGATGAAGAGCCATTTGCATTTAATGGTCTAGACAAATATCAGCTAAACCAAAGATTGATCCAACATTTTCTTGCTGCCCATTCAGGGTTAGATGCCGAGCCTGAAGAACTCAACCATAGAGAAATCCACTTAACAGAATTGCTAAATAAACTAAAAGCAGAAGGCAAATTACCCACAGGTAAAAGCGCTGAAATTGTGCTTGAACCACTAGTGAAAAACAGTAATCAGTTAGTTAAACAGTTAGCAGAATTGCATTTATCTATGGATAAAAAGCACAGTGTTGATGTAGACATTTCCATTAACAAAATGCGAATCGTTGCTCGCATAGATAACCTTTATGCTCAAAATTTGCTGCTATGGCGACCGGGTAAACTCAGAGCAAAAGACCGCATAACCCTGTATCTACAATGGCTGGTTTTGTGTGCCTGTCCTCCAAAAACGGGGTTGGATCAAGCTCATTTTGTTAGCATGGATAAGCTTTATTCGTTAAATGTCATCGAATCGTCTATTGCCATACAAAACTTGCAAATATGGAAGGATAGTTGGTTACGCGGTACCAACGAGCTGTTGCACTTTTACCCCGATGCCGCGTGGCAGTGGGCTTCTAGCTTTGATGAGAATAAAACCTTAAATAGCTTTGTTGGCAATGATTTTGCCCTTGGGGAAGGTAGCGAGGCTCATATTCAAAGAGTTTGCCCAGATTTAAGCGAACACTTTACTGAGTTTTCGCAACTAGCAGAGTTATTACTTTTGCCTTTAGTAGAGCTAGGTGAAGCACCATGAGTTTGACCCAAAACGAAACTGCAACGAATCCTCATAGTGCGATGCAACCTTTAGATACTTTTACATTTCCATTGTCGGGCGCCTCTTTGATTGAAGCCAGTGCCGGTACGGGTAAAACCTACACCATAGTCAACTTGTATATTCGGTTGCTGCTAGGCCATGGTTGTGCACCATTAAATGTTGAACAAATATTAGTGGTGACTTTTACTAATGCGGCCACGGGCGAGTTAAAAGAGCGTATTAGGCAACGTTTACGCCAAGCCTATTTAGATTTTTTTGCAGGTACTAGTCAAGATCAATTTATTCAGCAACTCATTGCACAAAGTGATGATATTCAACGAGATTGCCAACGACTGGCGCTGGCCAGTAAGCAGATGGATGAAGCAGCGGTTTATACCATCCATGGATTTTGTCACAAAGCGCTTACCGAACATGCTTTTGAAAGTGGCGCTATGTATGAACAAAATTTCATTCTAGATGAGTCCCAGTGGCTTAAACTAGCGTCTGAAGACTATTGGCGTAAACATGTTGTTACCTTGCCTTTGCACAGCTTACAGATGTTGTTAGATCAGTGGGCTGCCCCCGAGGTTTTACTTAAAGATATAAAGCGTTTTCTAAATCAACATGCAACATCCAAACAAACCATAACCATTGAAGACGCCATTAAAAGTGTAGATAGTTATGTGGCTTACCTTAATAAAGTCAAAAAGTGGTGGGTATCTAATGAAGTTAGCCAACAACTGAGTAAAGCGAATCTAAAAGGCAACGCTAAGCTGGCAAAATTGCCAACACTCCAAGCCATGCAAGCCTTATGTAAAAGTGATGGATTACAAATTGATTTTGATGCCAAAGGTTGGCTGTTGTTCTCCCCAGAACAAATAGTAAAGGCAGCAAAAAAGGGCAGTGAGGATTTGTCGCATCTTGACTTTTCGCAGTTTGAGCAACTTCATCAGTTATTCACTCAATGCCAAAATAATGTGATCCTCGCTGTTAGTGCCCATGGACTTAAAGAAATCTCAGCCAATCTTGCCTCTCAAAAGCAAATGTTGCAGTTGTTATCACCCGATGATTTGTTAGTGGCTTTGCAGCAAGCGTTAAGTCATCAAGCTGCAGGTACAAATGCAGATGGTGCTAGCTCTTTAGCTAAAATCATTAAGCAAAACTATCCAGCTGCTTTAATCGATGAATTTCAAGATACCGATCCAATACAGTTTGAAGTCTTTAAAGGGATTTATTCAAAGACGAAACACAGCCATGAGAGTGATCCCGCAGCTTGTTGGATAATGATTGGCGACCCTAAACAAGCCATTTACGCCTTTCGAGGTGCGGACATATTCACTTATATCAAGGCTAAAGACTGGGTAGCTTGTCAAAGGCATTTTACCCTAGCAACCAACTGGCGTTCTGCGCCTAGCTTGATCCATGTCATTAATCAGCTATTTGCGAGCAGTAAAAAAGGCTTTATGTTTGAAAATAGTATTCCGTTTTACCCAGTTAAAGCAGGGCGCGAATTAGCGGGGTTAAGCATCAAAGGCGAAACGATTAAAAGCTTAGATTTTAATCATCTCACCAGCGCTCAAGGGCAGCCAATTTCTGCCAATGTGGCCTCTCTTGAGTTGGCGAAAGCCACGGCTAATCAGATTTCTCAGTGGTTGCAGTTAGCACAAAATCAACAAGCGCAAATTCAAGGCCGTGCCCTAACGGCGGCTGATTTTTGTGTGCTGGTTCGCGACCGTAAAGAAGCCCAATTGATCAAAGATGCATTGGCAAAGGTAAACGTAGCCAGTGTTTATTTAGCCAGAAAAAGCGTATTTACAACAACTGTTGCTATTGATTTATTGCGAGTGCTTAAAGCCCTAAGCCACCCCACTGATGAAAGGTTACTCAAAGCGGCCTTGATGAGCGAATTGTTTACCTTTACTGCCCAACAACTAGACACATTATTTACTGATGAATCCCGCTGGCAAGACGTGTTAGAGCAGCGTTTTTACTGGCATCAAACTTGGCAAAAATACGGCGTCATTAAAGCCATAAACCAAGTGCTCGATTATTTTGATGTGGAACAACAGTTGATTAAACATTTAGCCGATGGTTTAAGACGGATCACTGACTTACGGCATTTAAGCGAGTTACTACAACAGCAAAGTTTGCAATTGGTTGGCGAAACTCAGCTTATTCATTGGTTTGAAAACTGTATAGTAGAGCCAGATCACCAAAACGAGAGTCAACAAATTCGTTTAGAAAGTGATGCTAATTTGGTGCAAATTATTACCCTACATTCCTCCAAAGGTTTAGAGTTTCCATTGGTATTTATTCCCTTCGCCAGCAGCTACCGCTCCGCGCAGCAGGCTTTATATCACAATGATTCACAACAACTTGAAGTAGACTTTTTAGACACAGATCACAACCTACAAAAAGCGGACTTTGAGCGTTTAGCTGAAGATATTCGATTATTATACGTTGCGGTAACTCGCGCCATTTACTATTGCTCAATTGGTGTATGGAATATCACGTTAGGCAAAAGTAAAAAATCCTCAGGTTTTACATTATCAGGGCTAGGTAGTTTGTTAATGGAAACCCAAGACAGCCCTGAACTAAGTCTACAAAACTCAATCTCCGATCAACAAATAGCAGAGCGTATTCAAGCCCTTGCTGAAAAATGTGAGCTGTCGTATCGAAGCTTCACAGAAGCCTTACCTGCAATCAAACTCAGTCCGCCTGAAGTGGATCCACAACAACAAACACTTTTAGCTAAACAACTGAAATCACCTATCAATCGTGAATGGCGTTTAACCAGTTATTCGGCCATTAGTAGCCAGCAAGCCCATTTGGATATGCCAGCTCCAGGGCAGGATGAAGGGCTAGATCACCTTACAAATATTGAATTCGAAGCGCAGCTCCCTGAGCAAGCAATTACAGGTACAGTGCAACAAAGTCCTTTTAGTTTTGAGCGTGGAGCCAATGCCGGATCGTTTTTACATGGGGTGTTAGAAAATACTGATTTGCAGCAGCCGCAGCAGTTGCCAGATGCCATAACCCAGCAATCCACATGGTTTGGTATAAGTGACGATTGGCATGATTGTGTGAAGAGCTGGTTAAGTGATGTGTTGTTATCGCCTTTTGCTGCTGAAAGCGAAAACGCAAAGTTATGTTTGAATGAACTTAGTGCCAAGCACGTTAAAGTAGAGATGGAGTTTCACATGCCTTTGCACCACGTAAAGGTAAAAGACTTTAATCACATCATTAATCAATATTTTAAACAACATAAGCGAGATTACCAGTTTGAACAACTTAACGGCATGATCAAAGGTTTTATCGACTTAATGTTTGAATTTGACGGCAAGTTTTATGTGGCAGATTATAAATCAAACCATTTAGGCAACGGTTACGAGCACTACCGCTTTGCATCGATGCAGCAAGCCATGTCAGATCACGATTATCATCTACAGGCGATTTTATACACGTTGGCATTACACCGTTGGCTGTCACTAAAGCTGCCTAATTATGACTATGATACTCACATCGGCGGTGCTTACTATTTGTTTTTACGAGGCATGACCCAAGCACAACCGGGTAATGGGGTGTATTTTATGTTGCCAGAAAAATCAATGATTGAAGCTCTAGATAGGTTGTTTTCAGGAGAGCAACTAGCGACATCGCCACAACAAAGCCAACAAAAATCTCAAATGGATTTATGGTAGGGCGGCTATGTTAAATCAACTTAAAAATCCCCCCACTTTAAATGATGCGTTACAACAACTGCAGCAAATGGCCAAAATTCGCGCAATTGACTTGGCTTTTGCAGACTTTGTGTATTCTGAAGAGTTGAGCTTAGAGCTGCAACAAAGAGACTGTTTTGCTATGTTAGCCGCCTATGTAAGTGCCCAGTCGGGTGAACAACATAGCTGTGTAGATATAGAAAAAATAGGGCAACCTTTTGCCGAAGCTTATTTTTTCCCTGAATTAGGTATTCTGCAAAGTTATCTAAGCAATGCCCATTGTATTGCAGTTGTGCCCAATACAATGAATGAAACAACAGCGATTATCGCCAAGCCATTAGTGCTTCAAAGTGGAAAGCTCTATTTGCACCGTTATTGGCAATATGAACAACAACTTGCCGCTATCATTAGAGAAAAAGCGGGTAAAAATCGCGAACTAGATGTTTTATCAACCCAATCCATACTCAATAAACTCTTTGAAAATAGCGAAAATGAAACTTTAGACTGGCAAAAAGTAGCTGTGTGTATTGCCGCCAGTCAATCCTTGTGTTTTATCACTGGTGGGCCAGGTACTGGTAAAACCACCACAGTGACAAAGCTATTGGCGCTGCTCCAAGGGCTAGCGGTAACTAAGAGAAAACCCCTTAATATACAATTGGTTGCCCCAACCGGAAAAGCAGCGGCTAGGTTAACCGAGTCCATCAACAAGGCTAAACAATCCTTACCTACTGAATTACAAACGCACTTACCAGAGCAGTGCCAAACCGTTCATCGATTATTAGGTGCCAAGTCGCAAAGCCCCTATTTTAAAGCCGATGCTGAGCATCCATTACATCTTGACGTACTAGTGTTAGACGAAGCCTCAATGGTGGACTTGCCGCTAATGGCAAAATTGTTTGCGGCTTTGCCTGATCATGCGCAAGTCATCTTATTAGGGGATCAAGACCAACTGGCTTCGGTTGAAACAGGCAGTGTGTTATCTGATATTTGCGCAGTCAGTGACGCTCAATATACGCATTTGGACTCTTGGTTACTTCAACAAAATGGATTGCATAATTACAGCAATAAAATGCAGCAACATTTAGCGCAGTTATTAGCTATCGGATCGCCAACAACACTGCACTCGCAACAGCCAGCTCAATCATCTCAATGTGTTATTCAAGACAATCTAGTGCGTTTAATTAAAAGTCATCGATTTGATGAGAATAGTGGCATTGGTCAACTTGCCACCCAAGTTAAAATGGGGCAATACCCAGCATGTACTAATTTGTTTAAAAACCAGCAATATTCAGATATTGCATGGTATCAACCCACACAAACCTCAACTCAAGGAGTGAGTAACGAAATACTGACATCCTTGATCATAAAGTTACTGCCAATTTACCAAAACTATCACCAAGCGGTAAAACAAGGTGACTTAGCTCAAGCCTTTAACTATCTTGAGCAACAACAAGTGTTATGTGCCCAAAAGAGTGGATGTTGGGGCGTATTGCAGCTAAATGCATTGATTGAGAGTGAAATGCATAGACAAGGGCTGATTGATAACAGTAAAGATTTTTATCACGGCAGGCCGATTATGCTTTCAAAAAACGATCATCAACTAAAGTTATTTAACGGCGATATAGGCATAGTGATGGCCGACCCCAATAACTCAACATTAACCAAAGTCTGGTTTGTCACACCAGAAGGTGAATACAGAGGGCTGTTACCAAGTCGCCTACCAAGCCACGACACCCAATACGCCATGACCATTCACAAAAGCCAAGGCTCAGAATTTGAATCAGTGTATTTGTGTTTACCACCCATAACCACCAACCACCAAGGCCGAGGGTTAAATCGCGAGTTAATATACACCGGCCTAACAAGGGCAAAAAAGCAGTTTATGTTGTTTGCAGAAGCTAAAGCATTGAAGTTGAGTTTGGCGCAACAAGTTGCACGCGGCAGTGGCTTGGCAGGGCGGTTATTGCTGTGAAATAATTGGCGAAATAGATGCAAGGGACGGTCAAAAGATTAAGAGTATAAGCAATCTTTTTTTGCTTCTTATTGAAGCGTTGGTGCTAGCGAAATAACTCACTATGGGTGCCAATTCTAGCTAGTTTGAGAGTCTTGTTTTCAATTTTATAAATTAAAACTAGATCTGGTTTGACGTGGCAATCGCGATAGTTCGACCAATTTCCAGTCAGCGCATGGTCGACGTATTTTTCTGTTAATGTTTTACCTTGTTGTAAAGTCGTAATAATGTGACCAACTTCAATCACATCAGGTATTGCCAGCTTGATTATTTTCTTAAAGTCCTTCTTGAATTGAGTCGAGTACTCTAATTTATACATTTAGATTTTATTGGCGCTCAACTCTTGAAATAGTTGGCTGACATCGTTAGCAACTTTACCATTTCCATTTTCTAGCTCTTGAATAGCCTCAAGTGTTTTAGGGTTAGGAGTTTTCGAGCGCAACTCAAATGGTATACCACCATAGTTAATCACAGCTTTAGCAAATAATTTTATTGCCTGCGACGGGCTTAAACCAACCTCGTCACAAACATGTGTAAAAGCCAGTTTAGTATCATGATCAATGCGCGTGCTTAGCATTTCAGTCTTCATTTCGATCGCCTTTGTTATACATAGTAATACAATGATAGCAAATAGCACCTAACAAGCAAATCAACAAGGACGAAAAACATTTGACTAGCCTCATTTAAACCGTCGTGGTCAGGTTCGTTGAAAAGCCAGAGTCACTTAAATTTTGAGGCCTTAAGTACTTTTGACCCTCTATCACCACCATGTGGTTAAGGCTTGGCTCTTCTAGACAGTACAAAACGCGTAATAGATAACTCCATTTATTCAATTCAGTTGGTTTCAACGAACCTGACCCCTCAGATCCAGATAAATGGCTTGACCCTTACGTTGCGTAATACTGGAAGATAGGTTTTGTTTTTAGAAAATGAAAAAAGGAATAATGCTTTGAAACCAGATAAAGAATTGAGTGTAAGCCAGCTGAGTAAAATTGCAGGTGTTAGTGTGCGTACTTTACATCATTATGATTTGATTGGCTTATTAAAACCAAATCGAGGTGAGAATGGGTATCGAATATATAACCAAAAACACTTAGTTTTATTGCAACAAATTGTGATTTACCGTGAGTTAGACTTTGCTTTAGCTGACATTCAACATATTTTACACACCAAGGACTTTGATCAATTACAAGCGCTAAAAGATCAAAATAAGCTGTTATTGGCAAGGCAGAAAACGACCGGTTTGATGATTAAAAGTTTGCAGAAAACAATGAATATGATCGAAGGCAAAAAGAATCTAGAAATACTTTTTAGTGAGTTACCTAAAGTAAAAGTTGAGCGTTGGAATACCATGCTAGAACAAGGGTTAGCAGAAGAAGGCTTAGAAGAGCAACTCTCAGCCTTAGGGCAATTAACCAATGATCAGGCCAAAACTGAACAACAACAATTTGATATTTGGGTTGATAGTTATATAAAAATATTAGCTCAGCCCATTGATTCACTGCCTGTTCAAAATAGCATAAAAGCCCATTACATCATGATCAATGGTTTTTTTAGGAAGTTATATCCAGATAATTATAAAGGCATTGGTTTTGAAGGGTATTTGAAGTTAACCGATGAAGTGTTATCTAACCCAGTATCGAACGAAATGTACGAACATTACCAAATGGGTATGGCTAACCATTTACATGATGCTATGGCTTATTTTTCTGAAAATACTTTGCAGCAAAACTTGGATAGCTTGCGGGTGTTATGACATTTTCAAAGTAAAAGTTTATGGGGGTTTTGTAGAAACAAACTAGATTTTGTTGTGCTTTACTATGACGACCTTTATAAACAATTATCAAGAATATAAATGCAAATTGTTCAATAGCATTAGGCTTGTCATGGCATAGTCATTACCATTTTAAAGTCAAATTTCTAGCTCGTTGACCTGTCAATTTTTGCCTTTGCGATTTAGTTCGTACATTGGCGCAAAATCAGGTTAATTAGTTCGATTTTTAAACATTTCCTTAAAATTTATTCAACAAGGAGAAGCCTTTTGGAATTGCAGGACAAGATAATAGTTATCACAGGCGCTGGCAGCGGTATTGGCCGTGCCTTAGCGGTGCGTTTTCATGCACAAGGTGCTAAGCAGATTGTTGCAGTTGATATCAACTTAGATAACGCTCAAGAGACGGCAAAGATGGTCAGTGGCGTGGCTATGATGGCCGATGTGAGTAAAGAAGACGATATTTCTAGGATAATCGAAGAAACCGAAGCTAAGGTTGGCCCTATCGATTTGTTTTGCTCAAACGCTGGTGTGGCTTTAGGCGAGGGCATTGATTCTGCCAATGGTGAATGGCAAGCTAGTTGGGATATTAATGTGATGTCTCATGTGTATGCGGCTCGCCATTTAGTACCGCGCATGGTGGCTAGAGGGGGCGGGTATTTCTTGAATACATCATCCGCTGCAGGTTTACTGAATCAAATTGGTGGTGCAGCTTATGGCGTCACTAAACACGCAGCCGTGGGTTTTGGTGAGTGGTTGGCTATTCACCACAAACATCAAGGTATTAAAGTGTCGTTGTTATGCCCACAGGCGGTGCGAACACCTATGACAGATAATGATAACGAAGCCACAGCCGCTGCGGCGAGTAACGGCATGATAGAGCCTGAAGAGCTAGCTAATTGTGTGGTGGATGAATTACGTAAAGAGAGTTTTTTGATTTTGCCTCATCCAATAGTGGCAGAGTATATGACAAACAAAACCTCTAACTACGACCGCTGGATTGGCGGTATGAATAAAATGATGCGCCATATAATGGGTATCGGTAAATAAATTCAGTTTAAGAAAAATTAATTTAAGACCTAAGGAAGTAACATGAGCTTTTCATCCAATGTAATCAGTATCGAAAAACAAGGGCAGGTGGGTATCGTTTGGTTAGACAGAGAGGCCAAATACAATGCGCTGTCTACCGAGTTATGGTCGGCAATTCCTGGAGCATTAAATGCGCTGTGTGAAGATAGTGAGATTGGTTCAATCGTATTTACCGGTCGAGGTAAACACTTTTGCGCGGGGATCGACTTAGTCGAAGATGGCTTGAGCGCACATAAAAAAGCCAAGGCGCGATCTGCAGCCGAAGCTAATTTAGAACAACTTAGCAATACCGGAAAGTTCCAAGCAGCCATTACGGCTATTGCCGACTGTCCATTGCCAGTTATTGCCGTGATTAAAGGTGTGTGTTTAGGGGCGGGCGTTGATTTGATTAGCGCGTGCGATATTCGCATCGCCAGTGCTTGTTCGTTGTTTAGTGTGCGCGAAACCAAATTAGGTTTGGTTGCTGATGTTGGCACATTGCAACGTTTGCCAAAAATTCTAAACGCTGGCCATGTGGCCGAGCTTGCCTATACAGGTAAAGATATCAAAGCGGATCGCGCCGAAAAAATTGGCTTGGTCAACGATGTGTACGAGTCAGCCGAAGCCACAATGGAAGCGGGCATCGCCCTTGCACGTGAAATTGCCGCCAATTCACCTATGGCAGTACGTGGTACTAAGTATATTTTGCGTAAATCAGAAAATCTCACCGAAGAGCAAAGCCTCACGCTAAATGGCATGTTCACTTTAATGACCAGTTTGCAGTCAAATGATTTGCAGGAAGGCATAAAAGCCTTTGCCGAACGCCGAGCGCCTAAGTTTACTGGTAGCTAAGATTGCGCTTTATATGCGCTATCATAGTGCATACGGTTATTGCTTTTGTGGCTGAACGACAACGCGATTTCGGCCACAATCTTTGGCTTGGTATAAGGCGTTATCTGCCTTCTTAATAAGATAGGATAATTCTTCCTCGTCTTGATAGCAGGCGATACCAGCGCTAATGCTTTGTTGTAATTTCGGTGCTATTTTTGTCCAAGGGTATTGTATAACAGTCTGCAAAAGTCTATTTGCTATGTCTAACGCATCATGCTGCTGTGTGTTTGGCAATAATATTAAAAACTCTTCTCCACCGACTCGGCCTACTATGTCTTCATTGCGCACCACTTTTTTGGCAAGCTGGGCAATGATTACCAATACTTTATCTCCGATATCATGACCAAAGGTATCATTAACATTTTTAAAGTTGTCGGCGTCAAATGAGATAATGCTGAACGCTTGATGTTCGGTTTTACACTGTCTGAATAAGCGCTCTGCATGATTATAGGTATCTCGTCTATTGGCGAGTTTGGTTAGTTCGTCAGTTAAGGCTAAGACTTTGAATTGTTTGTTTTTATTGTGTTGTTTAAAGGTAAACCAAGTAACAAATAACAGTAAAATCGCAATCAGAATAATCACAACTGATTGTAGTAATTCATTCTGTTTAAGTGCGTCTAGTCTTAATTCTTTTTCTTTAGCAGCTTTTATTAGCAAAGTGTTTTCGTTCTGAATTCTAGCGGTATCAAAGCGTGCTTGTAGCTCAGCATTTTGTTGTGAAAGTGCTTGCAGATCTAATTGTTCATGTACCCCTATATAGGCAAGTAATGCACTATTGGCACTCTGATAATCGCCTGTTGCGGTAAGTAGTGTGTTTTTTAGTAATAAAGCCTTAGCGACATATCGTTGATTATTGTCTTTGGCAAAAGCAGACTCTGCCAAAGATAAAGCAAGTAGCGCCTTGTTATATTGGTTTAAATCAAAATATGTCTTAGCAAAATACAATTGCATAAAACTATAAGGCGAATTGTGTTGCGGGGTAATAATTTTTTCTGCTGCAAGTAAGGCGTTTAGGGCTCGATTGGGGTGCCCAAGTGCAAGCAGATTATTGGCAATACTGACCGACATATCCGCTGCGAGTATAGGATGGCTATCTCGTAGAAATAATTTACTACGCTTGTAACCTTCGATTGCTAAATCAAGGTTACCGAGTTGTTCATAGCTGGAAGCAATATGTATATTAACTTGATTAGCCGCAAAATTTTTACCTAGATCAAGGTAATTTTTTTCTAAAGCCAATTGGTATCTTAGGGCTGTTGTTATGTCACCAGAACGCCTATAACTGGCGGCTAATTCTGTTAAATTGGCATTCGCCCAGTGGGGTAAATTTAATGATTTAAAGAGCTCTTGAGCGGTTATTAGGTCTTTAATTGCTATGGAGTGATTACCTTGAAAAGAAGAAATCGCGCCACGGATCCCACGCCCTTGTGCGACCAAAAAGATATCTCCTAATTGATAGGCATGATTAATGGCATTACTGAGTTGCGTGAATGCGTCCGCTAATTTACCTACAAACTGAGTATAGTAAGCCCGACACTGTTGTAAGCTCACAGTTGTCGCGGTGACAGTGTCTTGTGGGAACTTTTCTAACTCTTGGTTAGCATAAAGTAGCGCCTGTTCCATTTGCCGTTGATCTTTCATGGGCTGATGCCAGCACTTAGCTTGTATTAGCCATTTTTTTTGTTGGCTGTTGAGATGGGTTTTCAATGATTCTAGCTGTTGCACTAACTGCAATGCGTGCGCGGGTGAGTTTATGTCGTTGCTTTGTAATTGCAAAATAATTCGCTGAACCATTTCATTTTGAGGATTATTAGCTAAAGCAAAGGTGCTAACTGTTAAGGTGAAAAATAGAATGAATAGATACTTTATCCTGTGATTTAAAGCGTTAATGAACCAAAATCTAACTGCTAGAAAACTAGTGTGACGAGTTGAGGCAGATTTCATTCTATAGGTAGTTCCTTTCGCAGTATTGTTTTTAATTCGGTTAGGTGAGGATGGTTTGCGGTGTTTTCTAGTGTTTTATTAACATACCACTGTAAATTTGCTTTTGCTCCAGCTTTTATAAGCATTATAGCGATTTCATAGTGTTCAAGGATCAAGGCTAAGTCTAACGGAAGCTTGCGAGTTTTGTTGCCCCTTGCCAACAACAATTGGGCGTTTTCATCAGCATATTGATCATTGAAGAGTAACTGTTGTAAAAATGCCACTTGGTTTGCCTCAACGGCATGATGCAAACAGTTTTTGCCATTGGCATCTTCTAAATGGGTGGCGTCGCCTAGCTTATTTGGGTCTAACGAATTAGCATATGCAAACAAAGCCATATCACCTTTACGGCAAGCACCTAATTTCATAAATGAATTGTGAGGGTCTGCGCCTGCGTCAAGAAGCACTTCTATGCTTTTAATAATATCACCATGATAGGCAAACATAACCACATCGAGCGGTGAAGCGTCAAGAATACTAACTTGCCTACTGGGCGTATGCTCACCGGGGGTTGTTATATTGGGATTGGCCCCCACTGCTAAGAACATTTGAATGGCTGGAACGTCAGCATAACTAGCAACTTTTACTAAGTAGGGGATTGAGCCTTGAAATAGTCCTGAGTTGGGGTCAACACCTGCATCTAGTGCTTGTTGTATTTTACTGATATCGGATTCAGTGCCAGTATTTAAAGCGCTGTGCATTAATTGTTCAGAGGATGTAAGCGTCATCACTTGGCGGGATTTATCTTCAAAGGCGCCGTATTTTGCTGCCATAAATATATGGCCAACAACACTAATCAAAATATAAAGATAAGCCCATCTTAAGGATGTTTTAGAACCAATAAAAGATTGAATAAATGTTAAAGTAAACAGCAAAAAATGTAGTGGCGCAGACACTAAAGTAAAGGAAAATAAAAAGATTGCCCACAAGGCAATGCCAGTGTCGCCAGAGGTATTGGCTCCTTTTTCAAATACCACCAAACAAATTAAGCTAACAATTAATGCACAAAAAGTAAGCCAATTAATAAACTTAGTATTGATACCCTTTTTTTTGTTCATAGGCCAATGTACCTTCTCTGTGACTTGATTAGCATTCTATAAAGTAAGCTAAACTGCTTACACAACAATTTGTTGGGTGACATTTAGTCGCCACTCTTTACTAAAGGATATTAAAATAACAATCCTCACACTTGTAGGTTTATATCATCCATCTTGATGGTTCACAGTGTTTTTTTTCTATAAGATAGGCTTATATTCTTTTACCTTTGTGGAACTTTGACGCTATGTTAACCATGTCTAAAACCCTTGCTCTCACGCGCATAGAGCGAAAAATGCGCGAGGCCAATAGTTATGCGGATTGGAAAACGGCTGCCTTAGAGCATGATGCCAAATCTGGTTTTGAAGCGTGGAAGAGTAAAGAACAATCGAAAAGTTATGACTATGTAAATATTCGTACCAGGATCAATACTTTACAACAGTTAAGGCGCAGAGAAGATGATGTAGGGTTGCTGTTTGCACTTAATGAAGGGATCCATGGTAATCAAGGCGGTATGGGGAAATCAAGCCTCTACAAGCTGGCAAAATTTGGCACTAAACACTTAATTGAAGAATATGTTGATGAAATAGTCGACGCCCTAGAGCATATTTCATGCATTCCTGAATCCAGTGAAATTACGCGTGAAGACAAAATTGATTTTTTTGAACGTGCTAGCCATTGTTTTGGACGCTCTGCGTTGATGTTAAGCGGGGCAGGGTCACTTGGGCATTTTCACCGCGGGGTGGTGAAAACCTTATTTGAACATAATTTATTGCCTACTGTTATTTCAGGCTCAAGTGCTGGGGCGGTTTCTGCAGCCATACTAGGCACAAACACTGATGAAGCGTTAACTTCGATACTACTGGATGAAAAAGGGCTCGATCCACTACAAGCCGAAATTGATAACCGCCCTAAAAGCCTGGTGCGACCTCAAAATAACTCAACTTCTCTCAAGTTGATGTTAGAGGCGAGTATTCCAGATATTACATTTCAAGAAGCCTACGAGAAAACCGGGCGCATGATAAGTATTACCATTGCACCTTATGAAGAGCATCAAACTTCTAGGCTAATGAATGCCGTTACTTCGCCCAATGTGTATGTGCGTTCGGCGGTTATGGCATCTTGTGCCGTGCCTGGTGTTTTTGAGCCTGTGATGTTGATGGCAAAAAATGTCTATGGTGAGGCCCAACCTTATTTACCGGATCGTCGCTGGGTAGATGGTGCTGTAACCGACGACTTACCGGCAAAAAGACTTGCCAGACTTTATGGGGTGAATCATTATATTGTGAGCCAAGCCAATCCCCTCGCTCTGGCTATTATGAAAGGCGAAGAATATATGCCTGTGCCTGAAGGAGCGAAGAAGGTATTGCGATTATCCACCCACGAAATGTTAAAAAGTGGTGAGAAATTTAGTCGTCGGTACCTGCGTAAAATTCCTGATGTGGGTAAAAGCATGAGTATGTTTTATTCGGTAATGGCGCAAGATTACAAAGGGGACATCAATATAGTTCCCAATTTCAATTTTGTGGATCCGCAAAAACTCTTAGGACAACTCACCTCTACTGAAATTCAGAAATTGGTTGCTGAAGGTGAGCGTTCGACATGGCCACAATTAGAGCAAATAAAAATTTGCTCTAAAATTGGGCAAAAATTAGAAGCAATACTCGATCATCATAGTGATCACAATATTAAGCGTTTATACAAAAAGCGCCGCTGAGATTTAAACTCTAATAAGTAGAAAGTGGTTGGACTATCTTGCTCCAACCAGTCTCACTTTAGTGCTTATATTGAATCAAGGGCTTGACTCACATCTGCAATAATATCGTCAATATTTTCGATACCCACCGAAATTCTAACCAAATCTTCGCTGACACCCGCCTTAGCTAACTCTTGTGGATTGAGTTGTCTGTGGGTAGTGGAAGCAGGGTGGCAAGCTAATGATTTTGCATCACCAATATTCACTAAGCGTAAAATCATTTGTAACGCATCAATAAATTGCCCACCTGCGATTTTACTGGAAGAGTGGCTACTGGTTTTGATCCCGAAACTTAATATACCCGAGGCTTTTCCTTGAGATATTTTTTGACAAGTCGCGTTGTACGGACTGTCTGGCAGCGCGGCGTAATTTACCCAGCTAACTTTAGAGTGATTGGCTAAATAGGCCGCGAGTTTTTCGGCGTTTTCACAATGACGCTCCATTCGTAAACCTAAGGTTTCAAGCCCCATTAAAATATTAAATGAATTGGTGGGTGATATGGCGGCACCAGTATTGCGTAATGGTGCCACGCGGCAACGACCAATGTATGCAGCCGCGCCTAAAGCCTCGGTGAAAACCACCCCATGATAGGAAGGATCTGGCTGATTTAATACCGCAAAACGCGCTTTATTGGCGGCCCAATCAAACTTTCCTGAATCAACAATAATGCCGCCAATAGAAGTGCCATGACCCCCTATGTATTTAGTCAGCGAATGAATAACTATAGCCGCGCCATGTTCAATAGGACGACATAAAAAGGGCGTCGCAACGGTATTGTCCACAATAAGAGGTACACCGTGTTTGGCACCAATTTCTGCTAATTTTTGAAGATCCACTACATTGCCAGCGGGGTTGCCAATAGATTCACAAAAAATCGCTTTGGTTTTGTCATCGATGGCCGCTTCAAAAGCAGCATAGTCGTCGCCATTTATCATACGGGCTTCTATCCCTTGGTTTGGTAGGGCATGAGCGAACAAATTGTAAGTACCACCATAAAGTTGGCTGGTGCTAATAATATTATCACCAACTGAACAAATACATTGAATAGCATAAGTGATAGCGGCCATGCCTGAGGCCACGGCGAGGGCTCCTATCCCTCCTTCCATTGCGGCGACACGCTCTTCGAGTACCGCCGTTGTTGGGTTCATTATGCGTGTGTAAATATTGCCAGGTACTTTAAGGTCAAATAGGTCGGCACCATGTTGGGTATTGTCAAAGGTATAGGACGTGGTTTGGTATATTGGAACCGCTGCAGCTTTAGTGGTCTCTTCTGAGGTGTAACCATGGTGTAAGGCTAGTGATTCTAATTTCATTGTGGGTATCCTATTTGATGAGTAGTTTTAATGCCTCAACCATAGCTTGATGTGTTTGCTAAGTTCAAATAGAACTGCTGTAATTTATTGTGTCAATTTGGAATATGGTATGCGCCTAATCAAAAATCAGTATTGCAACTAAATAAGGGTTAAATGGGCCTTTCCAGCTATATATGCTCCTTTGAAATGTTGAAAGTATACTTGAAGTGCCTCTGCCGCTTGTTCATCCGCAGCCAGCTTTAATATCTCTATTGCCACCTCAGCCGTGCAAAGTTGATGGGCATGGGCCGCTTCTCGTAGTTGGTACACAGAGGCTGCTTCCGGTTGAATTCCTAACACCGGCAAATGGGAAAAAGACGGACTTTTAAACATCTTGCTAGCCTCACGCCAGGTGCCATCTAACATCACAAATAATGGTATTTTTCCTTGTTGAATACTGCTTAGATCCTGCGGTGAGTCTATGCATCTATGGGCGTCGGCGTATTGCTGTGGAAACACCACTATAGGCTGGTATTTTGGATTGTTTAATAAAGAGATTAAGGCGGGATCGGGTGCTACTCTATCCCATCTAAATGCATAATTATCAGGGATCACATCAGCAATAAGCTTACCGGTATTACTAGGTTTATAATACTCATTCTTGTACATCACTATACAAAATGCACTACGGCTAACAGTGCTTGGTCGCAGCGCACAAATGCATTTGGCTACAGGTATTAAACAACGATCGCAGCGCTTGACTTTATAGCCTCTGGCTCGAAATTCCTTAGTTGATAAGGCTAATTGCTGCTGGCGCAAAATATGTACAGCATTAATATGCACGTAAAAATCCCATGAAAAAATATTCTTAATTGTAATATCATCGCATTTTTGCAGATCTTAAGTTAGGAAACTATGAAAATTCCGGTTGATAAACATATACATCTCGAATTTTTAGTACCGGCATTCGCCGAACCTTTATATCAATTAACCCTTAAAAATCGAGCTCACCTAAAAAACTGGCTGGCATGGTTAGATTTAGTCCATACACTAGAAGATACTCAAACCTTTATAGATACGGCTGTTGCCCAACACAACGACAATCAGGGGACTAACTTTGCCATCATTGCGGCTGGCAAGTTAGTCGGATTGGCTGGCTTTAATCAGATTGATTATCAAAATAAATGGGGTGCAATAGGGTATTGGTTGTGTGCGTCTTGCACGGGTAAAGGTGTTATGACAAAAGTGGTAAAAAGCCTATTGGAATATGGATTTGTTGAAGGGAAACTAAATAAAATAGAAATACGCTGCGCTGAAAAAAACACTAAAAGCAGAGCCATTCCTGAGCGTTTAGGTTTTACATACGAAGCCAGTTTACGTCAATGTGAATGGCTATATGATCACTATGTTGATCATGCTGTGTATTCGATGTTGGCCAGTGAATATAAGGTTCAAAAATAATAGGTTATCAGGTTATTTATTAGCTTAGGTTAAATATCTTAGTTCTAATCGTTAAATTGGGTTGTCAAGGTATATGGATTCCCGATAACAGCATTCGGGAATGACAGTTTTAATACTCGGGAATGACAGTTTCGATATTCGGGATTGACAGCGTTAGCCCCCGGAAATGACAGTCATAGCATCGAGGGTAACAGCGGTAATAAAAGGAAAGACAGCCGTAACACTGGGGTGTGACGGCTGAAGCATTTGTAGTAGGTTGAGAGAATTTTATTTAGAGATTTAACCTCTGTTATCGCGTTTTGCTTGGTTTTCTTCGCATAAGCCAATAATGGGTAAATAGCGAAGAACTTTCATCTGAGGATCGATAATAACGTGGTCTTGTGGCAGCACATCTAGCGTTATTTGGTCATCTTGGGTTGTGTAGATAGCCGTTTCACCATTTATTGATATTGTTATTGGCATCGGAAACGGTAGGTTATCAGGTGTTTTCCATGTCAGCACTAATTGCTTATCTGTTCGTGTTTGCAGTAATTCAGGTAACGCGGCGCGTTTTAAATAGACCTCAAATAGCCATGAATAATCTTCACTACTTAGCTGGTTGATAATATCAATAAATGCTTGGGTGTTTCTATACCTAGGGGTTATTGGATAAGTTAGTGCTTTGGTATCTGCAGTACCGTATAAAAGTTGTCGTGTTGCTTGCCAAAACAATTGATCTCCCACTAACCATCTAAGGGTATGTAAAGTCCAGCCACCTTTACCGTAGATGTCTGAATTAAAGGCTTGCTGTGAGGTTATTTCACCTTCTAATACCACTGGATGGCAGTTAACTAGCCCTAAGTAAGACTCGTACATAGTGTGGATATAGGCCGCTTCACCAAACTTATATAGGCTGTAAATTGGCTGCATGTACAGGCCAAACCCTTCATGTATCCACGCATCGTTGAGTTTTTCGTGAGTGACAAGATTTCCAAACCATTCATGGGCTAATTCATGATGAAGTAACCAGTCAAAGCCATTTTTGTCACGCAAATATTTTTTGCCATAAGCATTAATGGTTTGATGCTCCATGCCTAAATGAGGCGTTTCCACAAAGCCTAATTTTTGATTACCCCAAGGGTAGGGACCTAATAGTTCTTCATAAAAACTAACTTGCTGTAACAAGTCGTCGTTGATCAAACTTTGGGCTTTAGCTGCGTTTTCATTCAATGCCCAAAATTCTATGGGGACCGACTCACCGTTAATGCTGGTGTAACTTTGTTGAATGCGGGTGTAGGGGCCAATATTAAGGGCGATATTATAATCACTGGCAGGCACAGACAATTGCCAATTAAAGGTGTGTCTTTTGTCATCAATCTTGACAGTTGACATTAAAATGCCGTTGGTAACAGCACTCACGGTTTGCGGTACTGTGAGTGAAATCTCCATAGTGTCAGCCTTATCGGCAAAGTGATCCTTACATGGCCAAAATAGGTCGCAACCTTCTCCTTGTACCGCTGTAGCTATCCACGGCGTGCCATTTTCAGTTTCGCTCCATACAAAGCCACCAGACCAAGGTGCATTTAAGGCTATATGGGGCTTCCCTGCATAATGGACTGCTACATTCACTATGTCGCCTACTACTTTAGCGCTAGGTAATTGGATAGTGATAACGCCGCCAAGTCTGTCATATTTGGCCATTTGCTCATCAACTAATATTTGGGAAATATCAAAGCGGCTGTCTAGTTTTAGTTCAACTTGAGAGGTGTTTTGCGTAATTAAAAACTGGCTGTATCCTACTCCTGCGATACTTTTAGAATCGGGAAATACCTCAAGGTGCAAACCGTAACTCACAACGTCGGTACTATTGGCTATCGCAGAAAAAGTTTTGCCGGTATCACCGATTATTGGATCCAGAGGAGGAACCGAACTACAGGCTGTTAACATCATGACACCTGTCAATACAGCCATAGATTGATATTTTTTGAATGTTGATTTCACGCATATTTCCTAAATTATTTTTATAAATTGTATACTTACATGACTTTATTGTGAGTTCTAGTCTAAGACCAAGCCCTATATAAGAAATGATTGGGCTGACTATTCCTTAAATTGTCCCTTAAGCATGCTGGCGCTATTGGTTAAGCTACCAATAGTGCCTAACACGCCAGCTAGGGACGCGGCGATAATAAAAATCGATTGACCAGAGGTGACGGCCACGCCACCTATGATGAGCACAATTAGCATCCCAAGGGGAATACGATAACTCTTCCAAATACCAGCTTCTCCTTCTCTTACCAATTGACGTAGTGTATCTGTTGATTCAGCGTGTAATACAAAATGTGCAAAACTTTTATTGATTATTGCCAGATGATCATGACGCACTTTGATCATACCGTTAATGGCTAAATGTTCGATCATTTCGGTATTACTAGGGTTAAGGCGGTGTTGTTTCGCCAAGTTATACAAGGCGAGTTTTTCGGCACTAGAACAAGACTCCCATTTAAATCGATACAGCGCGTCTGCATGTAGCAAAATATAGTGGATAGTCGCCCATTCGGTGCTTTTAATACTGTTGCTGTCTCTTTGCCAAAAGCGCGTAGCGGGAATGTGCTCGCTATGCAGTTGCGCGTCTTTAGGCAATTGTTTGCTTAAAAAACGTAATTCAGGGACATCTTTTAATTCATTATATAAAAAATCGGCATCAATATTATGCACAAACTCATGAGTAACTTTCACCGAAAAATCCATTAGGCATTCAGACCAAGACATATACTCAGTATGCTCTAAAACAGAGTTGGATGTTTTAGCAAGGGGATCTTTCATCTTAACTCTTCGCAGGCTCATAAAGCCTGAGTAAAGGGTAAAACTGTGTAAATTCCCCGACATAGTGAGAGACTTTATTTCCATGATCATATCTAGCAAATGTTGTCTAAATTCAATCTTTTCTAAGCAAGTTTCAATGTCCCAAATCTTGACAATGAGTAGCCCTGAATCATTGTCGATACTTAGGTTGATTTTTAAGTTTGGTAAAAACGTATTGTTGACACTGAACATTTGCAAACAAGGACTAAGTTGGAATAAATGCTCAAATCCCGGTAATAATTCTTCGGTACTGTTTTCTCCTTTATTACGATTTTGCGCTTCTTGATTGCGCAATAATAAGGCTAAACCTACACCTGATAATTTGTGGCTGTCCACCTGTATCATCAATAGTCGGCTGGGTTGTTCATGAGACATATTAGACACAGATGAGCACAGTTCCTGAATATGTCTTAAGAAGCCGCTTGGGCAATAAATACGCGGCCACAACACTTTTCGATTGAAATAGAACCATACCCATACTAAGCCCAACAAGATCAAAATAGAGCATAATATGATGTCGTACTCAGGGTTGGTTTTTGATAGGTTGTGATCTAACTTGTTGTTGTCTAATGTGGCGTTTATTAAGTATGTTTTCATCCATTTCCATAGATAAGTAGAGCCCACTAAGGTGCTCATTTTGGGGTAATCTTGAGGCTCAACTGAAGACAAATAACCCTCGCACAATCCTGATTTTGTTTGTTTTGCCGCATTTTTGGCCAGCATGGTTTGTTGCCATTGGTCTTCCATGGGCAATAATAAAAATGGCGGGATCCGTTGTTGCGTTACTGAGTTTGGAAAGCGTTTTAATGCCATTTGTGTCAATTCGCCATACTCCTTATTAATGCCATTACACTCTTGTTGAGAATAATAGAACTGTAGACTTTTCAACGGCATAGCTGCACTAAATTGTAAGTAGGCAAAATGTGTTAAGGCCACTAACCATAAACAAAGAGAAAATAACTTGGCGCCTTTAGTAAACTTCCTAATGGCAGACATATCATGATTGTTTGGTACAAAATGATGTAAATAAAATCGATACAGCATAACCAATAATGCGGCCATTCCAAGCAATGGAATAACCGGAGAGAAAAACCAGCTTAAGGGGCTGTTAGGGAAGCTCATTTGTAACAGTTGACCGATGTAAAATAAGCCATAATTAGTGGTGAAAATAGCGGTGCAAATTAACATGACACGCTTGGTATCTAATGGTTGAGGCAATCCAAGGTTTATTCTTATCCACCGTGTCGATGCCCAATGTTGGGCTATTTTTGCGAACAATAGAATCAGGCTAAGTAACAATACAAAGGTGACTAAAATGTAGATAAATTGATTGGTCATAAAACTATCTAGGCTGTCACTAGGTGAGAACACCACCATGGCCCAATTGTCGACTATTGTAGGGGTTAAGGTGTAATGGCCCGCTTCCCCATGATAGAAGCCATTAATTTGATTGCCTCCTAGCTTGGGATGTACATCTAACCCTGCTTTAATCCATTGACTTAAGTGTGATTCACTGTGTCCAGCGTAGAACAAATTTTCAACTAAGGAGCGATCTTCATCGCTGTGAAATAGTACCTCTCCGGTGTTTCTATCGACCACCATAAATACAAAATCAAATTTAGACGGTGGGGCAAGGCTGACTGATGGAAGAATAACGTCGGCACCTAATACGTAGCCAGCAACCGACATATCTATCGGCATATTTAGATTAGGCTGATGCATTGGCACGGATATAGTGGTTCCTCTTGTTCCATCATTGATGTTTAGAAGACGCTGTATATAGACATTTCGAAACACCACATCATTCATTGATTTAGAATCTTCGACTGAAGTTTGCCATTGCTCTGGTGTTAGGTACTTGGATACGGTTTTTTTATCTGAAAAATCCAATAGCCAGCCTCGATAATCTCGTACTCTTTTGAAGTATTCTCGATGTAATAGTGAAAATGCCTGTGGCTTGGAATTTGATTCTTGAAAATAAATAGAAGGTAGATTGGCAAAGCCTTTTTCGTTAGTAGCAAAAATAGTGAAAATCTTTTGAGCAGTATAGGCAGAAGCATTATTCTCGTCCTGTTGCTTTATGGCAGAGCGTGGAATGTGGGTATTGAATACCTCAGCTTCGTGGTCAAACTCTGCTTGCAACTCACCTGAATAGAAACTAATGACACCCAGTTGTTGGGGATCTTTTTCGTAGGAATCTTGCAATATTGTCGCAGCGGGTAATACGTCATTTTTGGCGATCTGCTGACTAAGGCGATCGACCCTATTTTTGATATTCACCACATTTTCCCAGCGTGTTGCATTGTAGTCTGCGCCTAGTTTGGTGTGCCATTGGTCACTTGCCATAATATGGGGTATAGGCTTGTCTATGGTGCAGTTGACACAAGTCGAACGATCTTTGGCCAGCTCACGCAAGGCATTATTTAATGCAGCAACGGTTTTTTCATATGACCACTTGTACGTTTTTGGCGTGGAACTGTTTTGATCTCCTGAGGTTATAGGTTTTAATTTATTTAGCTGTGCAATAGTAGAGCTATAAAATCCTCGATAAGATGACACCTCATTAAACACTTCTTTCAAATCTTGTTTTAAGTTGTCGGCCAGCTCTGTGGCGTACTGCGTGGCGGCTTGTTGTTTATAAGACTGCAAGCCACTTTTAGTTAAGTAAGACAATATCAATGCTACCAAGACAATATAAAACCCATAACTAGCCGATTGAGTTAATATTCGATAAAACTTAGTGATGGATTGGTTATCAGGTAACAAAAATAATCTGATCAGTGCCCACATAAAAAGTAGGCTGATTAAACTAACCACCAAGACTGAGATATTCCAGTGTCCGCTCCCCTTATTATCTAATCTATGCTTAGGCAACAAACCAACTAAATACAGCCGTTCTAGTAGTGCACCTGTGTTTTTGTCGGAACTTGTTATGTTAAGAGGAGTAGATAAGGTAAAAGGAAAGATGAAAATTCTAAAGTCGCCATAGGATAGCTGCATATCCACATGGCTGCTAAATGTTGGCAAAGTGGCATTTTCTAATGATTCATCGCTCATCTTCTGAGGATTGAAACTTAATGCAGAGAATTTGTTTTTCTGCAATATTTGTTTATTTATACTTTTCATTTCGACTATTGAAATGGTCTTTTCACCACCAGTATTGGCCACCACTTTGCCAGAGTTGTCGGCAAACAAATATTGGCTGAAGCCATCAGTAGTATTAGGTAATAAGTCAGGTAGCTCAATAAAGGCGACAAAATCTTGATTCGATATCTTTATTTGTTGTCCAATGAGTTGATATTTGTATGACTCAGGGAGTAGCTTTTTGTTTGACGATGATTCTCTTGAGTAGCTTGGCAACAACGCCCGAATGGAAGTAACGCTTTCTTCTGATTGATGCATGCTATTTAAAGTATTGAGGTTCTCATTAAACTTATTGGAAGCTTCGTATAATACTCGGTAATAATCATGATTAATCGAAGCACTCGAACGATTTAATAAGCTAAAATACCCAAAACCCGATAGAGCTAAAACAATAACTAATAGATAAACCCAGGTTTTACTCTTTGGAGCTTGAGCACGAGTTGGGGTATTCTGTGGGTCAGTTTCGATTGACATCTTGGCTTACCTGTATATTTAGATTTAATTAAGGTTGTAAACGCCCAAAAAATCAAACGTAAAGCCGAAAAATTAAATTTTAAGACAAAGAAAACTAGGACAATAATATGAATGAAATTTCACCTGAACACTTTCTCGACCTCAGTAAGATGTTACCCGAGTTGCGTTTTGAATATGCGTTATCAAAAATGATTGAAGAACAAAGTCTTTGGGGATTATATGGTGAAAGTGGTTGGGTGATGCTTAAGGCTGATGACGATGCCTGCATACCTATTTGGCCACATAAAGAATTTGCTGAGGCTTGGGTTAAGGATGAGTTTCCTACATGCCAAGCCAAGCAAATTGATTTTGTGGATTGGATTGAAACTTGGCTTCCAGGCATGAAAAATAACAATACCTTAGTGCTGGTTTTTCCTTTAGGAGATGACGAAGAAGGGATCATGCTTGAAGCCGACGAGATGATAGCTTGTATAGAAGACGACTTAAAAAAACTTGGAGAAAGTGGCCTAAGTTAAGTGTTGCAACAGAAACGTCAATTTGGACTGGGCGATCCAAACGCCCAGTTCAATGTGTATATTGGCAATTACCCGAGTATTTCTGAATATTCAAACCTAGACTTAACAAAACCGCTGTCTGCAGGTGAGATCCATAGTATTGGTCAAGCCTGTGGCAACGGTTGGCGTAAAGTGTTTAATGTCTATGCCAAACTGGTATTTGCGCTTAATGCAGAAAATATAGTGGCATTACAAGGCGCGCAAAGTTGGCAGGAATATAGAGATCACACATTATTGCAAAGTCTCTCTAACACTAACTTGCTCTTTTCACCTCCTCAACTAATTGATGTTAAGTCTAGTAATAGCCATTCTGTATATATTGTTATGGGCAAAACATACGCAAAATCTCTCAACTTGCCGTGCACATTGCACTGGCTAGATCACGAATTTGCCTTAAATACTCACCTTAAACTGCTAGTCTGCCCCTATTTTGACTATCGTCAGTTATCGAATATTAAAATAATCCGGCTCGTAAAATTGATTCAAAACAATTTTTGATAATGGCTTAGATCTAAAATACTCATCGTTAAAACGTAATTAAATTAATTTTTAATCGTAGAACGTGTTGTGTGACGGGAATATCAGCACACAAAATTAGGGAGATAACGATGAGAGCCATCCCCAACAAAGCAGTCCAAATATTGGCAATCTATATGGGTTTCGTCACAGTGTTTGTGAGCGCTACGCATAGCCAAATGACATACGCTGCAGGGCTGAGTAACGCGCTTACAGATGGTAAAGCAAGTGTTAATTTAAACTTGCGTTATGAAAGTGTCGAACAAAACAACACCCTAGATGATGCCAATGCCTTCACATTACGCACCTTAATATCTTACGACACCTCAAGTTACAAAGGGTTTTCAGCAAAAATTGAAATGGAAGATTCGCGCATTGTATTAGGTCAAGGAAATTATACTGTTGGACCCAGTGGTTACAATATTGGTGAATATTCGGTAATTGCCGATCCTGAGCATACTGAATTAGATCAGGGATATATTCAGTATAAAAAACGGCGTTTTAGTGCAAAGTTAGGACGTCAAGTCATTACTTTGGATGGGCATAGGTTTGTGGGTCATGTTGGCTGGCGCCAAGATAGACAAACATTTGATGCCTTGTCAGCAAAATATAATCCACTTCAAGAGCTAAGCTTCCACTATGTTTATATCACCCAACGCAACCGTATTTTCGCCCAGGATGCAGACCTAAAGGCAAAAGATCATCTTTTCAATGCGGCCTATAAAACAGCCTATGGCACATTAACGGGTTATGGTTATTTACTTGAAGTGGATAATGATGCCGATAACGCTTTGGATACTTTTGGTATTAGTTTTACGGGCGGCTCTAAAACGGATGATCCACAAGTGTTGTATGGGGCAGAATATGCCAGTCAGAGCAGTCAATCAGCCATAACAGATTATCAGGTAAGGTATTTAAAGCTTGAGACAGGGGTTAAGTTTAGTGATACGACTGCAAAATTGAGTTACGAAGAACTAGGTTCAGATAGAGGCGCCTATGGATTCTCCACTCCTCTGGCCACACTCCACAAATTTAACGGTTGGTCAGATCAGTTTTTAGGAACCCCTGCTCAAGGCCTGATTGATTCAAGTGTCACATTAACAAGTGGCGCTTTTGATGGTGTTTGGACTGCGGTGTTTCACAAATTTAAAGCAGATGCGGTGAGTGACACTGTTGACGATTTAGGCAGTGAGTTAAATTTATCTTATGTGAAAAAGTACGGTAAATACTATAGCGCCGGAATTAAATATGCTGCTTATTCAGCCGGCGATATAAAAACCGACACGGATAAATTTTGGCTCTGGTTAGGTGCGACATTTTAGTGGGTATTATTTATGGATCAGCAAGGTCAAGCTTTGAACGCGTCGACCTTGCTAACGACTGTCAATATATGTGACGGCCAATTTTATGGTTATTTAAGGGGGCTATCCTTTCGATTATCGAAACTTAACCAACCCGTGCCAATATTAGCCACCATCAATAATCCAGCCATAATGCCCATGTTTTTAAAGAAGTTTTGGGTTTCGTGAGTGCGGGCTAACCCTTCCTCCATCCCCCAAAAATCATGCATATAAATACTAATAATTAGGGTCAATCCCGCTAAAATAAAGGCAGCAAACTTCCCCTTAAAGCCCACAATTATGGCTAATCCAGCGGCAATTTGAATGACAATGGTCAGTGGTAACAGAATAGCCGTAGCAGGCACACTGTGAGCCAGCATATACTCAGTCATGGCCTGATAGCCGGTTATCTTTTGTAAACCCGGCAAAATAAAATAGGTACCCATTAATAGCCTACCTAACAACAAACAAAACTTTTCAATGGCGCGCATTGGTTATCCTCAATTTTTAGTGCATTATCATATTTAAAGTGACTAATATGATGCGTTAAAAAACTGGAGAATACTATGAGCCAACATCATAAAATTAACTATATTGAAATCCCCGTGAAGGCCTTAGCATCAAGTAAAGCCTTTTTTAATCAAGTGTTTGCATGGGAGTTTGTGGACTACGGCGATGATTATGCCGCGATAACTGGCGCTGGAATTGACGGCGGATTATATGTATCTGAACACAATATTTCTGTAGATAAAGGCAGTGTATTGGTGGTGTTATACAGTGACGACTTAGCCAAGACCCAAACGGCTATAGAATCTGCTGGTGGCACAATAAAAGTCCCAACCTTTGAATTTCCAGGAGGGCGGAGATTTCATTTTTGTGATGGAAATGATAATGAATATGCTGTGTGGAGTGATAAGTAATCATAGTTTACTTATCCTCCGTTTTTCCTAATTAAGCAGTAAAGCCAGTGTCCTCAGGCAGGTTTTTTCCTTCAGCTGCTTGACGGGCAAGTTGGTCGCAGGCTTCATTTTCTGGATGGCCTGAGTGGCCTTTAACCCAAAACCACTTTACCTTATGTTTTGAAACTTGTTCATCTAATCGTTTCCATAAATCAACATTTTTTACGGGCTTCTTAGCGGCAGTTAACCAACCATTTTTTCGCCAATTTTTAATCCACTTATTAATACCATCTTTTACATACTGACTGTCGGTGGTTAAATTAACCGTACATGTTTCAGTTAAGGTGCCAAGCGCCTCAATAGTGGCTAATAATTCCATTCTATTGTTGGTTGTATGCTTAAAACCTTGGCTAAGTTCCTTACGATGTTTGTCAAAAATCAGCACAGCACCGTACCCCCCTGGTCCTGGGTTGCCTAAGCAGGATCCATCAGTAAAAATTTCTACTTGTTTCATTATTGCCTTATGATTGTTATAAAATTCAGGAATTTATAATTTAGCGCAGTATAATGCTCAAGTTTGTTAATGCCACAACATTTTTGGATGAGCAGAGAATGCGTCAAATTGTATTAGATACCGAAACCACTGGACTCGATCCAAAACAAGGTCACCGAATTATTGAAGTTGGGTGTGTGGAAATGGTCAACCGTCGTCTAACGGGGAAAACTTTTCACAAATACATCAACCCGCAACGCCTAGTGGAACAAGAAGCCATAGAGGTACATGGGATCAGCAATGAATTTTTAGCGGATAAACCCGTATTCAGTGCTATAGCCAATGAATTTATTGACTTTATCCGTGGGGCTCAGCTGGTGATCCATAACGCACCTTTTGATATCGGCTTTATGGATCATGAGTTTGCAAAGCTACCTGCTTTGCCGCTCAAAGAGTCTAACAAGATGTGTACTGTACTAGATACTTTAGTACTAGCAAGGCAGATCCATCCCGGCCAGAAAAACAATCTTGATGCCTTGTGTAAGCGTTATGGAATAGATAACTCTCATCGAGAAAAGCATGGAGCCTTGTTAGACGCAGAGATCCTTGCTGACGTTTATCTCATGATGACAGGGGGTCAAACTGATCTTAATTTAAGTGGAAAGACCAATAATGAAGGTGGACAAATAGAAACCATCCGTCGCTTATCTACTGAGCGAAAACCGTTAAAGGTTGTGATGGCAACGGCCGATGAACTAGAACAGCATGAAAGTCGTTTAGACTTAGTGGTTGAAAAGGGTGGCGCCTGCATTTGGCGTCAATGAATACTAAAAAGTGAGTAGCCAAAACATGTTAATACGGGTTTTATCTGTGGTTAGTTTTTGGCTGTTGGTGAATCTAAGCTTTTCCGTTCAATCTAATCCCCTAAATACGAAAGTCAATGATTCACCACCAGTGGAACAAAATATCAATGAAGATGCATCACCTATTACCCAATTAGGAACGAAATATCACAATAGTATTGCGTTGTTACAAAATCGTTTCCGAATAGACTTTGAAGTTGACGAAATTACCATGATTTTCTTTCGAGAGTATGGCTCGGCTCCTATTGTATTAGTCAGGCCTGATGGTTCTAAAATTTTTCAATCGAGTGCTGATGGAGAAAGTGTATTTTGGTTTGATTCTACAACCTACGACATGATCAGTATTAAAAACCCAACCCCTGGACCTTGGCAGGCCGTTGGGAAAATTACCCCTGAAAGTCGGGTGATGGTAGTAAGTGATTTAGCACTTCATGCGGACCCATTACCTAATATTATTTTTTCCGGTGAAATTCTTAAACAAACAGCTTATCTCACCAATAATAATGAGCCTATTGATTACACTGCATTTAGAGATGTGGTTGAGTTAACTATTTCACTGTCGAGCACCAATAATCCTGATTTCAATAATTTCGGCGCTAAACCTGAGATAGTGGCTTTTTTCGAGGACAATGGAAAAGGCATGGACGAACGGCCTTTGGATGGGGTTTTCACAGGCCAATTTAATCTTGCAATTGCCGACGGCGAGTGGATCCCTACATTTAGCGTGGCAACGCCCATGTATACCCGTAACCAAGTGGATCCTAAATTGAGACTGTTAGCCAACCCCATTAATATCGATATTGAACTGGATGAAGGGGGCGGGGGCTACCATAAGCTAAAAATTGATGCTCAACGTGAACATGTGAACATGTCTACCTTATTAATTGATGGAAAAGTACGATTCCCTAATGGTGATATTCACAATTTCTCTATTACAGAGATGTCCGATCATGTCCGAGAACATCTAATTGTAAACTTTGGATTTGGCGTATATCGCGTTAAACTAACGGCCTATGGCACGACCCTAGGTGGCAGGGAGTTTATTTTAGATGTGCCCGAATATAGTTTTTTAAGCGAAGAGCCTGAACCTGTTCCTGTGGCAACTAACGATGCTGTTTCTAGTCCACAGTTACCAGGCACGGCAGCTGAAAGTGAAGCTGAACTGACAGCCCCCCCCGAACAAAGCCAAAATACACCTGAAGAAAAAATGTCTACAACAACATTAGTTATGGTGATTGTGAGCGTAAATTTGGTTATTTTAATCCTTGGTATTGGGGTGATTTGGTATTTAACTACAGACAAAAAGCCTAGCTTCAAAAAAAGTAAAGAGAGTTCCAAGCAAGAAGATGAGCTAAATAGCATTGAAAAACCGGGATTCTTTGAAAAAATATTTAAGCGTAAACACAAAGCTGAACTCCCAGAGCAACAGCCTAAGGAAGAAGCAAAAACAGACCCAGGGTTTATGGATTTATCTATTCCAAAAGAATGATCCTTTGGCGGTAAAATCAACAAATTGTTTAATACAACAGCAAACAGCACTTTTAACTGTAATTCCCATAAAAAAGCTGTTGACTAGTATGGGGTGAACCCGTATTATCTGCGCCGCGGTCGACAAGGGATATGATTTATTTCTTAGTTAACTGTTTGATAACATTGAAAATTGTGGAGTGGTAGTTCAGTTGGTTAGAATACCGGCCTGTCACGCCGGGGGTCGCGAGTTCGAGTCTCGTCCACTCCGCCATTAAATTGTTGTTCACACCGTAAATTTCAGCTCTTAGCATTTTCTTCATTAAATTTTATAAACACTACGTAATCTGCTTATGGTTTGATAAGCTTATGTTATGCCTGTTATTTCTACTTATACATTGTATTTAGTGTTGTTCTCTGAGATCTAATTTCTATGCTTCTGTTATTAATCTATATCGTTATTGCTTTAGGCTTTTCGTTTATCTGTTCAATTGCAGAAGCGGTAATCTTGAGTATTTCTTCTGCTTACATTTCAGTTTTGGAAAATAAAGGCCATCCTTCAGGCTCGTTGTTGAAGAGCCAAGTCAACGATATCAATCGCCCCCTTGCCGCTATTTTAAGTTTAAACACTATTGCACATACTATGGGAGCAGCGGGTGCCGGTGCGCAAGCGGCTGTGGTTTTTGGTGATGCCTATCTTGGGGTGGCATCGGCTGTTTTAACCTTATTGATCCTCGTCTTTTCAGAAATTATTCCTAAAACGTTAGGGGCAACCTATTGGCGTCAACTTGCCCCTGTTACCGCATACTTTTTAAAATATTTGATGATAGTGTTATGGCCATTGGTGCAAATGGCACAAAAGATGACATCTAGAATGCATGATGAGTCGCCTCTTGTAGGGCTAAACAGAGACGAGCTTTCTGCAATGACAGCTTTGTCATTGGAAGAAGGTCAAATTGCTGCTCGTGAAGCAACCGTTATGCAAAATTTACTCAATTTAAAACAGCTTAAAGTACGTCAGGCCATGACACATCGTACTGTGGTGTTTTCTTTGCCTGATACCTTGACTGTGGCGGAGTTCCTAAAAGAACATGGGGAAGTGTCTTTTTCTCGTATCCCGATTTATGAAGACAATGAACCCGAAAAGATCACGGGCTATGTGTTGAAATCCGATTTATTGTTAGCCTTTGCCCGTGATAATGGAGATATGCCTCTAAAGCGCTTTCAAAAGGATATGGTCACTATTTTAAGCAGCATGTCTTTGGCAAAAGCCTTTACGCCTTTGCATTCGCAACGAGGAAATATGTTGCTAATTGTGGATGAATACGGCGGGTTAGAAGGCGTACTGACAGTTGAGGATTTAGTTGAGAGCTTGTTCGGGATAGATATCATTGATGAAAGTGATCAAGTCGTCAGTATGCGTAAGTTGGCGCGAATTTTGGCTAAAAAACGAGAAAAGAAACGCCTTGCTCGGGTTCAAAAAAGCAAGGCTACAAAAATTGATTAGGAAGATGTGCTAGTTATGGGTGAGTTACTTAAATGTGTCAATTTATCTAAAGAATACAACGATGGAGAAAATAGCGTTAAGGTGCTCAAAGGCGTTAATTTTCATGTGAATATCGCAGAACAAGTCGCTATTGTGGGGAGTTCTGGCTCGGGTAAGAGTACCTTATTGCATTTACTAGGCGCTTTGGATACCCCTACATCGGGCCAAGTATTGTTTGAACAACAAGATATATTCACCTTCAACAGTAATCTACAGGCGAAGTTTCGTAATCAATCTCTTGGTTTTATTTATCAATTTCATCATTTGTTACCAGAGTTTAACGCCTTGGAAAACGTGGCCATGCCTTTGTTGATTGCAAAAAAGTCAGTTAATCATGCCAGTGAGATGGCAAAAGCCATGTTGGATAAAGTTGAATTGTCACACAGGTACACCCATAAACCTTCTGAATTATCAGGGGGAGAGCGACAACGTGTTGCTATCGCTCGAGCATTAGTAACACAACCTAAGCTTATTCTTGCAGATGAACCAACAGGTAACCTCGATCAAAAAACCGGTGAAGGGATCTATCGACTACTTCAGGAATTGCGAGAACAAACCCAAACCAGTTTTGTGGTGGTTACCCACGATACGCAATTAGCCAATCGATTAGATCGATCCTTAAGCCTTATAGATGGCTGTTTAACCTCCCCAGAGAAAACATCAACAGCGACGAGTACGCAATAGTGAGATTGGTTTGGTTGTTGGCATGGCGGTTTAGGTCAGACAAGCACCAAAATGGCTTTGTATCATTCATTTCCGCTTCTTCTACTTTTGGAATTGGCCTTGGATGTTTTGTGTTAATACTATTGTTGTCGGTAATGAATGGATTTGAGCGGGAACTAAAAGATCGTTTATTGTCAATTATTCCACATGCCGAGTTTCAATCTGTGTATGCAAGTGGCATAAAGGATTGGCCTGCCGTAGTGACATCACTGCAGCAACACCCAGAAGTAACTTATGTGGAGCCATATGTAAATGCAACAGGCATGCTGCAAAAAGGCAATCATATGAAAGCGGTAGAAATGACAGGTATCGACCCTAACTACGCCCAGGATGGTGTTATTCCAAGTTTAGTCAAACCACAACAGTGGCAGCAATTCCAATCAGATCCATATGCCGCTATGTTAGGCGTAGGCATAATGCATAACTTAGGACTAGAAGTGGGGGATAAGGTACAAATTTTATTGCCTCAATTATCTGAAAACTTAGATCTAAGTGCACCAAAAACCTTAAGACTCAATATTGTCGCAACTTTAGATTTGGGAGGGGAATTAAATAATCATCTTGGTTATATGCATATGGCGTTAGCGGCTAAAACCCAAAATATAAGCCATGGTGCTCAGGGAATTCGCTTAGGATACAGGGATGCGTTCACAGCTAAACATCTGACTCAGCAAATCGGCTTTGAATTAACGCCAGAAGTGTATATGTCAGATTGGACAATTAATGATGGCAATCTTTATCAAGACATACAATTGGTAAGAGCTGTGGTATATATCGCATTGAGTTTAGTGATTGCCGTGGCTTGTTTTAATATTGTGTCAACCCTTGTCATGGCGGTAAATGAAAAACAAAGTGAAATTGCTATGCTAAAAAGCATGGGAGCAAAAAACCGTCTAATTGTTTTTGTGTTTATGCTACAAGGCACGCTGAATGGGTTAATAGGTACAATTGTGGGGGTTATATTGGGAGTCTTAATGGCTACTAATTTGGCCTCGGTGGCACGCTTTGTTGAAGATTTATTCGGGATACAATTTTTGTCCGGTGATGTGTATTTTATTAACTTTTTGCCCTCAGAGTTAAATTGGAATGAAGTCTTCTTTACCGCGCTGATTGCCGTGGTACTGAGTGTTGTAGCAACGCTATACCCTGCAATTAAAGCGGCAAAAATAAACCCTGCGACAGTACTAGGGCATTAACGATGAAGAACAACCCTATTGAAGTGAGAAATATTCAAATCACCGACCAAAAAGATTGGGCTGCAGGCGTGCCTGCTGTTGCATCGGCATATAAAAATGTCAGTGTTAAAGTCGGCCCAATCAAAGGGACTAAATTACTTGCACAGCTAAATCAGATAGAAGGCTTTGATTGCCCAGGTTGCGCTTGGCCTGACCCTTTATTAAAACGCTCCACTTTTGAATTTTGCGAAAATGGTGCCAAAGCGGTGGCAGATGAAGCGACGTTAAAACGCGCCACAGCAAAGTTTTTCGCTAGTCACAGCATTGATGATTTAAAACAAAAAAGCGATCGTTGGTTAAATGATCAAGGTCGACTTATTGAGCCGTTATTGCTAGCAGAAGGGTCAAGCCACTATCAACCAATCAGCTGGAGTAATGCCTTAACGCTTATAGCAGGTAATTTAAAGAAACTTACCTCACCGAACCAAGCTGCCTTTTATACTTCTGGGCGCACCAGTAACGAAGCGGCGTTTTTATATCAATTATTTGTCCGAGAGTTTGGCACCAATAATTTACCCGATTGTTCAAATATGTGTCACGAGTCAAGTGGTGTGGGATTAAGTGAAACTATAGGTGTGGGTAAAGGTACGGTATCGTTAGAAGATTTAGAGCATAGTGAGGCCATTTTTATATTTGGTCAAAATCCTGGCTCAAACCATCCTAGAATGTTGAGTTCGCTACAAGCGGCTAAGCGCCAAGGAGCAAAAATAGTCGCGGTCAATCCTTTGGACGAAGCGGGTTTGCAACGCTTTAAAAACCCTCAAGAAGTACAAGGTGTAATAGGCGAGGGGACCGCCTTACGAGATCTATATTTACCGGTAAAGATTAATGGTGACATTGCTTTATTAAAAGGCCTATGTAAAGCCCTGATTGAAAGAGACGAAGCCGGCCAAGAGGTGCTAGATAAAGCCTTTATTTCTGAATACTGCCAAGGTTTTTCCACCTTTAGGCAAGATATATTGGCAACGTCTTGGGAGAAGATCGAACACCACAGTGGCTTAACCCAACAGCAAATTAATCAGGCGGCAGATATTGCCTGTGGCTCAAAAAAGACAATCTGTTGCTGGGCAATGGGTATGACCCAACATAAAAATGCTGTGGCTAATATTCAGCTGATGACGAACTTCTTAATGCTGCAAGGCAATTTAGGCAAACCTGGCGCAGGAGTGTGCCCAGTGCGCGGCCATAGCAATGTTCAAGGCGACCGTACTATGGGCATTTGGGAAAAGCCTTCCAAGGCTTTTCTTGATGGATTACAACAAACTTATCACTTTGATGTGCCAACCGAGCATGGCTACGACAGTATTGAAACTATTCAAGCTATGGCACAAGGGCAAGTGAAAGTATTCTTTGCCTTAGGCGGCAACTTTTTTCGCGCTACTCCTGACCATACAGCTACCAAACAGGCGTTAGCTAACTGTGAATTAACGGTGCAAGTATCCACAAAACTCAATCAATCTCATTTGTATACGGGGAAAAATGCCCTCATTTTACCAGCGCTTGGGCGCACCGAAATTGATCAGCAATCCTCTGGCATTCAAACGGTGACAGTGGAAAATTCAATGGGGGTAGTGCAAACCTCTCACGGTAAAATCCCTCCGGCTTCAAATTTACTAAAAAGTGAAGTGGCCATTGTTGCCGGTTTAGCTCAGCGAACCTTAGAAAACAGCCAAATTAACTGGCAACATATGCAAGACGACTATCGCGTTATTCGCGATGGCATTGCGCAAGTGGTCCCGGGTTTTGAAAACTTTAATCAACGTATCGATGAACTAGGCGAATTTGAGTTGCCTAATGCTGTACGAGATAAACGGGAGTTTGCTACCCAAAGTGGCAAGGCAAATTTTGTGGTACATAACATTGAGTCTATTTTGGTGCCGGCTGGTTGCTTATTGATGATGACTATTCGTAGTCACGACCAGTTTAATACCACTGTGTACACCAATAATGATAGATATAGAGGTATATATGGCAGCCGCCGAGTTGTTTTTATCAATGGAGATGATTTAGCAGAATTAGGTTTTAAGGCAGGGCAGCAGGTTGATATACATAGCCACTGGCCAAATGAGAAGGTAAAAACACGAGTAGCTAAAGATTTTACTTTAGTCGAATATGCTATTCCTAGAGGCTGCGCTGCGGCTTATTACCCAGAAACCAATGACTTGATCCCACTTAGCGCCGTGGCTGATAAGAGTAATACCCCTGCCTATAAATCTGTGGTGATAAGTGTGCATAAAGCCTAAGGCTAACCTCCAACTATTTTGAAAAAAGCAGCCTATGATTTCTCATGATGTTTTCTCTGCCATTACTGTTATAGGAGCTAAGTATGATTGACCCACACGCCTCTGAAACGCGGCGTACCTTCGCTGATTTGATTGAACAAAAATATCTTAGCTTAGAGCAGAGCCCTGATGCCTTAGCTTCAAGCGAAATCTCTCCCTCTGCGAAACAGTGGCAAGGCTTTATCGCAACTATGTTACTTTGGTTCGGCGCTATGGCATTGGCGTTCAGTGTTATATTTTTTATTGCCGCCAATTGGCAGGATATAGGGCGCATGACTAAATTTGCCCTAGTAGAAATTGCTTTAGTGATGGCAATGGTTAGTTTTGTCAAATGTAAGCATGATAATAAACTCAAACAAGCTAGTTTAGTGGTGAGTATGTTATTAGTGGGCGCATTAATGGCGCTATTTGGACAAACTTATCAAACTGGCGCCGACCCTTGGCAGTTATTTTTTAACTGGGCAATAGTCACCACTCCTTGGGTTATTATTAGCCGCTCTAGTGTTATGTGGGTGCTGTGGTTACAATTATTGAACCTTTCTGTCGGCCTCTATTATCAAACCTTTGGTGGGTTTCTCAGCTATAACTGGCCCTTGTTTTTATTCAATGCTTTAGCTTTGCTTGTATGGCAAGTAAGTGTGGTTAAATATTCTTTTTTAAACAAAGGCTGGGCAATTAATTGGTTAGCCTTAGTAAGCAGCTATTTTGGTTTGTGGGTATTTTCCCAAGCACTATTTGATGATAGACCGATTCAAGTGCTGATTTGGTGCGGTTGGGCGGGAGCGCTATTTTATATCTACCGTTACCGTACTTTGAATGTATTTATGTTGGCAGTTTGGTCCCTGTCAATTTTGGTTGCAGGCAATGCTTTGTTAATCAAGATCTTACCTGATAGTTTTGATGCTTTTTCTTTTCTGATTTTAACTTCTGTTACCGTTGCAGGCGGTACTTATTTAACGGTTTGGCTAAAAGGCTTGAGTAAGGTGTCTCGCTTATGAAAAATTCTCAGCAATGGCTGGAGTCACTCAAGCAGCAAGGATTAATAACTACAGTAGCTGTAAAGGACAAGCAGGAGCAAGATCCCCCTTGGTATATTAAAACGCTAATGGGCTTTTGTGGTTGGCTGGCAGCTATTTTTATTCTCGGTTTTTTGGCCGTTGGGATGGGCAGTTTATTCGATAACCTTTTTGCCTTAAGCATAGTCGGGACGCTAATGATTGCCGCAAGTTATGGCCTTCTATCTTCATCAAAATTAGAGTTTGTTGCGCATCTAGGATTAGCGGTGAGTTTTGCCGGCCAGGCGCTTATTGCCTTTGCTTTATTTGAATATGGCAACATACCGACATTATGGGCTTGGTTGCTGTTAACCATGTTACATGCAGGTTTGGCAATGTGTATGCCCAGCTACATTCATGCTATGTTGTCGGCGTATTTTGCGACATTTTGCTTGTCTTTCTTTATGTTCGAAGCCGGTGCTGTGTCTTATTTCAGTAGCCTTGTTTTGTTAGTCGTTGCCAATATGTGGTTACGAGAATTTACCTTTAGCCAACAGGTGCGAAAGTTGCAAAGTATGGCCTACGGAATAGTTGTTGGCTTAGTTCAGTTTAAAACTATGGCGCTGCTTATTGGTCAGGGGATATTCTGGGATCAAGCCTCACTGCCTGATGTTAATCAATGGATTGATGAGGGGCTCAATGTATTGGTACTTCTGTTCATTTTACAGCAACTTGTTAGGCATAAAACAACAATATTAAACACGGGCGAAAAATGCTTTGCTGCGGCGCTGGTTGTATTGCTTTGTATTGGCTCTTTTTTTGCTCATGGCATTGTGTCTAGTCTGTTAATCATCATCCTTGGTTTTGCCACTCAAAATAAAATTTTATGGGTGTTAGGCATGCTCTCGGCCATTTTAAATATCTCTGCCTACTACTATCTTTTGGATATTTCATTACTCGATAAGTCATTTATTTTGGCCGGGTTAGGGACAACGGCATTATTACTGGCGTATATATGCAATGCATTATCTAACCTAAGGGCAGATCATGAAAACTAATATTGTGGTGCTGCTAACGGGAATGACTATTATATTTTTGGTTAATTTCGCTATTTGGCAGAAACAGACCCATTTAGATAAAGGGGAAGAGATATTTCTAGAGCTTGCGCCTGTGGATCCTCGCTCTTTGATGCAAGGGGATTATATGGCTTTGCGTTTTGAGCTTAGTGATGCCATTCAAAAAGCCATCTTTGCTACCGATACCCCCCAACAACAAAACTTTCCAGCTAATGCAGGGAAAGGCGTGTTTTCTTTAACATATGACGGTTTTGTTGTAGTTGAAAAAGATATAAATCAAGTCGCACAATTTGTTCGTATTAATAATGAACAAGCTATCAGTTCCAATCAAAGAAAATTGCAGTTTAGAATACGCAATAACAAGATTAAATTTGCCACTAATGCTTTTTTCTTCGAAGAAGGTGATGGGGCGATATACCAAGATGCTCGCTATGGCGTGTTTCGATTAAATGATAAAGGTGAAGTGTTACTGACCGGTATGCTCGATGCAAACCGGCAACCCTTAGGTGATAATTAAATCGCGGTCAGGATAAAGAGGGCATTTTTCCATTATGCAAGAATTGCTCTTGGGTAAACGTCACTGGAAAGGCCCGAGGTTGACAAAACCGCACTATCCCAGCTTGAGGATCGGTCTGGCAGATATATTCTAACTTGTCTTCAGGTTTTGTAGATTGAATAACCTTGTGGTTGTCGATGGCTAAATTGATACCTTGAACTTGTGAGCGCGCTGAAAAATAGCGCAATATATCTGCTCCCGCTTGACGACCGAGTTTCCCGATTTGTTGCGAAAATTGATAGGATCCAGGGTGGGTTAATTGCTGGACTATGTCAGATTGTGAGATCCGAGTTAGATCTAACGTATGGTGACTTAAAACCTGAACAAAAAATAATGAGTGATCCGACTGTATGATCTTAGGGAAGGGCTCTTCGGTGCCTGCAATAAGATAAAAACGATAAAAAGCAGCCTCAGCTAAGCAGGTTGAAATAGACTCGCTGGCATAGAAAAAACTGGGCTCGGTTAATGTACCAAAGCGGGACCCGTACTCTAAAGGAGGATATCGAAAGGGAGTGGCAATAAGGTAATGTAGTGACTCTGTGCCTTCAGCGTAACTAGGTTTAAAGTCATCCAAAATTTGCTCTAAAATGGCTTGCTCTTCAAGGTCATCAACTAAGGATAAGGTCGCCGCATATTCTTGGGTTTCAACCATGCGACATACCGAATTTTTATACGCCCGTAATCCTCCAGAAATCTCTAACAGTTCATCTAAATTCAAGCCTTGCCTCGTAGCGCATCTAAATAGGCATTGATATTGACTAAACCTGTCACTGTAAAACACAACTCTTTAGGTACGCCGCGAACATGTGTGTTTTTATGCTCAAACCAATGTTTCATTGCCATAGTATCGCCACCAAATAACGCAAATAATGAGCGATACAGGCGAATAAAAAGGATCTGAAGTTCACTTTGTTTGGAGCCAGTGTCGAAACTGAGTTTACGTAATAATGTAGAGCGGCCCACACCTATTAATTTTGCCGCTTGAACATCAGAAATTCCCATCGATTTATAGGCATTAATATAGGCTTTCATAATTACTGTTTGATTGTTTGCTGTTTTCAGAGCTTGCATATCACTCACCTTAATAGATTAAAGTGATTATAACACAGCTGTACCATTTGAGACAACGTTATGGCCATTGTCTCAAATGGTGTTCTTCGAGCCCGGCCTTGTGTTAATTGGCCACAGGGGCTTGGTTGCTCTCATGGGCTACTTCGTGTTTTAAGGTCATTGCAATCAATAAGATAGAGCAAATACAGCCACCTACTAGCAATACAAAGCCACCGTCCCAGCCGAAGTGATCCACTGTATAACCTAGGGCTATATTGGCTACCACAGCGCCTCCTAAGTAACCAAACAAGCCAGTTAATCCTGCCGCAGTGCCCGCTGCCTTTTTAGGTACTAGCTCTAGCGCAAATAAGCCAATTAACATTACTGGGCCGTAAATTAAGAAGCCAATCGCCATAAGGGCAATAATATCAACAGTTGGATTACCCGCTGGATTAAACCAGTAAACCAATACGGCTCCTAACACTAATACCATATATAAAATGGCCGCAGGTGCGCGGCGCCCTTTAAACCAAGCATCACTAATGTAACCACATAATAAGGTGCCAGGAATGCCGGCCCATTCGTATAAAAAATACGCCCAAGAACTCTTATTAAATGAAAAGTCTTTTACTTCGTATAAGTAAGTCGGTGCCCAGTCAAGTACACCGTAGCGAATAAGGTAAACAAAAGCATTGGCCACGGCTATATACCAAAGTAATTTGTTGTTCAGTACATACTTAAAGAATATTTCTTTGGCACTAAACTCTTGTTCATGGGCTGCTTCATAATCTTTAGGGTAATCGTTGCGGTGGGCCTCTATGGGGGGCAATCCACAAGATTGCGGCGTGTCTCTTAAGGTGAAAAAGATAAATACCGCGATTACAGAGGCGGCAAAAGCAGGGACATAAAAAATACTATGCCATTCATTAAACCAAGCCATGCCTAATATCGACAAAGGCCCAATTAACCCGCCGCCTACATTATGGGCAATATTCCAGAAAGAAACGGTTTTGCCCCGTTCGTTGCCAGAAAACCAATGCACCATAGTGCGGCCACACGCTGGCCAGCCCATACCCTGTGCCCAGCCGTTTAAAAATAGTAATAAAAAGATGGCACTAACACTTTGGGTAGCCCAAGAGGTAAAGCCGAATATAAACATAACGCCGGCCGATATCAGTAAACCTGTCATTAAGAAAAAACGGGGATTACTGCGGTCGGATACGCTTCCCATTAGAAATTTACTCAAACCATAGGCAATTGACACGGCTGATAGGGCAAAGCCTAGCTCACCCTTGCTAAAACCTTGTTCTTCAATCAGGAAAGGCATGGCTAAAGAGAAATTCTTACGGACTAAATAATATCCCGCATAACCAACAAAAATGCCCATAAACACTTGCCAGCGCAGGTGTTTATAATCATTGTCTATTTGGTCTTTGGGACGTGATGGAATATGTGGAGCGGGTTTAAAAATACCGAACATAACAGCTGAACCTAATTTTTGTTTCGCTAATTAGAACAGATAATTATCTATAGATGTATCAATAATTTACCTTTTGTTGGGATTCGCTTTATGGCGTCAAACCCCCTGAATGTATCCTTTGGTGTTTAGTCTAGGTTTAGTAAAGTATTTGGGCTAGGTTGCAACAGGGGTAAAAGCTCCCTAGCCCGATCGTAATATGATAAACCTTCTGCCGGTTAATTATTGTTTTGAGGTGACGTCAAACCAATCAGCTATCACTTGCCTATCGGCATCTGTCATAGCTGTTTTATTCATCATAGGCATATCTTTGGTGATAACTGCTCGTCTGTGGATCACCGCGGCTCGTTGCTGTATTTGCTGCCATGTATCAAACATTAATCCTAAAGGTGCGACGACAAATATTTCATCTGTAGGCTTTGCAGAATGGCAGTTGGCACAGTGAGTCTGCATCACATCAAACACTTGTTGCTGCTGTTCATTGAGAGCAATGGCTGGCACAGGTGGTTGTGTAGACACTAAGTCAGGGTCAGGCGTGATAGGTCTAGACACCCAACCCGCAATCAACACCATACCGATAGCACCAGTGATTAAAATAGAAGGTCTGGATATGCCAATATGTTTTAAATTGAAATAATGGCGTATCCACGCCGACACCACACCTATCGCCATTAACACCAACCATGCATTTGGGTGCTGGTAGGTCATAGGGTAGTGATTACTGATCATAATAAATAACAAGGGTAGGGTAAGGTAATTATTGTGTACCGAGCGCAATTTAGCCCCTAAACCCCAGCTAGGGTCGACTTGTTTTTTATTGGCTACGGCATCTACCATGAGTCGCTGGGCGGGCATAATTTTGAAAAATACATTGCCGGCCATGATTGTGCCTACTAACGCGCCAACGTGCATAAATGCGCCGCGACCACTAAACCAATGGGTCGCTAAATAACTGGCTGCCATAAGCATAATCAAAAACGCTATGCCGAATATTTGCGGGTATTTAGACAAAGGACTGCGACAGGCAGCTTCGTAAACGAATAAGCCGCCGAAAATTAAGCCTAAACCTCTGATGATGGCTTCGGTAGGTGTTAATTCCATCACAGCGTTGTCAATTAGGTAAATCGATGCGCCGTGGTAATACACTAAACTGAGTAGCAAAAATCCACTTATCCAGGTGGTGTAAGCTTCCCATTTAAACCAATGCAGTTTTTCGGGCATGGCCTCTGGGCCATATTCATACTTAGCAATTTCATAAAACCCACCACCATGAACGGCCCACAAATCGCCTTTTATGCCTTTTTGCTTCTTCCAGTCGGGCGGAGTGCGCAAATTATTGTCTAGCCAAATAAAGTAAAACGATGCACCTATCCAAGCCACGCCTGCAATAACGTGGAACCAACGAAGAAATAACGAAATCCAATCAAGCAACATTACAGTGCTCCTTCTAAAGTGTTTGGGGTTGCCTGATAAACGGCTTTACCGGCTATATAAGTAGCTGTAATAGCTCTATCATCGGCTAACATAGATAATGCAAAAATAATGTCCTGCGGACTGCGATGGTGTTCAAAACGTAACGCACTAAGCTCATCAAATTCTGGATCTAAGATAACAAAGTCAGCATCGCTTCCCACATTTAGGTTGCCAATTTTATCTTCTAGGCCTAATCCTAACGCGGCGCCTTGTGTCATTAAATATAGTCCTTGCATAGGATCCATTTGGTCCCCTTTAAGTTGGCAAACTTTATAGGCTTCGCCTAGGGTTTTTAGCATACTAAAACTGGTGCCGCCGCCCACATCGGTGGCGAGCATAACATTGACCTGTTGTTGCTGCGCTTTTGCAAGATCAAACAATCCGCTGCCCAAAAATAAATTAGACGTAGGGCAAAAGGCAATACTGGCTTGGGATTCATGTAAGCGCTGCCATTCTGCTTGTTCGAGGTGAATACCATGACCTAATACTGTGCCTTTTCTGAGTAAGCCAACATGGTCGTATACATCCAGATAATTTTTTTGCTGTGGAAATAACTGCTTTACCCAAGCGATTTCTTGCAGGTTTTCAGATAAGTGGGTTTGAATAAACACATCTGGATACTGCTGGGCAAGCTCACCCAAAGCATGTAATTGTTCGGGGCTACTAGTAGGCGCAAAGCGCGGTGTGATGGCGTACTTTAAGCGGCCATGGTTATGCCATTTATCGATTAATGCGGCGCTGTCTTGTTGTGCACTGTGTGGGGTGTCTTGGAGCCAGTCAGGGCAATGTCTGTCCATGCACACTTTACCGGCAATCATTAACATATTATGCCTAGCAGCTTGTTGAAAAAGGGCGTCGGCCGCCTGCTTATGTACCGACGAATACACCATGCCTGTGGTGGTGCCATGGCGGTGTAATTGTTTAATAAATAGCTTGGCAATATGACTGGCGTATTCTGGGTCAGCAAACTTACGTTCTACCGGAAAGGTATAGTCGGTTAGCCAATCCAGTAGCTGTTCACCAAAGCTGGCCAGCATTTCTGTTTGCGGAAAGTGTAAGTGAGCGTCGATAAAACCTGGTAAAAGCAGTTTACCTGAATAATCTTGTATTTTTACTTCAGAGTATTGATTTATATAATGTTTATACTCACCTATGAATTCAATTCCCCCGTTACGCGTAACTAAGATTCCATCATCAAAGTACTGATAGTCTTGTTTAGGACTATGGCTTTGTTTCGGAAAATGCAAAATAGAGGCACGATATGCTTGGGTTGTCATTTATTGAATATCTCTATGGTTAAAACGTACAAAATTGACCTAACTGCCACGATAACTACTAAAACCAAAAGGCGAAATAAGCAGCGGCACATGATAATGCCCGCCGTTTTCTTTCAGTTCAAAATGCACATCGACAAAAGGATAAAAAGCTTCACTGTGATGTGTCAGCAAATAGTCTTTAGTCAAGAATCGCAGGCAATATTCGCCTGCTTGAAAATCAAAGTCTTGCCATTGATTACAACGGCCATCGTTATCCGTTTGTGCCTGAATAACTTGCCCATCTATGGTTGTTAAGGCCAATTTCATATTGGCAGCAGGTTTACCTAAGGTGGTATCTAACACATGACTGGAAAGGCTAATGCTCATGATGGGGTATTTCCTCTTTTAATGTATTTTGTAACCCCTTTTGTAACCTAAGCAGGGTAATTTTTAGTTGTTCTGCGGCGGCTAGGGTTATTTCTGTGGCGGTATCATTGGATAAACGCAAGGTCAGGGCATCCAGCATGGTCTTAGCACTCAAGCCAGTGGCACAAATAATAAAAATAAAACCATGTTTATCTAGATATTGCCGATTAGCGGAGGCTAAACTTTGTAGGCATTGTTCATCGGCCTCACTTGCTCCTTGCTGCTCATTACTGGCCATGTTTTTTGTGGCTGCGTATTTCTTACGCAAACTGCTTACATCACCAATCATAGGATGGGCTTCAAAGGCAATTAGAAAGTCTGGTGCTGTGCATTGTTGCCACGCAGTCGTTGCCATTTGTACAACGGCTTTATAATCGGCGAAAGGCCGAGCCTGAGCCATCCCTTTAAACCACTTAGGTGCGGCGCAGCATTGACTAAACCACTTTTCGCTGTCTTGGGTATTAAGTGTATTTAACTGCTGTACGCTTAGGGGGGTATTGATTTGTGTCATTCGGGTATTACCAAGGATTGCATCAGTTGCTTATTATCGCGCCATGCTTGTTTTTGCTGAGTATGAGAGGCTTTTTCTGGGGCAAGCCTATGTATCAATTGCGCCGCTATAGACACAGCTACTTCGATAGGACGCTTACCTGGGATATCTAACATGCCAACCGGAGAAACTAAACGCTCGATCTGAGTTTGTTGAAAGTCTCGGTGCTCTAAGCGCGTTCTAAATCGCCTTGCTTTGGTATCTGAGCCTATCATCCCAACAAAGTCCACATCTTCGCGAGACAAAGCCGCCGCCACCAGATCAAAATCTAGCTGATGGTTATGGGTCATGATCAAAACCCAAGCGGCACTGGGTAAGGTGGTAATAGTGTCAGCAGGGTGTTCACTGGCTTGCAGTTTTACGTTGTTAGGTTGAGTTGTCTTGGCAATATCATCAAGCATTTCTTGGCGGTTATCAATCCAACGTATTTGTAAAGGAAGCTGCGCTAATATGGGCACTAAGGCTTGCGACACATGACCCGCACCGTAAATAGCTAGATACTGGGTGTGCTGAGTAAAAACTTCAAATAATACATTGGTGGCACCACCACAACATTGACCTAGTTTGCTGGAAAGTGGGTAGTGTTCAACTTTCTGAGTAGTGGCATTGTTTGCTAACAAGCTCCGCGCTTGTTTAATGATCTCAAACTCCAAATGCCCACCGCCGATTGTGTCGTAGCTGCTGTCATCACATACTAACATTTTGCTGCCGCCATTACGGGGCGTTGATCCAGCAGTGGCCAGTAAGGTAACTAATACATAACCTTTACCTTGCTGCTGACAAAGATGCAGGGCATCAAACCATGTTGTTGGCTTCATGACTGTTGGTTGGCTCATGGCTGCAGCTCCATCCAAGTTTGGGCTTGGGTGATGGCATGGTAGACTTTTTCTGGGGTGGCAGGAGGATGCAACACAGGATCAATTTGATAGTCAGTGATACTGGATATGGCGTCTTTTAAAGCGCACCACACCGAATTCGCCAACATAAAAGGCGGTTCGCCTACGGCCTTAGAGTGATAAATGCTGTCTTCGTCGTTAGCTCTAGGATACAGGTCGACATTGAATATCTCTGGGGTATCGCCAATGGCTGGGATCTTATAGGTGGCGGGATTGTTACTTATAAGTTTGCCATTATCATCCCACAATAATTCTTCGCTGGTTAACCAGCCCATGCCTTGAATAAAGCCCCCTTCAATCTGACCTATATCAATGGCAGGATTTAAGCTTTTACCGACATCGTGTAAAATATCGACTCGTTCAATTTTGTATTCGCCCGTTAAGGTATCAATACTGACCTCTGAACAACTTGCACCATAAGCGAAATAGAAAAATGGCCGTCCATTACCTGTGGCCCGGTCATATTTTAATTTAGGCGTTTTGTAGAAACCCGACGCCGAAAGAGAAATACGCTGCATGTAAGCTTGTTGAACCAACTCACTAAAGGCAATGGAGTGATCGCCAAGTTTAACATTTTGTTGTTCAAATCTAACTTGTTGTACATCACCCTTCACTTGTTTGGCATAGAATTCCGCTAAACGTTGTTTTATAAGCAAACAAGCATTTTGTGCGGCCTTGCCATTGAGATCGGTACCACTTGACGCTGCAGTGGGAGACGTATTAGGGACTTTATCGGTACGGGTTGAGGTGACTTCAACATGAGATAACGGGACACCAAATTCATTGGCAACTATCTGGCCAATTTTGGTGTGTAAACCTTGGCCCATTTCTGTGCCGCCATGATTGATTTGCATACTGCCATCGGTGTAAATATGCAACAAAGCACCTGCTTGATTGAGATGTTTGGCGGTAAATGAAATACCAAATTTAACCGGCGTTAGGGCCAAGCCTTTCTTAATGATGGGGCTGTTTTGGTTAAACGCGGTCATTTGCTTACGGCGCAACTGGTAATCGCTTGAGCTTTCAAGTTTATCGATTAAATCTGGTAGCAAGTTATGTTCAACTTGCATGCCATATTGGGTGGTGTTTCTGCTGTCTTGGCCATATAAATTGAGTTTGCGAACCGCGAGAGGATCTTTGCCTAGCTTACGGGCAATGGCATCCATCATGGCCTCGGCAACTATCATGCCTTGAGGGCCACCAAAGCCGCGATACGCAGTATGAGAGACTTGATTAGTACGACATCTATGGCCTTCGATATAACAATCAGCTAGGTAATAACCATTGTCACAATGAAACATGGCTCTATCGACTATGGCGTCTGATAGATCTGGCGAATGGCCGCAATTGCCGTTAATTTCGATATGAGTTGCCTGAATTAAGCCTTGTTCGTTTGTAGCTACTCTATAGCTGTTTTCAAAAGGGTGACGTTTACCTGTGGCCATCATATCCAACATGCGGGGCAAGCGTAATTTTACCGCGACGTTATTACGACTGGCGAAAATGGCTGCTAAGCAGGCCCATTGCGCGGCTTGGGTCTCTTTGCCACCAAATCCACCACCCATACGGCGCATATCAACTATAACTTTGTGAAGTTTGATATCTAATACTTCGGCAATGAGTTTTTGCACTTCACTGGGATGTTGGCTAGAAGAATAAACCAGCATGCGGTCTTCTTCCTCAGGGATGGCCATAGACACTTGGCCCTCAAGATACATATGCTCTTGGCCACCAATTATCATGTCACCGCTAAGCTGGATAGGACTTTGTTTAAAACGGCTTTGCATATCGCCTTGCTGCATAAAGTGAGGAGGGCGTACAAAATTGTCTTGAGCTTTGGCTTGATCGATCGACAAGCAGGGCTTGCTACTTGAAATCTCTATCTTGGCTTTTAATGTGGCTTGGCGCGCTAGGTTAACACTAGTGGCTAACACCGCAAATATAGGTTGGCTGTGGTACAAAATTTCAGTGCCAGCAAGCAATGGATCGCCGGGGAAAACCGGCCCTATATCAGTATGCCCTGGGATATCTGCCACTGTGATCACATCTATTACGCCTTCGCTGGCTTTCACCTGTGACAAGTCGATAGATGTGATAGTGCCACTAGAGGCAGAGCTTACACCTACAGCGGCATGATGCAGGTTTGCCGCTTCGGGCATATCATCAACGTAACGGGCCTGGCCACTTACCTGACGTTCGGCACTTTCATGTTGATGTGACTTGCCGGCAACGCCTTGAAGGGCTGAGTCTACTTGAGGTGGTTCAATCAGTTTACGCATGACCTGTCTCCGCTGTAGTAGAGGGTAAATGTACTACACGGGTTTGAATTTGTTGACTTTTTTGATTGGTTTCTAACCAGAAACGTTTCCATAAATTGCTGAGCATAGCCACCCGGTAGGCTTTACTTGCTCTCACATCATCTAAGGGCGAAAACGCATCTTTAAGAATGTCATAACCTATTTCTAAGGCTTCACGGCTCGACCAGCTTTGTCCTACTAGTGCTTCGTTTAATGCAATAACACTTGCGGGTATAGCTGCCACACCACCAAACCCGCTATCTATTTGTTTCACTATTCCGTCTACAACTTTGACATTAAACACCGCGCTTACGGCTGAAATGTCATCTTCATAACGTTTGGATACTTTGTATGCTCCGATGTGGTTAGTGTCATCAATATAAGGAATAAAAATGCCTTCAATCCATTCAGATGGTTGTAAAACGGTTTGCCGATAATCAATAAAGAAGTCCTTTGCGGCTATGGTTCTTTTTTGCTGCCCATCATCTAGGAGAATCATGGCGTTCAAAGCCAACAAAGCCGGCGGCATATCGCCAATGGGTGAGGCGTTAGCGACATTGCCCCCTAGACTGGCTTGATTACGAATAGGCGTGGCGGCAAAACGCCATAATAATTCGGATAACTGCGGAAAATGTTTTATTAAACTGGATTCAATTTTACCTAAAGGTAGCGCGGCCCCTATGAACAATCCTTGCTGTTGTTCAAGCAGTTGGTTTAATTCTGGTAATGCGCCCAACGGGATCATTTTATCAAATGATTTTAGTCCTTGAGTAACCTCTAAGGCTAAGTCTGTACTGCCCGCAAACATTTTCGCTTGTGGATATTGAGCCTTGTATGCGGCAAGCTGTTGTCTTGATGTTGGGATTAATAAATTGTCGGTGCTAATAGATTGCTTATTGATAGCCTGTAATTGTTTAAGCGTCTTGGTTTCTGCTTGTTGAAATTTATCCGTCACCTTGTTTTGGCACACACTTAAAGTCGCATCAATAATAGGTCGATATCCAGTACAGCGGCATAAATTACCCGAAAGGGCTTGAATAACGGTTTCTCTGTCTGGCAAATTTGGCTGTTGATACAAAGCAAACATAGACATAATAAACCCCGGTGTACAAAAGCCACACTGAGAGCCATGGTGATCAACCAGGCTTTGTTGCACAGGATGTAATTCCTTGCCATTTGCCAAGTGTTCAACTGTAATTAATTGTTTGCCATGTAAGGCAGATAAAAAGGTCACACAACTGTTAATTGCACGATATTCTAGTTTGTTCGGCTCAGACTCACCCTTGTTTATCACTTCAGCTATAACAACAGTGCAGGCACCACAATCCCCTGAGGCGCATCCTTCTTTGGTTGCTTTTAGGTTTTGTTGGTCACGCAAGTATTCAAGTAAAGTTAAATCAGCTTTGGCCGTCTCTATGTTGGTAATTACGTTGTTAAGCAAAAAGCTAATCATATTTCGCTCCAGTATGTAGAGTGTAAGGAGTAACCCGACTTCGGGACAGGCGACAATGTATTATCCTTACTCGCGACAAGAATTACAATGCATACTAGACTAATTGGTCAAGTTTTTAAATTCATTTCAAAATTTCATACTTAGGTTGTGGTGTAAGATATTGATCTTATAAGCTAATGTTTCTAGTAATCACCTAGATTGGGTGATATTTTTAAACCTAATATCAGCGACTGTAATGCTTCTAACAAAGGAAAACTAAATAACAAATGTCTGCATCTAAAAGTGATAGAGAAATCAGTATAGGAGATCTTAACCGTAGCAAAATATTAAGCGCAGCTGAGAAAGAATTTGCGTTACACGGTTTTAAAGGGGCAAGAGTGCAGCAAATAGCCGACAGGGCAGAGCTCCCTAAAACTAATGTATTATATTATTTTAAGTCTAAAGAGTCGCTTTATTTGGCTTTATTAGAGGATATTCTAAGCCTGTGGAATGGTCGTTTTGATGAAGCGAATGCCGGTGATGATCCTGCCGAAGTTTTAGCTCACTATATTGCGGATAAAATGGAAATATCACGTTGTCGTCCTGACGCATCGAAAATTTTTGCCCTCGAAATTATTAATGGGGCGCCAAATTTAAGCGCGTTTTTTAAAGATCAACACGCATCTTGGATGGCAGGCCGAGTAGACGTAATCAAACAATGGATTGATCAAGGTAAATTAATGACAACTAATCCTCATTACTTGTTATTTAATATTTGGGCTACGACTCAACATTATGCAGACTTTTCTGCTCAAATTAATGAACTCAAAGGTGAGCCTATGACACAGAGTGACTTTGCTGAAGCCACAAATAATGTCATTGGATTAATTTTGACCGGCTGTGGTTTGGCTGTTCCAACAGAGTTTAAATAAGGTATTTAATGAAACATGCATATCCAAGGGACTTAATTGGATACGGTCAATATCCTCCCCATCCCAAATGGCCAAATAATGCCAAAATAGCGCTGCAATTTGTACTTAACTACGAAGAAGGTGGCGAAAACTGTGTGTTGCACGGTGATAATCACTCTGAAACTTTTTTGTCTGAAATAATAGGTGCACAGCCATATCCTAATAGGCATTTAAGTATGGAGTCCATGTATGAATATGGCAGCCGCGCTGGATTTTGGCGTTTATATAATATGTTGGTGCGTTACAACTTACCTATTACCGTATTTGGAGTCACTATGGCACTACAGCGCAATCCAGAAGCGGTAGCTGCCATGTTAGAAGCTGATTGGGAAATTGCCAGTCATGCTATGCGCTGGATCCATTATCAAGATATGCCAGAAGTCCAAGAAAAGAAAATGATTAATGCTGCTGTACAACTACATCAAGCTATAACCGGTAACAAGCCTGTTGGCTGGTATACGGGAAGAACGAGCCCAAATACCTTGAAACTGATTGCAGAAAGAAGTGATATTTTATATTGCGCCGATTCTTACGCTGATGACTTACCCTATTATGACACCCAATATGCAAAACCTTTGTTAATGGTTCCCTATACACTAGATACCAATGACATGCGCTTTGCCTCACCTCAAGGCTTTAATTGTGGGGAGCAGTTTTATCAGTATCTAAAAGATGCCTTCGATGTGTTGTACGCAGAAGGCGAAACTGCACCCAAAATGTTGTCAATTGGCTTACATTGCCGAATTGTTGGTAGGCCTGCAAGAATGGCTGCATTGCAACGTTTTATTGAATATGTCCAAAGTCACGAGCGAGTGTGGTGCTGTACCAGAGAGCAAATTGCTTTGCATTGGAAAGCGAATTTTCCGGTTTATACCAGTCCCTCCTAACAATTGATCACTCAGCGAGATTTAAAAGCACCTAATCAAGGCGCTCGAATGAAGCAATAGTTATTCTATTGTAAGTTCGGGCAACGCAGAGTAGGTGCTTTTAAACCTCGCCCAAAGGGAGAACACCAGTGACTAATTGTTAGGATGAATTGGTATTAGTTGAAGGCGTTTCGAGCGGCGAGTGACTAGCTACCAGTAATAAAGAAAAAACCGACTCAGTTGAGTCGGTTTTTTCTTGGAATACATACTTTCAAGATAAAAATCTTGCCAAGCTCGTTACTACTTCAAATCCAACACATATCTGAGTACAAACACAGCAGCCATGGCATATGTGATCAAGGTCACTTGTTTATAACGTCCTGTGCCTAACATTATGCCCACGTAGGTAATAAAACCAAGGGCAATACCTTCGCTGATACTAAAGGTCAGAGGCATGGCTAATAGCGCGACTGTGGCTGTAGCTAATGAGGTGATGTCGTCAAAATCGAGTTGTCTGAAGGAGTCCATCATGAGTATTCCAACCATTATGAGAGCGGGCGTGGTGGCCATTAATGGGATCACTTTCATTAAAGGGGTAAGAAATAAAGCCAGTAAAAAGCACATAGCTACAAATACTGATGTTAGCCCAGTTCTGCCTCCAGCCGATACCCCAGCTGCGGATTCAACATAAGAGGTAACAGGAGAGGTACCAACGGCTGCCCCCATCACACTGGCGACAGCATCGGCGGTCATCGCCTTACCCATTTTGGGTAATTGCCCTTGTTTATCAAGTAAGTTGGCGCGACGCGATACACCTATTAATGTGCCAATGGTATCGAACATGTTTACAAACAATAATGCAAAAATTAGATCCCAAGTTTCTGCTAAGTGCTCCACAGGATACATAATATCCATGGCAAAAAACGTACCGCTTATGCTTTCAGGCAAACCGATGAACTGGCTACTATGTTGAGTAAGGTATCCATCACCAACTGGAATTAACGCACCCACTAAAGTTAACACTAGAACGGAAATTAAAATTGCACCCGTTACCTTTCTGATAACTAGGATAATGGTTAATATAATACCTGCCAAAGCCAATAAACTTGCCGGTTCAGATAAGTTACCAATAGACACAAAAGTCGCCGGGTTATCAACCACTAAGCCTGCATTTTTTAGACCTATAAAAGCGATAAATAACCCGATACCGCACTGCACACCAATTTTTAATGCCGCAGGTATGGCAGTGGCAATTTTAGTCCTAACACCGGTAACAGACAGTAATAAGAATAAAATCCCATTCCAAAACACTATGCCTAAGGCTGCATCCCATGGAATTTCACGAGTTAAACAAATAGTAAAAGCGAAAAAAGCATTCAGCCCCATACCGGGAGCCATAGCAACGGGATAGTTGGTCATAAATGCCATCAACAGTGTACCTAAACAAGCTGCAATAGCGGTGACCGTAATGAGCCCTTCAATGGGCATTCCACCAGCGCCCAATATACTTGGGTTGACAACCAGTACATAAGACATAGCGGCAAAGGTAGTTAACCCAGCAATAAATTCAGTTTTAAGGTTTGTGCCATGTTCTGTTAATTTAAAAAATCGCTCAAGAAAATTTGACATAGTTCTCGCTCTGGGTTGCTGTTTAGGGATATAACTAATTTGTTCACATTTGACTATCTAGTCTGGAATTAATCAGGCATATGATGTAGATATACTAATCATGTATTCTAAAGTTGTAAAACAATAGCAACAATGCGTTCTAGTTGCTTGATTTGATTAAACTAAATTATGAACAGGTAATTCTTTTTGGCAAAGAGTTATTATTCAGTTTGGTGACTTATTGGTAAATAAAGCAGGTGAAATATGACCAAAAATGAATTGAAAATGTGGCTGGCAAGTTTGCCTAAAGTAGAGTTGCACCTGCACATAGAAGGTTCACTTGAGCCAGAGTTAATGATGGCCTTAGCCGAGAAACATCAGGTTGAATTACCTTATGGGAACATTCAAGAGGTGAAACAGGCTTACAATTTTGAAAACTTGCAAAGTTTTTTAGATCTTTATTATTTTGGCGCATCAGTGCTACAGGATGAGGATGATTTTTATCAGCTGATGTGGCATTACTTGCTTAAATGCAAACAAGATAATGTCGTGCATGCAGAGATTATGTTCGATCCCCAAACTCATACCCAGCGCGGTATTGGGTTTGAAATTTTTATGGCGGGTTTTAAACGGGCGATGCAACAGGCAGAGCAAGAGTGGGGGCAATCGAGCTTGCTGATTATGTCTTTTCTAAGGCATCTATCCGAAGCAAGTGCCATTGAAACATTGCAAGCTGCCAAGCCCTATTTAGAAGACATTTGCGCTGTTGGGTTAGACAGTGGTGAACTCGGTAATCCACCTGAGAAATTCGTTCAGGTTTTTGAAATGGCTAAGAGTTTAGGATTGAAGCGGGTGGCGCATGCGGGAGAAGAAGGCCCACCTGAATATGTCTGGGGTGCAATCAATTCTTTAGATGTACAGAGAGTCGATCACGGGGTTCGTAGTATCGAAGATCCAAAATTAATTGAATATCTTAAGCAATCACAATTGCCCTTAACAGTATGCCCATTATCAAATACCAAGTTAAAAGTATTTGATCATATGGAGCAGCACAATATATTAGTGTTGCTTGAGTTAGGTTTGATGGTCACCATTAATGCTGATGATCCGAGTTATTTCGGCGGTTATTTAAACGACAACTATTTTGCTGTTATCGACCACCTTGCGATAGAGCAACATCATTTATTGCAATTGGTTACTAATAGCTTTAACGCCAGTTTTATGTCAACAGCACTCAAAGTAGAGTGGTTAAGTCAACTGAAAGGTAATGAATAGCTTTCAGTTTAACTTAGCCATCTAATACCACGCTAAATAAGTAGTTGTGATCTCTGTGCGAGGTTTTAAAACTCATCTTAAAAGAACGACGCTCTTTATTTGTCAATTGTGGTGTTAGCTTTTATCTCGAGCAGCAATTGCTATCACAAGTTGCAAGGCTTGATCTTTGCTGAACCCACTTTGCACCAGTGCATGATAGTGTTGACGAAGCAACTCGGCTTGAGCCTTAACTAACTTTGGCTCACTAAGCACTAATGTTTGATTCAGTAATTGCTTTGATAACTGTTCATTCATAAAGTTAAGGGAATTTTTATGCTCTTGGGCATGTAATTTAGTTAAGCTGCAGGTGAAAATAGCAATAATTATAAAATTGATTGGTTTCATGTGTTCATTCTCATTGGCAAATAAAACACCAGTTTACAGGGTTATGTTTAAGTTGATGAGTTTTTTACTCTATGTGCACTAATTGCTCTAGAAGAAGAGAGCTCAAATACATGATCACAACTATTTGCCATGGTTTCCAGGGCCTGTTCAGTTAGTCGTTGAAAATGCTGAATAAAGCGTTGAATTTGACGCTGATCCATCAATTTTGTTGGTTGTGTATTCTTAGTAGCGGCTGCAAGTTGCTGTTCTTGCTCTAAACGCCATGGCAATACATTGTCAAAAGAAGGAGCTTTTAACATAACCCAACAATCCATTAAGTGATACAAAGGTTGGTAATTCAACGAAAGCTCTAAATTTACATGAGTTCGCCATTTTGCCTGGGGGTCCTCTAAGGCCTCTAATGAATTAACTGCCTGTGCAAGTTGTGCAGGTGTTTGCGACGTCACGCCCCAACACCAACCTTCAACAATCACCACATCTACAGCACTAACCACTTCTGTCCATGCAGATATAGGGGAGGGCTCATCAGTTACTTTGTTAAAGCTGGGTATTGTTGTGGACTGTTGATGTTTTAGTGCCAATAACACCGCTTTGAGCACCGCCATATTGTGGGTTGCGGGTACTCCTCTGGTATTGAATAACGGATGAAACTGATCAGCAATTAACCGGCGGTCGTCTTTACTAATGTAGAAGTCATCTAAAGACATCACAACAACCCCCAACGAATAAGTCTTACTTAAATATTCCTTTAGAAATTCAGATAGAGTCGACTTGCCAGAGCCTTGACAGCCATTAAGTCCAATAAAAAAGGTGTTATTAGCGATTGCTTGCCGTGTTTTAATGTCATCGGCAAGGGGAACAAAATAGTCCCGCGCATTATTAGCAAAAATATTGTCTAGGTTGTGCTTTTTAATAAAGGTGCTGATCATAAAATAATGCGTTTTCACTGAGCTTACTGAATATGTATGTTAATTAATCATGTGGATATACACCAATGAAACACTGTTGTTTCTCAATACAAACTTAGTATTTTATGGTACAAATACCTAAAGGTTATTTGTTTTTACTACAAATAACCTATGGATAACTCCGAGCTTCTTTACCTAAATCCACGACAAGGTAATTTAGCCGTGAATATGGCAAGTTTTGCCAATTCGCCAGGGTAGTAAGAGAAATCGAACTGCCTCCCGCAAGTGCCACAATATTGTGTTACTTCACTTTGGAAAGGTGTTAATAAACATGTTAGAAGATAAATTTGGACGCCGTTTCCATTATTTGCGGCTGTCTATTACAGACGTATGTAATTTTAAATGCAATTACTGCCTGCCAGATGGTTATGCCTGCGATAGCAGTCGTGATTTTTTGAGCTTAGTTGAGATTAAAACCCTAGTAAATGGATTTGCGGCCTTAGGCACCAGCAAAGTGCGTATCACGGGCGGCGAACCCTCTCTCAGAAAAGACTTACCCGACATTATAAGGGCTTGTGCATCTACTCCGGGCATAAAACATGTGGCCATGACCAGTAATGGCTATAAGTTAGAGGCTGACATTCAAAAATGGGTCGATGCGGGCTTAAATTCCCTTAACATCAGTATTGATAGCTTAGATCCCCGCATGTTTGCCACTATTACCGGCCACAATAAACTCGAAACCATTCTCAGAGGTATCGACAAAGCCATTGCCTTGGGCGTAAAAGTTAAAATCAACGCGGTGTTGATGAAACAATACAACCAGCAAGAACTGAAGAACTTTCTAACTTGGCTGCAAGCGACGCCAGTCACATTGCGATTAATTGAGCTGATGCAGACTGGTGATAACGTCACCTTTTTTGAAAAAAATCATGTATCTGGTGCACCCATTAAACAGCAATTATTAGACGCAGGCTGGGGACAACTTATTCGCGATAAAGCAGCTGGGCCCGCACAAGAATTTTTCCATCCAGATTACCAAGGCAAAATTGGCTTGATCATGCCCTACAGCAAAGATTTTTGTGCCAGCTGCAATCGACTCCGAATTTCAGCAACGGGTAAGCTACATCTATGTTTGTTTGCCGACCAAGGTCTAGATATTAGGCCCGCATTACAATCAGCTGATAGCGGCGAATTACAAGCTAAGTTAGTTGATTTACTTGGCGATAAAGAAGCCACCCATTGGCTGCAAGATGGTTTTACCGGAGCCACCAAACACTTGGCTATGCTAGGAGGCTAACTAAAATGTTGGCAGGGTTAATATTAGCAGGAGGCAGGTCAAGCAGGATGGGTACAGATAAAAGTTTGTTAACTTTGCCACACAGCCAAGAAACCCTGCTTCAACATAGTCAAAAGCGCCTTGCTAACATTTGTAATCATCAGGTATTTGTGAGCGGCTCTACTCATCCCAAAGGTATCGCTGATGTTATTCCTCATTGTGGTCCTTTGTCGGGTATACATGGGGTGATAGCTCATATTAAACAGCGTGGCTTGCCTATTACTGAGTTACTGATAGCTGCCGTTGATATGCCTGACTTAAGCACAGAGGATTTTGGTCACTTATTAGAGCAAGGCAGGAAACACGGCAATATATGTGCATTTGAAAAATATTATTTACCTTTGTATTTACCCATTACCAAAGGTGTTACCGCCTACTTAAACACTAAACTTAAATACACACTAGATAATATTGAATTGCCAGCTAAAAACAGTCATTACTCTATCAAAGCACTGCTAGCTGGCCTTCAAGGTAGCGAGATTTCTCCTTTAAATATGAGTCATTTGAACAACATTAATACGCCTAGCCAGTGGCAATCTCACTGTGCTAGACAATCAAACAGCAAGGTATAGAGCATAAATGAAAACCGCAGCCCATAAACAAGCCCTTAATATTGCCGTGTTAACCGTGTCGGATACTCGCAGTGAAGATAACGACACCTCTGGGCAATATCTACAACAAGCCGCCATGGCTGACGCCCATAGTGTTGTCGACAAAAAAATTGTTATAGACGACAAGTTTCAAATACGAGCAGTGGTGTCTAACTGGATAGCCTCTGATGACGTTCAAGTGGTGTTAATAACAGGAGGTACAGGTTTTACAGCACGAGATACCACTCCCGAGGCCATGACACCTTTATTTGAAAAAGAAATAGAAGGCTTTGGCGAATTATTTAGACATATCTCTTTTCTCGAAATCGGCACCTCCACAGTGCAATCCCGAGCATTAGGTGGCATGGCAAATGGTACCGCTATTTTTTGTATGCCGGGCTCAACGGGCGCCTGCAAAACAGCCTGGAATGGCATATTGCAACAACAGCTAGATGCCAGCCATAAACCCTGTAACTTTGCGGTGCATCTAAAAGACATCAGCCAATGTACCAGTAGAAGGTAATCTAGGATATGAATAAAAAAAATGCGGTATTAACCCATGTGAATGAACATGGCACAGCCAATATGGTGGATGTCACAGATAAAAAAATCACTCAAAGACAGGCGGTTGCTGAGGGATATATTACTATGTCATCTCAGGCATTTTCGATGTTAAAAGAAAACAGTCATGCCAAAGGGGATGTGTTGTCAATTGCTCGTATTGCAGGTATTCAGGGGGCCAAAAAGTGCAGCGATTTGATCCCTTTATGTCATCCGTTAATGTTGTCAAAAGTGCACATTGACTTTAAAATCTTAGATGCCGAAAACAAAGTACATATTCAAGCTATGTGTAAGCTCGCAGGTCAAACTGGGGTGGAAATGGAAGCACTAACAGCCGTAAGCGTGGCCGCATTAACGCTTTTTGATATGTGTAAAGCAGTGGACCCCCATATGCAAATTAGTGATATTAAAGTATTAAGTAAACAAGGCGGAAAAAGTGGTGATTGGACATGTTAAAAATATTGTTTTTTGGGCAACTAAAAGATGTACTTAAAACCGATGAATTGAAGATTGAGTTAGTTAAAGGCGCTTCTGCAATAGAGACCGTAGCCATGTTGCGAGAGACTTTGCAGCTAAAAGGTGAGTTGTGGCAAGAATACATGGCTTATGGCAAAGCCTTAGTGGCGGTTAATCAAGAAATAAGCAAGGAAACGGCGCCATTAAAAGCGGGTGACGAAATTGCATTTTTTCCGCCAGTAACGGGCGGTTAAAGAGCACATGCCTCACTTCACCCATATCAATGTGCAAACGCAGGATTTTGATTTTGCCGCTGAATATAAAAAACTACGAGACAGTAGCAACAGTGATGGTGCCATAGTCACTTTTGTAGGCTTAGTGCGAGATAGCAATCTTCAAAAGTCTGTAAGTGGCTTGTTTTTAGAGCATTACCCCGCCATGACCGAAAAAGTGCTCAACAATATAGTCGAACAAGCCCGTTCAAAATGGCCACTAGGCAGTGTGTCGGTTATTCACAGGGTAGGGCAGCTTGATGTATCTGATCAAATTGTGTTTGTTGGCGTCACCAGTCAACACCGCCAAGCGGCTTATCAAGCCAATGAATTTATTATGGACTTTTTGAAAACCCAAGCGCCATTTTGGAAAAAAGAAACCACAGATCAAGGAGATAAATGGATTGAAGCCAAAATCAGTGACATTAAAAAATCACAAGATTGGTGTTAAATAGTTAGAATTACCCAGTTTAATAAACAACGATAGCTCCTGTCTTAAATGTCGCTTTTTTACAATCTTTCTAGGTATATAGAACCTAAGATAAAGTTCATTTAAATTTCTTTCCAGAAGGCATTGAACCATGATTAAAATTGCTACTATTGATTCACTAAGCGAGTTAACCAATCAAAAAAGAGCATACTTTGAAAAAGCGATAGCGCCACTCGACGGCATGTGGCACTTTGGTTTTGTGCCTATGGCGAAACACTTTGGCTTTTACGTTGAGCAAACCATAGTTGGATTTTGTTGTGTTAATGATGAGGGTTACATATTGCAATTTTACTTGGAACCACACTTACACGCACATTCCCGTGAATTATTTACCTTAATTGCACAAAACAACAGTTCAGTAATAGACGAGGTTAAAGGTGCGTTTGTGAGTACCGCAGAGCCTCAATATCAAGCGTTATGTTTAGACAACTCAGCGACATATAAAGTCAACGCCCTGATGTATCAGCACTATGCAGATATGCCTGAAGATGCGAGTGATCTCATTGACATGCAGCTCACTCACACTGAACAATTAGCAGACTTTGTTGCCTTTTCAGTCGCCAATATTGGTGCGCCTGAACAGTGGCTAACGCAATACTATGGTAATTTAATTGAACGTAACGAACTCTTCGGATATTGGCATCAGGGCCAGTTGTTAGCAGCAGGAGAGTGTCGATTATTCGATCAATACCAAACCGAATATGCCGAATTAGGTATGATTGTTGCTCAATCAGTACGCGGACAAGGTATCGCCAAAAAAGTACTAGGCTACCTTGCAATACAAGCGTTCAAGCAGGGATTAACACCTATGTGTTCCACTGAAAGTACTAATGTAGCTGCTCAAAAAGCCATTGCTCACGCTGGGTTTATCGCTGATCATCGGATAATACAATATGAGTTTAATCAAGCATAAAATAAGCAAAACCGAGCGTTAAAAATACATTCAAGGTGCGTGATGATCCGTTGGTTAAAAAAGCCAGATAAACCTGATATTTCCAAATACATTGACTGTTATTGGTTTCTAGAAAAATCAGCCAATGCTGAAGGTACTGATTACCCTAAGCTTAATCCTGATCCGTCAACTCATTTGATACTAGCTATTCCAACACAAAGTTTTCAATATAAAAATGACAAGGGTGTTTCTCAAGTAGTTGGCAACCATTGGCTACATCCTTATAGCAAAACCTACCAATTGGATCATTCTAAAGCATTCGCCTGTATCGGAATCAAATTCCATGCAGGTGCGCCATATTCCCTGATAAATCTGACGGCATTACAAGGTCAAGCCTCCCAAACATTAATCGATAAAGTTTATGGCAGCAGTGGTGACGAGACGATTATCGAAGACGGCACTCACCTCAGTAGCAGCGAGCTCATTGTTATGGCACGCAATGCACCAGATAACTGCTGTAAAATGCTGGATACCTTATGTGTTTATTGGTTTTCAAACGCTATTGAGGATAAGCACAGTCAATTGACGAGGCAAATACTGCCACTGCTGGCTACTAGCACTTCAATTAGTGACTTAGCAAGTGGTCTATTTTGTTCACAACGCACCTTAGAGCGCAGCTTTTTGAAGGTAACAGGTCTAACCCTTAAACAATGCCAATCAATGCAAAGGCTAGAATCGATTTTGGAATTTCTTTATCAGCGACAACAAAGCGAGATTGACTGGGTTGATATTGCCTATCAATTTGGCTTTAGTGATCAACCTCACTTAATTCGCTATTTAAAAAAACACATGGGATTAACGCCCCAAGATTATGCGTTGCAACGAGGTTTTACTATCGACGAATACGGCGGTGTTGAATAACAATAATTCAACTTATTGAACTTAAGGCTCACGCACTATGGCATTAATAAAACAGCCTATAGAGTATTAAATGGTTCTCAGTTGTTAAAGTCGCACTCTTGCCTTAAGAAAATGTTGACTTACAAGTAATGGGTTTAGGAAACCTAGGTTTCGGTGAGTGAAACAATAGTGATTTATTTGCTTTGCCATTGTCTATGAAAACGTCAAGATGATTATCAATGATTGCCTTAATTTCATGCAATTCAGGTCGCATTAAAATTGTTAAATCAATATTACTTGTCGGTTGTGGGGATTGGTATATCGGCATATGACAAAACTCAGTTTCTTCAAAAATGCTAATGGCGTTGTAGTTGTTTAAAATGGCATAGTCACAACGACCTTTTATTAACATCGAGGCTACAGCCCTTTGATAACTTGAATCTAATCGTTGTAATTTTTTGGTTTCAAATGATTGCTGAAGACCGGTATAAATATATGCGTGTTGCGTACATACCTTTTTATTATCAAGAGCCGCTGGCGAAAAGTTGGCGTCAAAGGGAGTAAGGCTATACAAGAAAGTCATATGCTGAATAATAGGTTTACTGGCGATGACTTTTTCGGGGTGTTTTAACCACTTTGGATTCGCGAGGTATAAGTCAGCTTTTCCTGCAATTACAGATTGTTCACTACGCAATTGATTAGAATCAATATATGCAATTTTGAATATTTTTCGCTGCTCCAAATCAGCGAAAAAGTCTGGTATCAACCCTTTGTAAGTTTGCTCAGAATAGTCAAAGTATAAATATGGGATAGAACCTGGCGAGTTTACAGTGAATATAAGAGGGATAGGCTCCGCTCCTAAGACTTTAATTAGACATGACAAAAATAGGCTAATAACGAAACATAATTTGATTGCATAGTTAGTCATGTACTCAACATATTCCTATATAAAATATCGATAAATCCACAATGAACCCTATTGAGTTTAAGGGGATTCATTACAATCATTTATAGATTAAGCTAAAAATTTCCTTTTTAGTGATTTTCATAATATCCACAAACTGGATGGCAGACAATATTGAAATGCAAACTCGTTATTCAAAGCTGATTTATTTCCATATTCACGGTTTGTTAAAAACCGTGATAGCTTACAAATTCTTCATTATCGGCGCGAACAGAGCGTACATCGTTGGCGGCAAATTTATCATCGGGGTAACCCATAGCGATGCAAATCATAATGGCTTCATTATCTGGGATTTGTGCATGCTCATGTACCACATCAGATTGCATAATACCTTGGCCGTTGATCACGCAGCCTAAACCTAGATCCCATGCAGCAAGTACAATTCCATAAGCCAATGAGCCTAAACCAAACTGGGTGATGCCTGCGGGCTCTAAGGATTTGTCATAAGTCAAAACTAAAGATACCGGTGCATCAAACTGGCGAAAACCACGCATCATCCATTCCATACGTTTTTCTTTGTCTTCTCTACCTATTCCCATGACTTCAAAAAGCTGAATAGCCACATCAATTTGGCGCTGGCGATTAACCCCTTGGTAATCTTCTTTATAGGGAAAATCACGCACATGTGGCTTGCCAGCTAGGGTATTTTTAGTATTACCTTCACGGATTTTATCTAACACATCGCCTGTTACCGCGTGGACGCGCCAAGTTTGCGTATTGTAAGAAGACGGCGCCCATTTTGCAGCATTTATCACCGCATCGACCACTTCTTTAGAGACGGCTTTATCTTTGAAACCTCGCACACTTTTTCTGGACGCAGCGAATTCTGCAAAATTCATATAAAAACCTTATTAATTGATTGTTTTAGTAATGATGACGCACTATAACGCGGCCATAGTCTAACTAAAAATCATGGAAACTTATTTTCCTTGTAAAGTGATATTTATTGGGCAAGGTCGGTCATTTTCTTGATACTCTTTTAACAATGGGTAATAAATATAAAACCTCATAATAAAGGTTAACAGTGAGTCGTTATGTCTAAAAGTATCTGTGTTGCATTCTTCATTTTCGTTATTTTTTATATGCTCGGTCTAGGTTTTGCAGTGGATTTTTTGTGGCTATTAAAAGTTATCCCAATCTTGATATTGGGGGCAGGGGTGTTAACCACAAAACCCAGCTCGACTCGCTCTATTTTGCTATTGGCGTTGATGTTTAGTGCCTGTGGCGATCTGCTGTTAGCTTTTGACATATTTATCTATGGTGTGGGCGCGTTTCTGTTAGCGCAACTGAGTTATGCCTTTATGTTTAAGTCTTATTGGACAGGCATTGCACATCGCTGGCCTTTGAGTGTGTTGTTAATTGGCGGCATGGTGACAATGGCGTGGTTACTTATCCCTAGCCTTGGAGACTTAAAGATTCCCGTGATGGCGTATTTGTGCGCTATTGGCGCTATGGGGTTATTGGCGACGCAATCGTCATTACCGATACGTTGGTCCGTACTGGGGGCAATATTATTTATTATCTCGGATTCCTTTATCGCCGTTAATAAATTTATTATGCCTATTCCTTTTGAAGCTTATTGGATAATGAGTACTTATTATGGAGCGCAATTTATGTTGGTAACGGGCTTTCTTGCGGCAATGAAGCAGCAAAATGAGTGATTAATATACAGTCAAACAAAGATAGTCTTTATTCTGCTTTGCTGTACAACGTAAACAAACTGCCATTATTTGAATAGATGAAGTGAGTGGACTATGGTTTTACAAGTCTTCACCTTAACATTGCTCTTAGGAGTCAAGTATGTCTGTTTCAGTGTCTGATTTATGGTTAGCCATCCTAGTTACTGGCTTACTATCTTGGGTCGCCAGTGCATTTATTCATATGCTTTTTAAGTATCATAACGCCGATTATAAAGGGTTAAGTAACGAACAGGGCGTTTCTATTGCTTTGGCCGAAACATCTCCTTCCCCCGGACTTTATACCTTGCCTTACTGCAGTGATATGCAGGCTATGGCAGAAGAGGCAATGCAAAAAAAGTTCACTGAAGGCCCCGTTGCTATGGTGACTATCATGCCCAATGGGATGCCAAATATGGGTAAACTACTCTCTCAGCAGATAGTGTTTTTTATCACAGGGTCGTTTTTGATTGGGTATTTGGCCAGTATTTCGATTGTCCAAAGTGCCGATCATATTATGGTTTTCAGACAGGTTTTTGTTGCTGGTTTTTTAACTTATGGTTGGGCGCAAATTCCCATTAGTATTTGGATGGGGCAGCCTTGGGCCAATTGCCTGCGTTATTTGCTCGATGCCTTGATTTATGCGGCGGTTGCCGGTGCTATATTTGCTTTGCTTTGGCCTAGTTTGCTTTAAAGCTATTATCTTTGTGATAAAAAAACACCCCATTAATTGGGGCGTTTCTTTGTCATTTACAAAACCATATTTAGTCTTCGTCGCAGTCTACTTTACATTCTCCATATAAATATAAACTGTGATGGGTAAGGGTCATATTATGACGTTCGGCGACTTCTTCTTGTCGTTTTTCGATCACTTCGTCTTCAAATTCAATTACTTTGCCACATTTTAAACACACTAGATGGTCGTGATGTTTCTTGTGGCTGATTTCGAACACGGATTTGCCGCCTTCAAAGTGATGGCGGTTTAAAATACCTGCATCGTCAAATTGATTAAGTACACGGTATACTGTGGCCAAGCCTATATCTTCGTCATGTTCAATGAGAATTTTATAGACTTCTTCTGCACTGATATGTTGGTTTTCAGGTAGCTGTAATATTTCCAAAATTTTCAAGCGTGGAAGCGTGACTTTAAGACCTGCTTTTTTTAATTCTTTATTTTGATCCATTATCTTGCATATAACTATAGGTTTGAGGCCATTATAGGGGAGCCTAATTTATTTAAAAGCTATTTAACTTTTTACAGCTTCAAATTTAAAAAAAAGGAGTCAAACTCCTTTTCAATTATTATGCTAATTCGGCTAAACACAGTTCTTCGTGAATTTGTTTACACCATGACTTTACCCGTTCTTCGGTGAGTTCGGGTTGTCTATCTTCATCAATACCTAAACCTACAAAATGGTCTTCATCAGCCATGCCCTTCGATGCTTCAAAGTCATAACCTTGTGTAGACCATTGACCTACCAAAATTGCACCTTTAGCTTCGACAATATCTCTGACCATGCCCATGGCATCTAAGAAATATTCGGCGTAGTCTTCCTGATCACCACAGCCAAAAATGGCCACTAATTTATCTTCAAAATCTATTTGTTCAAGTTCAGGAAAAAAATCATCCCAATCACACTGTGCTTCGCCGTAATACCAAGTAGGAATACCAAAAAGTAATAGATCAAATTCAGCAATATCCTCTTTGCTGCTCTTAGCAATGTCTTTAACATCTATTAAGTTTTTGCCTAATTCTTTTTGGATCATCTTTGCAATATGTTCTGTATTGCCAGTGTCACTGCCGAAAAATAACCCCACACTTGCCATTTTTGTTCTTTCCTCAACTAAAATATAAATTCAAACTGGTTTGACTAAAGCAACATTCAAGACGCTATCAGTCTTAAATAAACAGTTGCATTATGCCTTTAAATATAAAGCCCGCTGCCCCCAAAAACAGTACAAAATACACCACAACTTTACCAATAAGTGGCACATTGTTTTTTTTAAGTACATCATGGACAACATAGGCCATCAATAAAAATAAGCCAACAATCGCAAGGTTTAACCCTATGGCTTCGATTTGCTCATAATGATCACTTAACATCTACTGCGGTCAACTCCTATAAAAAACTGGCGCATAGTAGCATAGTGTATCGACTAAAAAAATTGCCCTAGGTCATCACATCGGGTTATTTAGCTAAAAAAGCCCTGATTAACTTACTACAAAGCTCCGGCTTTTCTGCATGTAGCCAATGACCTGTGCCACTGATCATTTTAGATTTGCTGTTGGGAAATAACTCCATAACAGCGCTTTTGTGCTCTGGCAAAAGGTAATCGGAATGCTCTCCCTTAATAAATAAGGTTTTACCTCCAAATGCTTGGGAAGATGTAATAGCCGCAGAAATATTAGGATAATCCTGCTCTAATAAAGCCAAGTTAAAACGCCACTGCCAGCTATCATTTTCGTTGTATAAACTTTTTAGTAAAAATTGCCGAGTAGAGGTTTCAGTCACATATTCAGAAAGCGCTGTATCTGCTTCCTTGCGGCTCGCAATTGTACCTAGCTTCACATTGTTGAGGCCCTTAAAAACATTATTGTGCCTTGGCGCATAAGCAACAGGCGCAATATCTAAAACCACTAAATGGTTCACTTTATTTGGGTGATTAAGGGAAAATTGCATGGCGACTTTACCGCCCAACGAATGTCCAATGAGATTAATTGATTGAATGCCTAAACTTTCTACAAGTTTAAACAGTAACTCACAATAGCGATTAAAACTGATGCTAGTGGTATGGGCTGATTTTCCATGATCTGGTAAATCTACTGTCAATATTTGATAAGACTCAGTTAACTGCCTGCGAAGTGCAGTTAGATTATCCATACTGCCGAATAAACCGTGAATTAACATAATCCAAGGTTTATCTGGCGAGTTTGAATGTATCTGGTAATGAATATCGCTCATTGCAGCAAGGCCTCATTATTAAATGAAAAGTAATAAGTGTGTTCTAAGATAAAAAAAGGGGCATATGCCCCTTAGTTTCTACATATTTGGGTAGTTAGGTCCACCGGCACCTTCTGGCACCACCCAAGTTATGTTTTGAGTCGGATCTTTAATATCGCAGGTTTTGCAATGTACGCAGTTTTGGCCATTGATCTGTAACTGCTTTTCGCCTGCTTCGGATTCTATAATTTCATAGACCCCAGCAGGGCAGTATCGCTGAGCTGGTTCATCATAATGGGCCAAATTCACTGTAATAGGAATAGCGCTGTCTTTTAGTTTCAAGTGGCAGGGCTGTTCTTCTTCATGATTGGTATTGGATAAAAACACTGAAGACAACTTATCAAAACTTAGTACGCCATCGGGCTTAGGGTAATCAATTTTGACACAATCTTTGGCTTGTTTAAGTTGCTCATGATCGGCTTTGTCATCTTTGAAGTTAAAAGGCAAATTACCGTTAAACCAATTTTGCTCTAGGGTGTTGTACGCACCGCCCATAAAGGTGCCAAATTTATGCAGGGCAGGGCCAAAGTTGCGAGATCTGAATAACTCATCATACAACCAAGAGTCTTTAAATTTCTGGGTGTAACTTGCGAGTTCTTGGGAAGGCGCAGCATCGTCTTGGCTTAACACTTCCATCAACGTTTCTGCAGCTAATAGCCCAGACTTCATAGCGGTGTGGTTACCTTTAATTTTCGCAAAGTTTAAGGTACCCGCATCACAACCTACTAATAGGCCCCCAGGGAAGGTCATCTTAGGCAAAGAATTAAAACCACCTTTGGCTATGGCTCGGGCACCATAAGAAACGCGTTTACCACCTTCAAGATACTGCTTGAAAACAGGGTGATGTTTTAGGCGTTGGAATTCATCAAAAGGACTTAAATGAGTATTGCTGTAGTTAAGATCGATTATTAAACCCACTAAAACTTGGTTGTTCTCTGCATGGTAAAGATAAGAGCCACCTGTAGCATCTGTGATAGGCCAACCCGCTGTATGAACCACTAAACCTTCTTGGTGTTTGGCAGGGTCGATATCCCAAATCTCTTTAAAACCAATACCGTAATGTTGTGGTGATTGATCTTTATCTAACTCAAATTTCTCTATTAATTGCTTTCCTAAGTGTCCACGACAACCTTCAGCAAACACAGTGTATTTAGCTTTGAGTTCCATACCCGGCATAAAGGAGTCTTTGGGTTGGCCTTGTTCATCCAGACCCATATCGCCGGTGATCACGCCACCGACACTGCCGTCTTCATTATACAAAACCTCTGAAGCAGCAAATCCAGGAAATATTTCTACGCCAAGTGCTTCGGCTTGTTCGGCCAACCAACGACATAGATTACCCATACTCACCACATAGTTGCCATCATTATGCATGGTTTTAGGTGTCATAAAGCTTGGGATCTTAGTGCCTTTTTTCTCGTTATTAAGCCAGTAAATATCGTCGCCTGTTACTGGGGTGTTTAGAGGCGCGCCTTTTTCTTTCCAGTCGGGGAACAACTCGTCCAAAGCACGGGTTTCGAATACGGCACCAGATAAAATATGGGCACCCACCTCAGAGCCTTTTTCGACCACGCAAACCATTAATTCTTGGTCTTTTTCCTGAGCTATTTGCATCAACCGGCACGCAGTTGACAGACCAGCAGGGCCAGCACCGACTATAACTACATCAAACTCCATCGATTCTCGTTCCACTTGTTTGTCCTCTTATTTGTTTAAACTATTCATAAAAATGTATTTAATTATTCACAAAAAAAATGTTTGTGAGCCTTATTCATAAGCAAATTTTAGTCATGCGCTGGCTATTTTTACATCAAATACCCTAGTTGTGGGTTTACTAACAATAACATTATAAATCTACCCTGTCTTATCATTCAATATAGACGAATACTTAAATGTTTATACTTAACAAAGACTTATATCAATCCCTTTGATTGAAAAAATTCTAGCCAATACTCAAATTACTCGAGGTATTATGGCATATAATACCCTTTATAAGTGCGGGTTATAGTAACTCTCGGCAAATTGACTTCTTAGTTGACGTATACGTCAACACAAAGTAAATTGTCGCCATCCAAATTTGTGTAACTTGTTAACTCAGTTTAATAACTTGATACCTGTTTAATAGAGGTGAATATGAAAATACTTGTGCCGGTAAAACGTGCCATTGATTACAATGTAAAAGTCAGGGTAAAACCAGACAACAGCGCGGTGGATTTAACCAACGCTAAAATGTCAATTAACCCTTTTTGTGAAATTGCAGTAGAAGAAGCGGTTCGCTTAAAAGAAAAAGGTGTTGCCACTGAGATAGTTGTGGTTTCTATTGGCGATAAAAGCTGCCAAGAACAAATTCGTACGTCATTGGCACTAGGTGCTGATCGCGGTATTCAAATTGATACTGACCAAAGTCTTGATTCTTTACAAATTGCTAAGCTTTTAAAGAAAGTGGTTGAAGAAGAAACACCTGATTTAGTTATTTTAGGCAAACAGTCTATCGATTCAGACAATAACCAAACAGGGCAAATGTTAGCGGCACTAACTGGTATGCCACAAGGTACTTTTGCATCAGAAGTAGTAGTGGATGCGGGTAAAGTAAAAGTGACCCGTGAAATTGACGGCGGTTTACAGACTGTTGAGCTGGCATTACCAGCGGTAGTGACAACTGATTTACGTTTAAATGAACCTCGCTATGCCTCCTTACCAAATATTATGAAGGCGAAACGCAAACCTCTTGATGTTAAGTCTGCAGCAGACTTTGGTGTTGAATTAACGTCAAATGTAAAAGTGCTTAAAGTAGAGCCGCCAGCACAACGCTCAGGTGGCGTGATAGTGGCAGACGTCGCGGAATTGGTCGACAAGTTAAAAAATGAAGCGAAGGTGATCTAATGGCTATTTTAGTATACGCAGAACATGACAACGAACAGCTAAAAACAGAAACCCACAAACTAATGCACGCTGCATCGCAAATAGGTGGAGATATCCATTTATTAGTTGCTGGCTCAGGTTGTGAAGCTGTTGCCGCACAAGCCGCTAAATTAGACGGTGTGACTAAGGTTTTATTAGCCGACAGCGCCGATTATGCCCACCAAATGGCTGAAAATATTGCCGATCTCGTGGCCGAACTAGGTAAAGATGCAAGCCATGTACTGGCTGCGGCTACGACAACAGGCAAAAACTTTATGCCACGGGTTGCTGCCTTACTAGATGTTGCTCAAATATCTGACATCATCAAGGTAGAAGGTGCTGATACTTTCCAGCGCCCAATCTACGCAGGTAACGCTATTGCCACGGTACAATCTAGCGATACGATTAAAGTGGTCACCGTTAGAACCGCCGCTTTTGATGCGGTTTCTGAAGGTAATTCTGCAGCGGTAGAAGCCTGTGCAGTGGCTAAAGCATTAGATAAATCATCTTTTGTTTCAGCTGAGCTAACAGAATCAGAACGACCAGAACTAACAGCAGCCGATGTGATCATCTCTGGTGGTCGCGGTATGCAAAACGGTGATAATTTTAAATTACTAGACGGCATAGCTGATAAGTTGGGAGCAGCTATGGGGGCATCACGTGCCGCAGTTGATGCAGGCTTTGTACCAAATGATATGCAAGTTGGGCAAACAGGTAAAATTGTTGCACCTAACCTATATATTGCTGTGGGTATTTCTGGGGCCATTCAACACTTGGCCGGTATGAAAGACTCTAAAGTGATAGTAGCAATCAACAAAGACGAAGAAGCACCCATCTTCCAAGTAGCGGATTATGGCCTTGTTGGCGATTTGTTTGATGTATTACCAGAGCTAGAAGCCGCTTTATAAGGCTTTACATTTTTATAGTGTTTTAGCCATGGCCCTTATAGTCATGGCTTTTTTTTGCCTAATATTCACATGCATTGAAAGGGGAAGATATGAACAAAGACATTTTTGATTTAAGCGGTAAGGTGGCATTAGTAACAGGTGCGAGCCGCGGAATTGGTGAATCAATCGCAAGATTACTGGCCGCTTATGGCGCTAGAGTGATTGTATCTAGCCGTAAAATTGATGGCTGTGAAGCGGTTGCCCAAAGCATTCGTGAAGATGGCGGCGATGCCGTGGCTATGGCCTGCCATGTGGGCGAAATGGCGCAGATTGATAATATCTTCGAACAAATTAGCGAAAAATATGGACGTTTAGATATCTTAGTGAATAACGCCGCCGCGAATCCATATTTTGGACACATTTTAGATACAGACTTAGCGGCTTATGAAAAAACCGTTGATGTAAATATCCGTGGCTATTTCTTTATGTCGACTGCAGCCGGTAAAATGATGAAACAGCAAGGGGGTGGGGTTATCTTAAACACCGCTTCGATTAATGGTATTTCACCTGGCATGGGACAGGGGATCTATTCCATCACTAAAGCTGCGGTTATTAGTATGACTAAGTCTTTTGCAAAAGAATGTGGAAGTCTAAATATTCGTGTTAATGCGCTATTACCTGGTTTGACTGAAACTAAATTTGCCTCGGCGCTTACAAGCAATGACAAAATTCTTAAAACCGCACTAATGCAAATACCACTTGGGCGCACCGCCCAACCTGATGAAATGGCAGGTACAGTATTGTATCTAGTTTCTGATGCTTCCAGCTATACCACAGGCACCACTGTGGTAGTGGATGGCGGATTTTTAAGCTAAAGAATCCATTCAAATCATTAATATACGGCAACCTATGGTTGCCGTTTTTTTTAGCTAACGACGGGCAACGGCCAAGTTGTTGGTGAGTTCGGCACTAGGATATAACACCACTTGTTCGTTAACCGATAGGCCCTCTGCAACACTGGCTAGGGTGCCATTATTTTGTTCGATGGTAATATGCCGCAATTGGGTTTTATCATTTTCGATGACAAACACCGCCCATTTTTGTTGCTCTCTAAACATGGCGCTCACTGGTACTATAGTGGTGTTGTTGTCTTCCCATACAATTATTGATGCGTCGACTCTAAAGCCGTGGCCTAGATTTAGCGGAATTTTTTCTGTGGGATTCGGTTTAACAATAACGTTCACGCGGCGCTCTTCAACTCCAAGAGAAGAGGTTTTAATAAAGCCCTTAGGCTCAATTCGAGTAATAGTTCCATTGCCTGTCTGCTGTGCGTTCCAGTTTTGCAGCAACACACTTTGCCCAACTTTTACTTGTACCGCATCGCTCGACAACATTTCAATCACCAGCTCTAAGTCGTCTTTAACATTACCCAAGGTTAAAATGGGGGCGCCGGCTTGCAAAACGGTTTCATTTTTTTCAGCAATATCTAACACTCTGCCTGTAATTGGCGCTTTAACATCGACTATTTCAAGGGGCTCTTGAGACTGGTTAATGGTTTGAACGCTACCCACTAACGTAGCTTTGGCTCTGGCTAGTTCAGACTCATGTACTTTTAACATTGATGTAGCCGCAGCCAATTCGGATTTTTTACTGATAACATCTTGCTGAAATTTATCGTTTTCATCGACACTGATAGCCCCAACTTTTATCTGCGCTAAAGCTCGTTTCGCTCTTTGTGCTACCAAGCTAAATTCTGACGCAAGCCGTTTACGGGTGGCTTTGGCGGCATTAACGGTCGATAGCGCAATTTGAACATTGGCTTTAGCTAGTTGCGACTCTTTAACACTGAGTAAATTAGGTAATATACGGGCAATGATGGTTTCGCCCTTACGCACAGGATCACCGGGTTTAAGGTCTATTCTAAGCATTCTCCCGCTAATAGGTGCCGACACTTGATATAACTCGTCTACTCGGGTGTAGCCTTCTTCGTCAATGGTTATTTGCATTTTCCCTGTGCTGACAGTACCTATATCCACTAGTGTTGGTTTTGGCCATAACCCATAAATTAAGGCGGCAACAAGGATAATTGCAGCACCTGTGGTTAATGTGTTTCGAGAGACCTTTTTCATTGTTTTTGTAACCTTATTGTTTAGATTTTAGCGCAGCAACCAAGTCCACTTGGTCGATGTCACGTTTGATTAAGTAGCCCGACACTATAGCGGCAAGTAATACCGCAATACTCGCAATGGCATAACTTTGAGGTGAAAATGTAGCAGGAATTTGATAAATATCGGTGCTGTAACCCTTTGAAATTAAAATAGATAAAAAATAGCCCACTGCAGATCCCAAAGGCAAAGCCGCTAGTGTGACAGTTCCTAACTCGCCCAGCAGTACAAAGGCCGTTTCGCTCTTTGTAAAGCCTATTACCCGTAAACTGGCTAAATCTCGTTCCCGCTCTGCAAAGGCAATGCGCGCGGTGTTATATACAATACCAAAGGTGATGACTCCGGCAATTAAGGCCATCACGTAACGCATGGCCCCGGCACCGCTGTCCATTAATTTTGCAAAGGCTTGTTGGCTATCCTGTTTTAGTGTCATGCCCATTACGGCAGGCATTTGTTTTATGGCTTGATAGACCTCACTGCTTTGCTTGTCATCAATGGATAAGTACACACCGCTTACAGTGTTGGGCTCTTTTAGTAGTCGATTTAAACGATCCATATCCATGTAGGTGGGGGAGCCTAACAGAGTTTTGGATACGCCCATTACAGGTACATTCAATGTTGGTCTTCTGCCTTCTCGTACATCTATGGTGAGCATATCACCGGGTCCAATTTTTAATATATTGGCCAAAGGCGTGCCTATAACTATACCTCTATTTGACAGTGGGATAGCTTCAAATTCACTATTAAGTGCGCGATACAACTGAGGATTTTCTGTCAAGCCGCTTATGGCTCCTCGGTAGCTCTCTCGACCGTTCTTAAAGATAACCGAAACACTACGAAAAGGCTCCACATGCTGTACCCCTGAAATATTTTGTAATTCATACACAGCTGTATTGCTAATAGGATGAGTAAAGAAAACTGTGGCATCGCTTCTATCGAGCACACTAAACGTTAAGTCTATAGTGTCATCAAAGCCTACTAGCACAGTGATCATACCTACAGACAAGCCCATGCCGGTTGCTATGCCAATAACGGCACCAAACATACGTCCAGGCTGGCGAATGATACCGCGCAATACCATGCGGATAGACTGTTCAAATAAAAAATCGAAGCGCCTTAGCAAACTACCAGAATGGCTGTAATCTGGGGGTATTTCAGGGCGCATTGAATCGGCGGGCGTTAATGCAAATACCTTTCTAAGAACGAATAACCCGCCCACTGACGCGGTGAAAATGCTGACCAAAAAACCTGCCACAAATACTTGGGGGTTGACCTGAAATACGATAAAGGGAAATTTAAAAAAATTCTGATAATAGGCCGCTAGGCTTTTACCCGCCAGCACGCCGAATACGCTGCCTGCTATGGCTCCGCCACAGGCAATTATGAGCACAAATTTTAAATAATGAATACCAATTTCAATGCCAGAATAACCAAATGCTTTAAGTAAGCCAATCTGCTCTCTTTCTGACTGCACTAATCGCGATACCACTATGTACAACAAAAATGCCGCTACGCCCATAAAAATAGGTGGCACACCGGTAGATGAGGCGCGTAAACCGCTGATTTCTTCAGAAACAAAACGGTTTGATTGTAAATCTTCTACACCATATGCCCCAAATCCACCATAGTTTTCAACAATACGATCGGCATGCTCTAGTACGGCGGGTAATTTTGCGCCTGAAGATAAGGACAACAGCGCTTCATTAAATGCACCTTTCATATCATAAGCCGCTTCGAGGGCGGTATAACTTATCCAAAACACCGCAAAGCGGCCGTCATCAGGGACCATTTCACCTGGGGCGGTGATATATAAAAACTCAGGCGACTGGGCCATACCCACAATAGTAAAATCCCAGCGTTTGCCGTTCATGGTCATAGTAAGTTGGTCGTTTAACTGTAGATTTCGAGCCTTGGCAAAACTGTCTAAAATCAATATTTCTTGAGGGTGTCGGCTATCGATATAACGTCCGCTTTTTAGGCGAATATTATTAAGTTGAGGGGTGCCGACATCAGGTAGTGATATGGCTTTGGCACGAAGTGGTAAAGCAACGCCATCTAAATCAACTAAGGCGTCGCCAGTAATACGGCCTTCAACGGCTTTGACGTTTTCAATATCTTTGATGGCCTTTAATAAGGTATTGGGGGCACGTTTTACCGGAATAAATACGTCGGCTAATCGATAACGCTGATAATAGGCTTCGCGGGTTTCATCTAAGGTATTAACTAAGCCGTCCATCATTACCAATAGTAATACTCCAAGAGATATTACCAAACCAATGGCGATAGCTTGACCTTTCATACGCCATAAGTCGCGCAACAGCTTTCTATCTAAGGGGCTTACCATTCAATTTGCTCAGCAGCCAGCTTATCGGTATTTTGAATGATCTCTTTAATATCACCATCGGCAAAATGAATCACTTTATCGGCCATGCGGGCAGTATTGGCGGCGTGAGTGACTATCATAACGGTAGAGCCAAGTTCTTGATTGACATTTTGCAACACTTTCAACACGGATCGCCCTGTGGTGCTGTCTAAAGCCCCTGTGGGCTCGTCGCAAAAAAGTACTTGAGGTTGTTTAGCAATAGCCCGGGCAATGGCCACTCTTTGTTGTTCACCACCGGATAACTGAGATGGAAAATGGCTGCCGCGATCTTTAAGGCCGACTAAGTCCAGAGCATCACTGGCATCAAGTGGATTAGTAGCAATTTCGGTGACCAGTTCGATGTTTTCTTTAGCGGTTAAACTGGGCATCAGGTTATAAAACTGGAAAACAAAGCCAATATGATCTCGACGATATTGAGTTAATTGTGCGCTACTAAATTGTGTGAGTTCTTGTTCTTCAAAAAAGGCTTGGCCACTGCTGGCACTATCTAGCCCACCAAGAATATTCAAAAGTGTGGATTTCCCGCTACCAGAAGGGCCAAGTAATACCACCATTTCGCCAGCAGGAATATCTACATTAACTCCTCGAAGAGCATGAACAGCGGTTTCACCTTCACCGTAGATCTTAGTTAAGTCTTTGGTTGAAAAAGCGCAAGGGGTGTGTTTTTTAGATTGTGCAAAGTGCATTTTTTGGTCTTTTAATCATTTACGAAATCGGTACTCTGCAATAAACTTATCATATTGTTTAGTTTTGACTAAACAATAAATATACTAGTAGTAGATTTGTTGACTGTCATCAATTACGTTCTGTTTAATTTTGACTGAACAAATTAAACCCTATAAACTCACGCTATGAAAAAAACTCAAACCGACATCATTAATCAGTTGATTGAAGATATGGGCATGATTGCTCAAGGTGATGGCATGCCCAGAATTGCCGGAAAAATCATGGGGTTATTGGTAGTCGAGGTTGGTCCTTATAGTTTCAGTGAGATTGCCCAGCGTTTGCAAGTCAGTCGGGGCAGTATTAGCACTAACACCCGTTTGTTAGAGAACTTACATGTGATTGAGCGTGTTTCTAAAAAAGGGGAGCGGGGCGATTATTTTCAGTTAGCTGAAGATCCCTACAGTAAACTATTGCAAGGCGTATCTCAAAGGATGGAAAAATCCATCAGCATTTTACAAAAAACACGTGATGCCTTACCTAAAGACTTACAGCAATCACAAGCAAGAATACAAGATCTACAAGAGTTCTATATCGAATATCTCAAGAGCACAACTGCACTTATCGGTAAACTTCAAGGCGAGTAAATTCCTTTGGTCCTAGCAAAATTATATTTTAGGCAATTTGGGTTGCTGCATAACCTTATGATTTAACTCTTTAGGGAGTCACGACATGCCTCTCATGACATTTAACTTTAGCATTTACGAGCAAATTTTATGAACCTATACGTTGCAACAAAGAACCCTTTCAAATTTGCGGTTCCAGCTTTAATGATGGGTCTTAGTTTACCTCTCTACAGCGCTGCTCAAAGTGCTGAAAAAAAACAAGATGAAGCGGACGATAAAAGTATTGAGCATGTGCAGGTTATCAGTCGTAAATACGAAGGGTTGACAAACATTACCGAAGACACTGAAAAATTAGTCACTATGCCAGGCGCCGGTGGCGATCCTTTAAGGGCTATATTTGCCTTGCCTGGGGTTATTCCGGCTGGCGGCTCAATGAGCGAACCTGCGGTACGAGGCTCCTCGCCAAAAGATAACCGCTTTGAAGTGGATTTTATGCCTACGGGTTATATCTTTCATGATTTCGGCAACTCTATTTTTAGTAAATATATAGTGCAAGATTTTCGTTTATATACCGCGGCGTTTAACCCTAGCTTTACCAATGCTACAGGGGCGGTATTTGACGTGTCTCTCAGATCACCCAAATTTCAGCCCATTGAGACAACAGTTGATCTCACAATGTTTAGAGCAGGTTTATTTTTTGAAGGGCAAGTAACTGAAAATAGTGCGTTTTATTTCTCGGCTCGTAAGAGTACCTTACCTTTATTTTTCGATACGGGTGAAGAGTTAGAGGATGATGACGGCGAACTCACGGGTATTACTATTAACGATCCTCCCGATGACCATGACTACCAAGGAAAATGGTATTGGCAATTGGGTAAGCATAATAGTTTAACTCTTTCATTTACTGGAGCAGAAGATGTTTTTGCAGCAGGTATAAGTGACTACTCCGACTGGGCACTTAAATCCCCAGAATTTGTAGGCGATGTGATCTATGATCGTAAATTCAACGGTCAACATCTGGTATGGGATAATGAGCTAAAAAACAGCCATTTAAAAGTAGGCGTGGGCGTATTACACAATGATACGCGTATCGATTACGGCAAAGTAGAAGATGACGGATTTTTTCAAGACGATGTAAGCGATCAGTATATAGCCAAGGCGCGTTGGCGCTATAAGCGATCAAAGGCACAAAGTGTGGTATTGGATGCGGGTGTTAACCATATAAATAATCAATTATCTTTTTATGGCTTTTTGTATAATTGCACCGAAATTGATCCTGATTGTGAATTAAAAAAGGGCGAAAAAGTCAGTGTTGAATATGAGTTAAACTACAACCAGTATTATCTAGGCGCCAATCATATTTGGGATCTTAGTGAGGATTGGCAAAGTGAAATTGGGGTACATTATCAAGGGAATACTTATCTAGATGACCATTTTGTATTGCCGAGAATGCAGCTTCATTACTTTATGGGGCAGGACAAAACAATTTCAGTCAAATATGGGCAATATGCACGGATGCAAGATAAGGCGATTCTGGTGCCGGGTATAGGTAATCCCAGCCTAAAATCTCAACAGGCCGATCACTACGCTGTCAGTTTTAGTCAATCCATAGATACCGACTGGGAATGGTCAATTGAACCTTATTATAAGTCTATGGAAAACTTACCTTTGGCGTTAGACGGGTCTCACCTAGACAGCGCCTTGTTATACAGCGATGACGTAAGCGGTCAGGCTTATGGGGTTGATTTATTAGTTAATAAGAATTTATCCAACAATTGGTACGGTTGGGCTTCACTGAGTTACTCAAAAAGTGAGCGTACTAATGATCTTAGTGGTGAAAAAATCGATTATTTTGCCGACACGCCTTTAGTGTTTAATTTGGTATTTAATTATCAAATCAGTGATTTATGGCAAGGTGGTGCTAATTTCACGTTGCGCAGTGGTCAAGTGTATACCCCTATAGTCGGTGTTCAGCAAAACCCCGATTTTGAAGATAATTTTCAACCTATCTATAGCGAACCTTTCTCCGAGCGGTTTTCACCCTCGCACCGTTTAGATATTCGATTTGAACGAAAAACAAATTTTTGGGGACTAGACGGCTTGCTGATTTTAGAAGTGGTGAATGCTTATGGATATAAAAGTCCTACTTCGATTGATCTTGATTACAAAAATATCGTATCTACTGATGAATTATTGTTAGAAGAACAGGAAGAAGGCTTAGATATTATGCCGTCTGTAGGGTTCAGCCTGACATTCTAGTTGAACTATTTATTACTACTAAGAACAAAGTCACACTCTTTTACTTACCGGAAATACCATGAAGATTAAACCATCAGCAATTTCAACCTTGTTAAAGTTGTTAGCGCTAGTTAGCATCACCTTATGTAGCCGTCAAACTTTAGCGCAAGCAGCCGCAAATACCCCTACGCAAGCCCAATATACTATTGGGTTAGGTGTTGCTTCACTACCCGAGTTTGACGGTGCCAAAGAAAACGAAATTCGTGTGTTGCCTATTATAAATATTCGCTATGGTCGCTTAACTATCGGAGGCATAAACGGAATTGGTTACGAAGTTGCAAACGTTAAGGGGGTGCGTTTCAGTGCCACAACTGGATACTTTCGAGGCAGGAACGAGAATGATGCATTATATCTTAGAGGTGTAGGGGATATTGACTCCTCGATAACCGCTGGGATGGCTATTAACAAATCCTTTGGCCCATTTCGTTTAGGTTTCAAGGCGAATCGCGATTTTAGCGATGATGTGGGCGGTCTTACTGCTTCTTTGTCAGCCGGTTTTTCACATAGAATATCTCAGCAACTAGTTGTATCTATTGGTACTAGCTTAAGTTGGATGAATTCTAACCATGCTGCTGGAGTTTATGGTATCAGTAACCAACAATCTCTGGCCTCTAATTTACCGCTGTTTGAAGCTAAAAGTGGTCTAAAAAATGTGGGTGTTTCTTTAGTCGGGTTGTATTTTATCGATCAACACTGGAGTATTACCACTATGTTACGCCAAAGCGCACTACTGGGTGATGCCAAAGCATCGCCTATATCACTTGGCAACTCTCCCTACTTTGTTATGAGTGGTTTTTCCTATAAATTCTAATCGCACTTTCTGCCAGAACATTTACATTAAGGTTTCTCCATGTTCAAACTGAATACAAACGGCATATTACTCGCCAGCGCCACCTCTATACTTTTTGCCTGTTCGGCAACAAAAACGGCTGATCCTATGGTTAGCCAAGATCAAACAGTAAAGCCGAGCATTATAAAGGCGGTACAGCAGGTATCCAATAATGCTAAGTCAACGTTATTGACCTTAGAGAAGATTATGGCGGATCCCGATTGGATGGGGCGTCAACCAAGTGCTGCCTATTGGGGGGACGACAACCAGAATGTCTATTATCAACAAAAACAGCTCGGCTCACCGTTGACTGACTTATGGCATAAATCCTTAGAACAAGAAGGGAATGGTAAAAAGGTTGAATTGTCACAGTTACACCTTCACGCCTATAAAAAACGTGTTCTGAATCAAACTAGAAACATCGCTGCATGGGTGTTCGAAGGTAATATTTTTGTTAAGGATCTGACCAGCAAAAAAGTTAAACAACTTACTAAAGACAATAGAAAACCATCCAAATTATTATTTTTACATGATGGCCGTTTAAGTTTTCAAATTGGCAATGCAATTTATGCCATACACCCAGAGCATGGCGTATATGAACAACTGGTAAGCTGGCAGTTTGCCGAAAAACCGACAGCGAACCAAAAGCCTAAGGATTATATAGCGGAGCAACAGCAACAATTAATTGAAGTGGTGGCATTAAAACGCCAGCAAAAAACACAGCGTTTTCAGAGAAAACAGCAACTTTCAATACAAAATAGTACTTTGTCACCTAGCGATTTTTACTTTTCTGAAGACCATAAAACGGTAGACGTCAGTTTATCACCAAACGCAAAATGGTTAGTGCTGGTAGAGCAAAAAATCACTAGTCAACGTGATGACAGTGATATTATGCCTAACTACATAAACCAAGATGGAAGAATTGCCAGTAACGAAGTGCGCCGCCGAGTGGCTGATGTAACACCCGTGCAGCACAATATTTGGTTACTTGATCTTGTTGGCCGCACTCAAAAACAACTCAGCTATACCAGTTTACCAGGGTATAACGAAGACGTTCTAGAAGCAGTAAAAAGGGAAAACGCGTTAGCAAAGGGAGAACAATATACAGCCAATCGTTTGCCTAGAAATATTAGCCTTATGCAAGGGGCTCAAGGTGCTATTCAATGGCATAACAAGGGTAATCGGGTTGCCATAATGCTCGAAGCATGGGACAACAAAGATAGGTGGCTGGCAACGATCAATACCGCCAAAGCGACCTTAGTTTCACAACATAGATTACACGATGACGCTTGGGTAAATTACAAGTTCAACAGCTTTGGCTGGTTAAATTATAGCGATGAACTGTTTTATTTATCTGAAGAAAGTGGCTTTTCACACCTTTATGTTAAACCTTTAAATGGTCAAGCAAGAGCTGTTACATCAGGTCAATTTGAAGTGAATGCGTTGACATTAACGGCTAATGATCGATACATGTATTTCAAGGGAAATAAAAAACATCCCGGCATATACGAGATCTACCGCGTTGCCTTAGCTGACAATTCATTGGAAGAAATCACCCAACTAAATGCTATGACGGATTATCAATTAAGTCCTGATGAACAGTCGTTATTATTGACCCATTCAAGTTTAACTCGACCACCTGAGTTATTTTTGCAGTCAGTGGACAGTCCTACGCCAATACAACTGACTCATACCACGAGTCAGGCGTTTTTAGATATTAATTGGCTGGCGCCCGATATAGTCCCAATAAAATCTTCGCACAGCCAGCAACCGATATATTCTCGGGTATATTCACCCAGAGAGATGCAGGCGGGCGAAACATACAAAGCCGTAGTATTTAATCACGGGGCAGGGTACTTACAGAACTCTCACCTCGGATGGTCGGGTTATTTTAGGGAATTTATGTTTAATAATATGCTTACCCAACAAGGCTATGTAGTACTTGATATGGACTACCGCGCGTCGGCGGGATATGGCCGAGACTGGCGAACCGCTATTTATCGACAGATGGGCACTCCTGAAATTCAAGACTTACAAGATGGAGTGAATTGGTTGGTTAAAAACCTAGATGTTGATCCACAAAGAATCGGCACTTATGGTGGCTCCTATGGCGGCTTTATGACTTTTATGGCGCTATTTAACGCACCTGAGTTATTTCAAGCGGGAGCCGCACTTAGGCCTGTTAGTGATTGGGCACACTATAATCATGGTTATACCTCTAACATCCTAAACACACCTGATGTTGACCCTATTGCTTACGAAAAAAGTTCACCTATCTATTTTGCCGAAGGTTTGCAAAAGCCTTTACTGATCAACGCCCCGATGGTCGACAACAATGTGTTCTTTGTTGATGTAGTGAGATTAGTGCAACGATTAATTGAGCTCGAGAAACAGGACTTCGAAACAGCTATTTATCCAGTGGAATCACATGGCTTCGTGCAGCCTAGTTCTTGGCTTGATGAGTATCGCAGGATCTACAAGTTATTTGAGACTAACCTGTAATTGTTTTTATCGTTAATAAGGTGCTTTACGTTATGGCTTACCACAACCTAAGCACTTTATTTTGCTGTTCTTCTATTGAAAATATAAAACAAAATGACTAGGCAGCCACTAACGGTTCCGCTTAAGTGCGCATCTATTGCCACATTAGCCTGAATCAATTGGGCTATATCTTCGCTGGCACCGTATATTTGTTCATGGATAACCTTTAGCCAAACACCAGCTATCATAATCCAACCGCTTGTAAATTTATTCTGAATATCAAAATAGGCACCAAGTATAAATAGACCATGAAGTACACCAGATAGCCCCACGTACCACTGCATTTGTGGAGCAAAAAGAAGTAAGCCGATAGATGTACCTAAGCAGAGTAGAAACAATATTACGAGATAGTGACGTGTAGAGTAGTAATGCCCATGCAACGCCCATAATAATACTAAACCAAGAGTATTGAGAACCAGGTGCATATTGTTGGTATGTAAAAAGTGGCCGGTGATCAGCCGCCACCACTGAAAGTCATGTAATTCATTTTTGTCGTAAGCTAATAAGTCACTGCTTAGTGGCTCTGATAAAAACAAAATAATACAAACTAAAATTACGCTTAAGGGCGCTAAGGTGAACTTTCTTTCAATGGGCAAGTTAAACATAGTGACTGTTAATTAATCAGCCCAAACGCTGGGCCATTATTGATACAGTTAGGCTAAATTTTATAGCTAATCTATTCAGCACTAATTACATCAACTTTCCAATCGTCATCGACCTTGATAAGTTCAACTATACGCACATCTTTAAAAACATCACCGTCATACTCTCCTTCAAAAAACAACGATATTTTTGCATCTTTTGCGTATTCATTTCTGCCCGCTCTGCGGGTATTGGGTTGTATAACAACTTTGTCAAAACGCATATTTAAAACGTGCTTTTGCACCCCTTTATTGGTGTGGTAAGACCTAAGTAATCTTTCCATCTTTGGGGTGCTTAACTTAATAGCGCCTTCGAGGGTCTTTTTATGGTAGATCTGGTCGAAAAAATCTATGGCTGTGTATTCAGGAATACCACTATCTAACATACCAAATTTACCACCTCCTTGTTTTTTTGGTTCTTGATCGCATGCGCTGAGTAGAAGCGTGGCTATTAGGAGAAGTTTTATTTTTTTCAGCATGTTAGGTTCCATTTTATTAAAGGAATTGGCGCATATATATTTATCTTTACATATTTTTTAGTTGACCAAAAGAAAAGAGAAGCAAAAGCTTCTCTTTCTAATAAGAGGTTATTGTAAACATCCTTCACTTACAATGAGTAACACACTACTGAACATTTTCAGAATCAGAAAATTCTCCGGCAAATAATGGGCTACTTAAATAACGTTCAGATGCGCTAGCTAAGATTACCACAATATTTTTATTGGCATTTTCGGGTTTTTCCGCCCAACGTTTTGCTGCCACTACCGCAGCACCTGAAGAGATACCCGCTAAAATACCTTCTTCTTTCATTAATCGGTGTGTCATAGCCATACTGTCTTCATTACTGACTTGCTCAACGGCATCTACCATATCTAAATCCAAGTTACCTGGAATAAAACCTGCGCCAATGCCTTGAATTTTGTGTGGCCCTGGAGTCAGTTCTTCTCCGGCTTTGGCTTGAGTAATAACCGGTGAATCTGTTGGCTCTACCGCTACGGTAGTTATTGCCTTACCTTGATTGTTTTTAATGTATCGGCTCACGCCAGTAAGTGTACCGCCTGTTCCTACACCTGCTACAAAAATATCAATTTTACCGTCTGTGTCATTCCAGATTTCAGGGCCAGTGGTTTTCACATGAATGTCAGGATTAGCAGGGTTATCAAATTGATTCATGGGAATATATTTTGTGGGATCAGATGCAACAATTTCATTGGCCGCCGCAAGAGCGCCTTTCATACCCTTCGGAGCTTCAGTTAACACTAGGTTAGCACCCATGGCCTTAAGTAATTTACGACGCTCTAAACTCATGGAGCTAGGCATAGTTAACGTGATCTTATAACCTCGTGACGCGGCAACAAAAGCCAAAGCGATACCGGTATTGCCACTGGTTGCTTCTACTATCTCATTTCCTGGCTTCAATAAACCTTTTTGCTCTGCGTCCCAAATCATATTGGCGCCAATGCGACATTTAATGCTAAAGCTAGGATTTCTTGATTCTATTTTTGCGTAAACATTTCCACCGGTTACGCGATTAAGTTTTACTAAAGGTGTTTTACCTATAGACAATGAATTGTCGTTGTATACTTGCATACTGAATTCCTTACTAAATTTTCTATTTTTACAGTGTAACCTTGATTGGTTTACCGTCAATGGGTCATTTTTGATGTTATTTCTCTCTATATATATACAACAATGAGCCCTATAAATATTATTGATACATAAAGACTATAAAACTGTTTTATCATAATGGCATTCTTTGTAACAGATAAGGGTGAAGTACTCAATTTAACGAGTTTTTTCGCTATATCTTATGGTTAAATTAAAAAGGTTTGGAATTTTACATGGCGTTTAATGGGACAGAAAAATATATTGCTGGTCGTGAATTGCAGCTTGCTGTTAATGCGGCTATCACCTTAGAAAAACCACTTTTAATAAAAGGCGAACCAGGTACAGGTAAAACCATGTTGGCAGAAGAGCTGGCAAAAAGCTTAGATGCCAACTTAATACAGTGGCATATCAAGTCCACTACAAAAGCACAACAAGGGCTATATGAATACGATGCGGTTTCTCGCTTACGTGACTCGCAATTAGGTGACGAGAAAGTCCATGATATTGGCAACTACATTGTAAAAGGTAAATTATGGCAGGCCTTTGAATCAGAAAAACGTAGTATTTTATTGATAGATGAAATAGACAAAGCGGATATCGAGTTTCCGAATGATTTATTGTTAGAGATCGATAAAATGGAGTTTTTTGTTTATGAAACTCAGCAAGTTGTTAAAGCTAAACAACGCCCAATAGTGATTATTACTTCTAACAATGAAAAAGAACTACCAGATGCGTTTTTACGCCGTTGTTTCTTTCACTATATTCAATTTCCTGATGCTGACGAAATGCGACAAATTGTTGATGTACATTTTCCCGACATTAAAAAAGTGTTGCTTAATCAAGCATTACAATCCTTTTTTGATTTGCGAGACGTGCCTGGTTTACGTAAAAAACCATCAACCTCAGAGTTGTTAGACTGGTTGAAGTTATTGGTTGCGGAAGATATCCCACCGGAAGCACTACAGAACAAAGATGGTAAACAAAGCATTCCTCCGCTTTATGGAGCGCTATTAAAAAATGAACAAGATATTCACTTGTTCGAAAAATTGGTCTTTATGGCGCGTCGTTAATGTTAGTTGATTTCTTTTTTAAACTTAGAGAATACCGCCTGAAGGTCAGTCTACGAGAACTTTTAGACTTACTGAATGCCCTAGAGAAAGGTGTGATTTTTGCCAGTATTGATGACTTTTATATAATAGCCAAAATGATGTTGGTAAAAGATGAGAGCCAATTTGATAAATTCGACAGGGCGTTTGCTGATTATTTTGAAGGTGTACAAAGTCTTGATCTATTTGGTAAGGATATTCCTGAAGAATGGTTGAGAAATGCTTTAGAAAAGCATTTTAGTGAAGAAGAAAAAGCCCAAATAAAGGCTTTGGGTGGCCTTGAAGAGTTGATGAAAACCCTAAAAGAACGTTTAGCCGAGCAAGAAAAACGCCACCAAGGTGGTAATAAGTGGATTGGTACTGGCGGCACATCCCCCTTTGGGGCCAATGGATACAATCCTGAAGGTGTGCGTATTGGTCAAGAAGGCAATCGCAATTTTTCTGCCGCTAAGGTTTGGGACAAACGAGAGTTCAAAAACCTTGCAGGTGATGTTGAGCTGGGCACCCGTAACATTAAAGTCGCATTGCGAAAATTACGAAAATTTGCCCGCACCGGTGCGACAGAAGAGCTTGACATGCCTACCACTATAGGTGCTACCGCTAAAAATGCCGGCTTTTTAGATATTCATATGGCTCAAGAGCGCCATAACGCAGTTAAAGTCTTGATGTTTTTTGATGTAGGCGGTTCGATGGATGCTCATATTAAAGAGTGCGAAGAGTTGTTTTCTGCAGTCCATACTGAATTTAAGTACCTTGAATACTTTTATTTTCATAATTGTGTGTACGAAGGGGTGTGGAAAGATAATAAAAGGCGCGACCGAGAGGTGATCCCTATTGCGAATATCATTCATAAATATGGCGCCGACTACAAACTGATATTTGTAGGGGACGCCACTATGGGGCCGTACGAAATTACTTATCCAGGCGGCAGCGTAGAACATTGGAACGAAGAAGCCGGATCAGTGTGGATGCAACGTTTACTTAATCATTTTGAACATGCAATATGGCTTAACCCCCAGTTAAGTCAGTATTGGAACTATTATGCTTCTATTAGCATAATGAAAGAACTGATGACTGAGAGAATGTTTCCCCTCACGTTAGACGGAATAGGAGAGGGAATTAAAAGTCTAACTAAAAGAGGTGGATAAAAAGTCGTTTATGGTGAAGCTCACAGAGGTACAAACTCGTCAGATAGACGTTCAACCAGCCCTAAGTGCAGAGTCTGCCCCCCCAGACTCTAACAATCAGAATACCCATTTAAGCCGCAATGAAACCCGGCAGATTGTGACGCCCTATGCATTTTTTGTGGCAGACGATTTGTTAGGTACGCCTTTAGCTGGGCCATTTCGTCGAGGGTTTGGCATGTTAATCGATTTGATTTTTGTCAGTCTTTTGACTCAAGTCAGTGGCTGGATATTGGCTGCGGTGGCCGCTTGGACATTTTTTAAGGCAGGTAATCGCTTAAAGGTTAAAAAACGCTTCAATGGGGCGCGCATTATTCTAAGAATGTTGGTGGCTGTCATGCTGTTTGTGGTTGTTATAGGAGTAGTTGAAGAGTTTAACCATGAAAGTCCTGAAAATTATGACTCAGTCGATATGGTTATCAATTATGAACCGGAAGCAGAAGAAATCGAACAAACTGCTCAAACACGAGTAAGCGACAATCCTGAAGACTCGGACTCAGAGTCTGAGTCAAACTCAAAGGGTATTCTAAATAGGCTAGAAAACTTGGCTGATGAGCTGGGGTTAGGATTTGGTTGGGCCATTTTCTATTTCAGTATATTTACCGCTTGGTGGGAAGGGCAAACACCTGGAAAGAAACTATTAGGCATGAAAGTCATAAAACTCGATAACTCGCCATTAAATTTATGGGAGAGTTTTGGACGCTACGGTGGGTATGCCGCGGGTTTAGCTACAGGTTTAATGGGATTTTTACAGGTGTTTTGGGATCCCAATCGACAAGCAATTCAAGATAAAATTTCCGAGACACTAGTCATTAATATTCGCAAACCAAAAATTCAATTTTCCTCAGAAAGAGTCGAATAATTCTATGGCAAATAGGATCAGTCAATTACTTCATCATTGGTCTGCGGATCGTGATAACCACCTTTGGGTACTGGCCACCATTATTGAAACCGACGGTTCATCCTATCGTAAAGCCGGTGCCATGATGTTAATCAACGACTTAGGGCAATATTTTGGTTTGTTGAGCGGCGGATGTTTAGAATCTGACATTATGCGCCAAGCAAGGCGCTGTTGGGATAATCAAAAGAACCGCATTGTTGAATACGATATGCGCGAAGAAGAAGATCTTGCATGGCAATTAGGCATTGGTTGCGGCGGCATGGTGAGGATCTTGTTACAACCAGTTAATATCGAAAATGACTATTTAAAGCTGGATGAAATAGCAGGCTTTTTAGCTAAGCGCCAGCCAATCGAATATCAGCAACAAATTAATGAGGATAAGCCCAATAACATTATCCAGCCCTTTGTTAAAAAAATGACCGCCAAGATCAAGCAACAAGGTGAGAAGCAGGTTTTTACTCAAACATTAGCTGCCGCGCCACTTGTTGCCATATTTGGAGCTGGGGTGGATGCAAAACCCGTGGTGGCAATAGCTGCAGAATTGGGTTGGGACGTCATATTAGTTGATCCTAGAATGGGGTATGCCAAACCGGAATATTTTGTTAAGGCTCAGCTCATCATACGCCAGCCAATTAAGGAGCTGGAAACGGCTAGTTGGTTACAGCAAATCGACGTAGCATTGGTGCTTACGCACAATATTAAACTCGATGCCGAGGCTTTAGATGTGTTGCAAAACAGCAGCGCTAAATATGTCGGGCTTCTTGGACCGAATCATCGAACCGACAGAGTATTACAACATGCTGACTTAACCTATGATTGTCTATCTCTACCTTTAGCTAACCCAGTAGGGTTGAGGTTAGGGGGGGAATTACCCGAATCTATTGCCTTATCAATGTTAGCCGAAGCCCATGCGGTGTTAGAGCAAACCGATGCTTTATCTCTAAGTGGTGTAATAGGAAGTGAGTAGCACCAAAACAGAACTATTGTTATTGGCCGCAGGCCAAAGTGCGCGCTTTGCTGGGATCAAGCAATTAGCAGAAATTAACGGGCAACCGATGATTTGCCATTGTTTGTCGAAATTTAGGCAAGGTAATGAGTGGATGGTTGGTTTGGCTAATGGTCACGTGGTACTCGGTGCCAATATCGAAGTGATCATCAAGGTTTTGCCGAAAACTATCTCGACCTTTTTTGCTCAGAGTTGGCAACAAGGAATAGGCCATTCATTGGCCGAGTCTATTCAAGTGTTATCTGCGCAAACGACTCATGTATTAGTGGGATTAGCCGACCAGATTAATATTACTCAGAGTCAAATAGAACAATTATTGGCTACGTCTAAGCAAAACCCCCAATTAATTATTGCTGCAAAATATAACCAAAGTTTAGGCGTGCCGGCAATATTTCCCCGAACCTATTTTTCTCAATTAGCCAGTTTAGAAGGGGATAGAGGGGCAAGGTTATTGCTTCGAAAATATCCACAGCAGACTATAAGTATTTGTATGCCAGAAGCCGCTTTTGATATTGATACACGGCACGATCTTAACAATATTTAACGCAAGTTTTTCATTATAGTAAACGGGTAAGTATTGTGTTTAAGAGTAAAACTGTGTCGAAAAATCTAAAAGTTGGTTTTTGGGTAAAGGTTTACTTAGATAAAAACCTTGTACAAACTCGCAACCTAAATCATCTAAAAGGCTAAGCTGCTGCTTGGTTTCAACGCCTTCGGCAATGACTGACAACCCTAAGCTATGTGACATAGCAATTGTAGCCTTTACTAGATCACAATCAGCCTTATTTTCGGTAATGCCACTAATAAAACTGCGATCTATTTTTAATACATCGAAGGAATATTGTCTTAGATAACTTATTGATGAATAACCCGTGCCAAAATCATCCATGGCAATTTTGATACCTAATGCTTTTATCTGTGCCAATGCATCGTAAATATATGATTGCCCGGTCATTAGTACCCCTTCAGTGATTTCTAATTCCAAACTTTCGGGAGTAATTCTCTCTTTAACTAGGGCTTCCTTGATAAAGTCGATTAGCCCTATATCTCGAAATTGCCGTGGCGATAAATTAACTGACATAGTGTAAGTGTGTTGTTGAGTGTCTTGCCACTTACTTAAAAAGTTTAGTGCTTGAGCAATGACAAATTGGCCTATAGGTACAATGAGTCCAGTATGTTCAGCGATGGGAATAAACTCTTCTGGTGATACATGACCTAAGTTGGGGTTATGCCATCGCAATAATGCCTCAGCGCCAATCATTGTTTTGTTTTTCACATCAAATTGAGGTTGGTAAAACACCTCGAATTCATGTCGCTCTAACGCGCTGCGCATTTGCTCTTCTATTTGTAAGCGTCTTTGCATCATGATGTTCATTTCTGGGGTGAAAAATGAATAAGTATTGCGGCCCATATTCTTTGCTTGATACATGGCCGTATCAGCATTGCGTAACAAATCTGAAGGGCTTTCTCCGTCGTCTGGGTATAAAGCTACACCTATACTTATGGTAAGCATAAGTTGTTTGTCATCGATGCTAAAAGGCTTTCTAAAGTTTTTCAGTAGGTTTTCAGCTATGGCTAAAAGGTTTTGATGGCTCCCCAAATCACTAATTAATACTATAAATTCGTCGCCACCTAAGCGGCCAACTGTATCTTGTTCTCGTAATGATTGCTGCAGTCTATTGGAAGCTTGTACTAATAATGTGTCGCCTATCTCATGCCCTAATGAATCGTTAACCTTCTTAAAGTCGTCTATATCCACAAAAAGTACCGCGCTTGTTTCGCTATTTCTTTTGGCCTCAATTAGCATTTGAGACAGGCGATCTAGTGCTAAGGCTCGATTCGGTAATGAGGTTAAATTATCAAAATATGCTTGATGGCGAATAAGCTCCGCGGATTTATGTTGTTCTGTGATATCACGAATAATAACAACAACCTGATTGTATTTAGATAAATGGCTCATTCTTGCTTCGAAATGGGTCACACCATGGGGTAAAGTTAGATCATATTCAAAGCTAACCATTTCTGTTTTCTGCTTTAGTTTTTCAATATTTACTTTAAATTCTTTGGCGACATTTAAAGGGATAACATCGGCCATGTTCTTGCCTACAAAGTGCTCGGGCGAGACAAGTAAGTTCTTAAGGTTACTCGCGTGATAGTCAACGATAGTGCCGTTGTAATCCATTAAGAAAAACAAATCGGGTATTGCTTCAAATATGCTCTCTAGCATATGTTCTTTGAAGATAACTTGCGCTTGAGCCTGCTTTACTTCTGTTAAATCAACATCAATACAATACATTTGTTTGGTATTAAATTGATTGGTAAACATCACGTGACTAGAAAATACTGAAACGTCGCTACCATCTTTATGGCGTAGTGTAATATCTGACGCAGGGATTTCTATATCTTTGTTGAGCCAGTCTGAATGGGAAGTAATGACAAATTCTTTGACAGGATCGGGGATAATGAGATCTTCTAACTTTTGTCCTGACGCTTCTTCTTGGGTGTAGCCATAGAGTATTTCGCTACCTTCATTCCAATAGATGACTCTTCGCTCTTCATCGTACCCTTGTACCGAAATAGCCTTGATGGAATCAAATAGTTGGTGTAATGGGTCATTGAGAATATATTGATGCTTTAGCGTGTTCTCAGCCTTGTTTGAAGTCATATGCAGTGAGATCCAAAAATAAATACTCAAACTTGATAATAAGCTGAATCAAAAAAATTATCACCCTAAGCATTAATAATATAGGGGTTTTTAACTAGTTAATACTAAAAACCTGCTAGTTCACAGCGCAAAGGACTGATTACAATTCTACCCCCTTTAAAAAATTGTAACCCTACCCAATATCCTTTGTATGAAACAAAATAAACGGTTATCTCTAAGTATTTTTTATTCATCACTAGCAATAAGTTTGCTGTGGTGTATTAAATCTGCCGAAGTCCTATTTTCTTGGGATCTATCATTTATGGGCCTAGTGCCATTAGAATTAGGCGGAATGCTGGGAATTCTCACGGCACCACTGATTCATGGCTCATTTGAACATATTTTTAACAACACCTTTGCCATTCTAATTTTGGCGAGCTTTTTATATTACGGTTATCCCAAGTCTTGGTGGAAAGTAATCGGTTTTATTTGGGTATTATCAGGAATAGGCGTGTGGTTGTTTGCCAGACTTGCCAATCATATCGGTGCTAGTGGCCTCACCCATGGATTGTTCTTCTTTTTGTTTGTTGCCAGTATATTTCGCCGAGACAAGAGTTCTGTGGGTATTATGATGATTGCGTTTTTACTATATGGAGGTATGACTATGACGATTTTTCCTAGGGAAGAAGGGATCTCCTTTGAATACCACTTTTTTGGCGCAGTGGCAGGTATTATCGCCGCAGTTATATGGCGAGATAGCGATCCTAAACCAGTAGAGAAAACCTACGATTGGGAACAACCAGACGAGGACTTTGATCAGGGTATTGACTCCGACATAGGTGAACAATGGAAAATTAGTGAAGAATCAAAGCTCAATAATCAATCCAGACTAGATTAAGGTAAATCATGGCTCAAACAATATCGACGAACCAGACTCCGTTCACATTGCTATTGCGCGTGCGCTATGGTGAATGTGATGCGCAGCAAGTGGTGTTTAATGCAAGGTATGCTGACTATATTGACATTGCGATGACTGAATATTTCAGAGTGGCTGTCGGTGGTTTTCAAGGGTTACTCGAAAAAGAGTTAGACAATCAGGTGGTTAGTTTACATATCGATTGGTTTGCATCTGCTGTTTTTGATGATGTGCTAGCCATTAATGTTTCGACTCAAAGGGTGGGGAACACTTCTTATAGTTTTGATGTGTTAATTAGGGACGCAAAAACCCAAAAAGTTCTGGCTAAATGCGCCATAACTTATGTGATGGTTGACACTCAAAACTATCAAAAGACGCCCGTACCACTATGGTTACGAGAGAAATTGAACGCCGACACTCAATATCCGCTCATTGATCAAGCAGGAGTATCTGCCTAGTTGGTCTGCCAAGGGCTACTTTAATTAACTTAGCGGCCAATAAAAACCTTATCTTGAAATTTGATACTGGTATAATGCCGCGCTTTATTATTCAATAACTTTACCAAGAGGGTGCATTAATGGCCGAGACTGACAGTCGCCCGTCCAATTTTATTCGTCAAATTATCGATAAAGATATTAGCCAAGGTTTACACACTAATATTCAGACGCGTTTTCCCCCCGAGCCAAATGGTTATCTACATATAGGTCATGCTAAGTCGATTTGTCTTAATTTTGGTATAGCCGAAGATTATAACGGCCAATGTAACCTTAGATTTGATGACACTAACCCTGAAAAAGAAGATATTGATTACGTAAATGCCATTCAACAAGACGTGTCTTGGTTAGGCTTTGACTGGCATGGTGAGGTGCGCTATTCGTCAAACTATTTCGATCAACTCCATGGTTTTGCTGTTGAACTGATCAACAAAGGTTTAGCTTATGTGGATTTTTCAAGCCAAGAAAAAATGCGAGAATTACGGGGCACATTAACAGAGCCGGGTAAAAACAGTCCGTATCGAGATACTTCTGTCAGCGAGAACTTAGCCTTATTTGAAAAAATGCGTAACGGCGAGTTTAAAGAGGGTGAGTGCCTGCTAAGAGCAAAAATAGACATGAGCTCGGACTTTATGTGTATGCGCGATCCCGCTTTATACAGAGTACGATTTGCCCACCATCATCAAACAGGTGATAAGTGGTGTATTTATCCCATGTACGATTTTACTCACTGTATATCGGATGCCATTGAAGGCATTACCCATTCGTTGTGCACCTTGGAGTTCCAAGACAACAGACGTTTGTATGATTGGGTGCTGAGCCATATCACTATTGATACCACGCCCCATCAGTATGAATTTTCTCGATTAAATCTTGAATACACAGTTTTAAGTAAACGTAAATTAATTCAATTGGTAGAAGAAAACCATGTCAATGGTTGGGACGACCCGCGCATGCCAACTATTGCTGGTTTGCAGCGAAGAGGGTACACCTCGGCTTCGGTACGGGAGTTTTGTAAGCGTATTGGTGTAACCAAAATGGATAACATGGTTGAAATGTCAATGCTTGAGGCCTGTTTAAGAGAAGAACTAAACAGCAGTGCCCCAAGAGCCATGGCAGTACTCGAACCTTTAAAAATAGTGATTGAAAACTATGGCGATGAAGAGGTTGAAAATTTAACCGCAGCCAATCATCCCTCAGACGAAACCATGGGCTCCCGAAGCGTGCCTTTTAGCAAAGAAATCTATATCGAAGCAGAAGATTTCAAAGAGGAAGCCAATAAAAAGTTCAAACGCTTAGTGCTAGGCAAAGAAGTGCGTTTACGCAATGCCTATGTGATTAAAGCCGAGCGCGTTGAAAAAGACCAGCAAGGCAATATTACCACTGTATTTTGTAGCTACGACAAAGATACCTTAGGTAAAGATCCCGCCGATGGCCGTAAAGTCAAAGGGGTGATCCACTGGGTGTCGGCGTCTCGTGGCGTAAACGCTGAAATTCGTTTGTATGACAGACTATTTAGTGTACCTAATCCAGCTGGCGCCGAAGACTTTTTAGGGAGCATAAACCCTGATTCATTAGTGATTAAGCAAGGTGTGGTTGAGCCAAGCCTGATAGACGCAGAGCTGCAAGCGCCGATGCAATTTGAAAGAACGGGGTATTTTTGCAAAGACAAAGATAGCCAAGATAACAAATTAGTGTTTAATCGAGCGGTGGGATTGCGGGATACCTGGGCAAAAATGGATCAGGCGTAAAGCTGGCAATAAAGGCAACAATAAACCGGACTTAGCGTCCGGTTTATTGTTTTAAAGCTTTATTTGGGCTGAGCGTCGAAAGTTTGGCCGGTTTCTGTACTGGCTTCGTTGTCCATCAGATACAAATACAAAGGCATAATTTCTGCTGGGGTTTTTAGGTGGTCGGCATTTTCAGCCGGAAAAGCCTTAGCGCGCATGGCGGTTTTGGTGCCGCCAGGGTTAATACAATTAAACCTAATGCTGCTGTTATCAAACTCATCAGCCAACACCTGCATCATACCTTGGGTAGCAAATTTAGAGATAGAGTAAGGACCCCAATAGGCTCTTCCTTGTAACCCAACACTGGACGTAGTGAATATAACCGAAGCATAAGGGGCCTTTTTTAATATGGGCAATAAGGCTTGGGTCATTAAAAATTGACTGGTGACATTCACTTGCAACACATCTTGCCAATCTTTTTCACTGATCTGTGCAAAAGGGCCTAAGTGCCCTAATACACTGGCGTTATGCAACAGTCCATCTAAGCAACCAAATTGATCGCTAATGGTATTCGCCATATCCCGGTAATGCTGCGCAGTGGCCCCTTTTAAATCCAATGGCACTATGCCAGGTTCATTACCACCATTATTGACTATTTCGTCGTAAACACTTTCTAATTTGGCAACGGTTTTGCCCAATAAAATAACGGTTGCGCCGTGTTTGCCGTAGTGTAAGGCCGCTTGTTTGCCTATGCCGTCGCCAGCACCTGTAACCAGTATGGTTTTATTATCTAAATAACGTTTAGGGGGAATATAGTTTTGCATGGTAAACATCTAATGAAATCAATCACTAAATGGTAGCATTTTAGTCCTTAAGTAAGAAAGCCATAGATGCACAATCATCCACTATTATGATAAATTTGTGTAACTTATGGAGAGTCACTGAAAACGGCTTTAATTTAGGGTTTTTATCCCCATATCACTCGAAACAGATTTTAGGAGTAAACTCGATTGGAATTTTTATACGAATATGGATTATTTATCGCTAAAGCGGTGACAATAGTTGTGGCCATTCTTTTAGTCGTTGGTGGCATTATTGCTTTGGCTAGCAAACAAAAACCAGGTAAAGGTCACCTAGAAATAAGTTCTTTGACCGACAAGTTGGAGTCGGTTACGGAATTTGCTAGAGGTGAACTGTTAGACAAAGATGAACTCAAGCAATTTCATAAAGAGCAAAAGAAAGCACTAAAGGCCAAAAAGAAAGAACAAAAGAATAATGAAACCGATGAGTCCCAAAACGGCCAGCTTTTCGTGATCGACTTTTCAGGTTCGATGGATGCCCACGAAGTCGACTACCTACGTGAAGAAATCACCGCTATTTTATGCGTAGCTAAAAAAGAAGACGAAGTTTTAATTAGACTAGAAAGTGGCGGTGGTGTGGTACATGGGTATGGATTGGCGGCATCGCAATTACAACGTATCAAGGATAAAGGTATAAAACTCACCATTTCTGTGGATAAAGTTGCGGCAAGTGGCGGTTATATGATGGCCTGTGTGGCTGATCAGGTGTTAGCGGCCAAGTTTGCCATCATTGGTTCAATTGGGGTGATTGCGCAATTGCCAAACTTCAATAAATTGTTGAAGAAAAGTAATATCGATTTTGAACAACACACAGCCGGCGAATTTAAGCGTACTTTGACTATGTTTGGTGAGAACAGCGATCAAGGACGTGAGAAATTTAAAGCCGAATTGGAAGATGTACATCATATGTTCAAAGATTTCGTGCAATCCCAAAGGCCAGAGTTAGATATTGGCCAAGTTGCCACGGGTGAGTATTGGTATGGAATTAAAGCTAAAGATCTTGGATTGGTTGACACCATTCAAACCTCGGACGATTACATACTAGCTGCCAATGAAGACAAAAAAATCTTTACGGTTAAATATAGTATGAAAAAAAGCTTACCAGAAAGGTTAGGCTTAGCCGCAAGCATCTCAGTCGAGTCACTGCTGATGAAACTTTGGGGAAAAAGCGAAATGAACTTTCGCTAAAACCTGTGCTTGGAGAGGGTAGCGATTACCTTCTCTAGTTTTTTTCTTCCTCTTCTTCTTCCTCTTCCTCTTGTTATTCAAAATCAACTTAGTTCAGTTGCGGATATTAAAGCTGAATACGTATTAAATTAGCTTTTTAAATGTTAATAAAGTCGCCCAATTGTTAATAATTTGTTTGTTTTTAAGTCCTTGCGAGTATATAAATACTCTACGTCTTCAAATTGGTGGCGTGAATTAGGACACATATAGCACTTTATGGGGAAGTAGGATGTTATTTACTTTAACCATAATGCATCACAAAAATTAAATATTAAGCTGGGAAATAACAATGAAAACCTCAATCACTAAAATTGCGAAAAATATCCGCTATATTATTGCTGCCTCAGCGGCAGCCAGTGTGGTATCCGTTTCGCCTGTTTTTGCTCAAGAAGCAGATGCAAGCGCAGATGATGAATACGAAAAAATTGCCGTAGTTGGCTCACGCGCCGCGCCGCGGTCGGTCGCCGATTCGCCTGTACCAATTGATATTATCGGTGGTGATGAGCTATCTAAATCAGGTTCGGTTGATATGCTAGACATGTTAATCAGCGCCGTGCCTTCGTTTAACTCACGTTCACAACCTATTTCTGATGCGGCTACCTTAGTTAGACCTATTAATCTACGTGGCTTGTCATCAGACAGTACCTTGATTTTATTGAATGGAAAAAGGCGACATAAAGCAGCGGTTATTGCTTTCCAAGGTGGTGGTATCAATGACGGTGCCCAAGGCCCAGATATTTCGGTTATTCCAAGCTCTGCTTTAAAGCAAGTTGAAGTATTAAGAGATGGTGCGGCAGCTCAATACGGCTCTGACGCTATCGCCGGTGTTATGAACTTTGTTTTAAAAGACGATTCTGATGGTGGTTCGTTATCCATTAAACAAGGTGAGTATTTCGAAGGTGACGGTGACGCCACTATCATTGACGGCAATATTGGTTTGCCGGTCACAGATGACGGCTTTGTTAATCTAAGCTTTCAATTGAAAAACGCCGATGCCACTAGCCGTAGTGCACAACGTCCCGATGCCGCCGCTTTAATTGCTGCTGGAAACACTGCAGTGGGTGACCCCGCACAGATTTGGGGTAACCCAGAAATCAAAGATGATATTACTATTTTTGCTAATGCTGGCTTTGATTTAGGCGACGATAAAGAAGTCTATATGTTTGGTAACTATTCTGAACGTGATGCCATAGGTGGATTTTATTATCGTAACCCCCATAATCGTGGCAATGTGTATTCAATAGATGGCGGCGAAACATTATTAGTGGGCGATGTAGCTCAGTCTCAAGGCGCAGACCGTACTTGTGGAGTGGTTCCAGCAAATGTACCCAATGTGCTTGTAACCGATGCTTATCAAGCTATGGTGGCTGATCCAAACTGTTTCTCTATGAACCAAATAATGCCTGGAGGCTATACACCTGCATTTGGTGGCACCATTAACGATACGTCCTTCACTATTGGTTCTAAAGGCGAGTTTAAAGACGGGTTCTTAGAAGATGTGATGTATGATGTAAGTGGCTCTATCGGTAAAAGTGATGCGTCTTACAATCTTACCAATACACTTAATCCATCTCTAGGTTTAAGTACACCTACGGAATTTGATACCGGCTCTTATATTCAAACTGAAAAGACCTTTAACTTAGACCTAGTAAAAGGTGTTGATGCTGGCTTGTATGAGCCTATCAATGTGGCGGGTGGTTTTGAGTGGCGTGATGAGTCTTTTGAAATTATTGCAGGTGAAGAGAATTCTTGGTTAGCAGGCCCTTATGCTGATCAAGGCTTTAATATTGGCTCTCACGGGTTTAAAGGTTTTGGGCCTGAAGCAGAAGGTAAAAACAGCAGAAGCAATATTGCATTGTATATTGATGTTGAAGCCTATGTTACCGAAGACTTATTGTTGGGCGGTGCAATACGCTATGAAGATTTCTCTTCATTTGGTGATACCACTAACTATAAATTAACTGCGCAATACGCGGTTAACGATGAAATTTCTTTACGAGGCTCAACCAGTACTGGTTTCCGCGCCCCTACAGTAGGTCAGGCGAATGTAGTTAATACCGCTACTTCTATTGTGAACGGCGATCTTATTCAAAGTTTCACCGCACCTCCTACCGATCCATTAGCAGCCTTTTATGGTGGTAAAGAGCTCACGCCAGAAAATTCTACTAGCTTTGCATTAGGTGGCGTATATGAAAACGGCGACTTCTTTTTCACTATTGATTATTACAACATTGAAGTAGAAGACCGCATTACACAGTCAAGTCAAATTGATGTACTCCCAGAAGACTATGCTGAGCTTGAAGCTCTTGGGGTGCAAAATCCAGAATTAACATCTGCGGTGACCTACTTTGCTAACGATTTTGATACCACCACTGAAGGTGTGGATATAGTTGCTAATTATTCCATGGAATTATTTGATAGTGGTGATACTGATTTTGCCTTGGCCTTTAACTGGAATGAAACCACAGTTGATAAGCATAACCCAGAGACAACTGATGCGGGTAAAGTAAAACGTTTAGAAAAAGGTATGCCTAATTACCGTTCTACCTTTACTGTTTCGCAAAATTGGGATGCTGCAAGCATGTTCATTCGAGCGAATTATTTTGGTAGTTATTATGCAACCCATGCCGATGATACCAGTTTTGGATGGTCAGGTTTGGCAAGTGATGCAGTTACAATTGATTTAGAAGTAAATTACTTTGTGACCGATAGTATTACCATCACTGCTGGTGCTAATAATCTGCTTGATCAAAAAGCAGAAAAACTTAAACCTGATGCATATGCTGCAGTGGGTGGGGTTTACTACGAAAGTGGTCCGTTTGATTACAATGGTGGTTTCTACTACCTTAAAGCAACGTACAACTTCTAAGTGACATTAAAGTTACAAGCCTTGCCTTAATCGGCAAGGCTTTTTTTTATTCCTATTTTAGGTTAAAAACCGCAGCTTCTGCCTTGGTTTTGTTCATCTAACCATACTTTTAACGGTGCAAAATAGTCCAGTATGGCGCTGGCATCCATTTCACCTTTTCCGGTTAGCGTGGTTAACGCTTCTTGCCACGTTTTACTCTTACCCATTTCTAACATGTTATTTAAGGCTTCACCGGCTTTTTCGCTGCCGTAAATTGAGCAGCGGTGAATAGGATCGGTATTGCCAGATATCTCACATAAGGTTTTGTGAAATTGAAATTGCAAAATATGGGCTATGAAATAACGGGTATAAGGTGTATTTCCTGGTACATGGTACTTGGCACCAGGGTCAAAAGCGTCGGCATCGCGCTCGATTGGGGCCATTACTCCTTGGTATTTTTCTCTTAATTCCCACCATGCTTTATTATAATCGGCAGGTTTGACTTCGCCTGAAAACACTTTCCAGCGCCATTGATCAACCATTAAACCAAAGGGTACAAAAGCGATTTTATCCAATGCTAATTTTAATAACATTCCAATATCATTCGAAGCATCCGGGATACTGTCTACTAACCCAATTTCCTTGAGATATTTGGGAGTGATTGAAAGGGCTACGGTATCACCAATTGCTTCGTGGAAGCCATCGTTAGCTGACCCTCTATATAAAAGAGGTTGATCTTTGTAAGCGCGCTGATAGTAGTTATGCCCTAATTCATGATGAATTACCGCAAATTCTTCGCCGGTTTTTTGAATACACATTTTTATGCGTAAATCGTCTTTTTCATCAATATCCCAAGCGGAAGCGTGACAAACTACCTCACGATCATTAGGTTTACTAAACTGTGAGCGTTCCCAGAATGTTTCAGGTAACGGGGCAAATCCTAATGAAGAAAAGAACGATTCAGCCTGTTTTACCATCTTCACTTCATCATAATTATGCTCTGCTAAAGCCTCAGTTACATCAATGACATCTAACTCTTGTTTTGGTTTGACTAAGTCATAGACATTTCCCCAAGTTTGGGCCCACATGTTGCCAAGTAAATGGGCAGGTATAGGTTTGTCTTGTGGCACTTTGTCGATGCCATATTCATTACCTAATTCGGCGCGTACATGGCAGTGTAGCGCATCATAGAAAGGCTTGACTTGCCCCCATAATCTGTCTAGCTCAGTGGCAAACTCGGCGGCAGGCATATCATAGCCACCACGCCACAACTCGCTGATGTCGGCAAAGCCTAATTCTCTAGCGCCTTCATTGGCTAAGGTAACTTCTTCTTCATACAAAGCCTTCATGGGAGGGGATACTGTGCGCCAGCCTTGCCACATTTCAAGTAGTAATGCCTCATCTCGACTGGTTGACATAATGTTACTCATATCAGTTAAGCTCATGCAGTCATTATCGCTGCGGCAATATTTACCACTGCCATACATGCCTTCTAAATCTGAAGTAATTTGGGACAAGCGAGCAGATTTTTCAGGGGCCGCAGGAGCTGGCAAGACTAGGCTGTTACGCATTAAATCTAATTTACGGCGAGTATCTGCATCAACTTCTACCTTATTAAAATCTGCCGCTTGTTTGGCTAACAAGGAAGATAAACTGCCGTACTTTTCAGAGAAATAGGCTGACAGAGCTGCGGTATCTTGATTGATATGAGTTTGGTATACCCATGCCGCCTGCGCAGAGGGTAAACTCAGCTTGCCTAGTTTTTGTTGTGCTGTATCCACAAATTGTTTGGCATCATCGGCTGTGACCACTGGAGTTGACGCAGTAGGCTCAACAGAGGGAGTGTTTTGGTTACATGCTGTTAGACCAACAGATAGGGCTAACATTATGGCGCTTAACGGGTATGTTTTGGACATAGATTCCTCTTATTAATAGGGATAATTACGCAACTTAATTTACCGTAAAAAGAGCAAACTACAAAATAATGTATAAAAGCCCATCAGCTTTTCTGTAATAGGATATATATCATCTTTTTTTTATCAAAATAGTGCTTCTATTCTTTTATTGTTTGCTACCAATCTGAATTGGCAAGACCCAATTTTTAATATGCATCTACTATTAACAACATCATTACAATTAATAAACAAGCACTATTGTTGTGTTTGTGACAGTCATAGGTTGGTAAATGAAAGATAGAAATCATTTAGCTAATATTGGATTGGTTCATCAGGTAAGTATTATTGAAAACGGCCTGATTGATATTCCCATGCTACAAGTACTGCAACCAGATGGTACCTTGCATCCCGATGCAATATTGTCTGAAATGACCCAAGAAAAAGCCCATAAAATCCTGCAAACTATGGAATATATCAGGCTTTTAGATGAAAGAATGGTTGCTGCCCAGCGCCAAGGCAGGATCAGCTTTTATCTTGCCTGTACCGGAGAAGAAGCCTCGACCGTTGCCAGTGCTGCTGCACTTGAGCCACAAGATATGATCATGTCTCAATATCGCGAACAAGGCGCATTAGCATATCGAGGATTTAGCACCAAAGAATTTATGGATCAAATGTTCAGCAATCAAGACGAGTTGAACAAAGGTCGCCAAATGCCTATTCATTATGGCTCTAAAGCCTTGAATTTTATGACTATATCTTCACCTTTAGGCACTCAAATTCCTCAAGCAAGTGGTTATGCTTATGGTCAGAAAATGGCGGGACTAGACGCAATTACTATCTGTTACTTTGGTGAAGGTGCCGCATCTGAAGGCGACTTTCACGCAGGCCTTAATATGGCGGCAGTACTAAATTGCCCTGCTATTTTCTTCTGCCGTAATAACGGCTACGCAATCTCCACACCATCTGAAGAACAGTTTAAAGGTGATGGTATTGCTTCAAGAGGTTTAGGTTATGGTATTAGAACTATTCGCGTAGATGGTAACGATGTATTAGCCGTATACACCGCCACGCAAAAAGCTCGTGAGATTGCCGTGGCACAACAGTGCCCGGTGTTAATAGAAGCCATGACTTATAGATTAGCCGCTCATTCTACTTCAGACGACCCAACAAGCTACCGTTCAAAAGACGAAGAACAAGGTTGGCAATTAAAAGATCCAGTAATGCGCTTTAAGACTTGGATGCAGTCTAAAGGCTGGTTTGATGAGAAACAGAATCAGAGCTTTAAAGAGCAAAGCAGACAAGATATTCTACAAGCCTTAAAAGTAGCAGAACAAGTACCTATTTGCCCTGTAGATGAGATTATACAAGACGTTTACGATACGCCGCCTTGGCACTTGAAAGCGCAACTAGAAGAATTAAAGACACATATTGGCAAGTACCCAGATGCCTATCCAAAAACATCAGGGAGGCTGTAACATGGCTAAAATGAATATGCTACAGGCTGTAAATAATGCGCTTATAACAGCTATGAATGATGATGAGAAAGTCATGGTGTTTGGTGAAGACGTAGGGCATTTTGGTGGGGTGTTTAGAGCCACCAGTAACTTGCAGCAAACCTTTGGCAAAGGCCGTTGTTTTAATACGCCTTTAACCGAGCAAGGCATTATTGGTTTTGCTACTGGTCTTGCCTCACAAGGTTCTGTACCCGTTGCTGAAATTCAATTCGCCGATTATATATTTCCTGCTTTTGATCAAATTGTGAACGAAACGGCTAAATTTCGTTATCGTTCTGGCGGGCAGTTCTCTAGTGGAACGCTGACTATTCGCACCCCTTACGGCGGCGGCATTGCAGGTGGGCATTATCACTCTCAGTCGCCAGAAGCCTTTTTTGCCCATGTTCCCGGTTTGAAAGTGGTGATCCCGCGCAATCCTTATCAGGCTAAAGGTTTATTGTTGGAATCCATTCGTGATGATAATCCGGTGCTCTTTATGGAGCCTAAACGCCTTTATCGCTCTTCAGTAGGCGAGGTGCCAGAAGAAGATTACCAATTACCACTAGGTCAAGCTGATGTGGTGAAAGAAGGCACTGATATCACCTTATTGGCCTGGGGCGCCCAAGTAGAAATCATTGAAAAAGCCGCAGCTATGGCAGAAGAGCAAGGAATATCCTGTGAAATCATTGATTTACAAAGTATATTGCCTTGGGATGTAGAAACCGTTTGTCGTTCAGTTGAAAAAACTGGGCGCTTGTTGATCAATCACGAAGCGCCGCTTACCGCTGGTTTTGCTGGCGAAATTACTGCCACTGTTCAACAGAATTGTTTTCTGCACTTAGAGTCACCTATTTGCCGAGTATGTGGATTAGATACGCCGTATCCCTTGGCCCATGAGAAAGAATATATGCCAGATCATTTAAAAACCTTCGAAGCGATAAAACGCACAGTCAATTTTTAGGAGAAAAGTATGCAAGATTTTATTCTGCCTGATATTGGCGAAGGCATAGTGGAATGTGAAGTGGTTAAGTGGTTAGTCACCGAAGGCCAGAACATTCAAGAAGATCAACCTGTTGTAGAAGTCATGACCGATAAAGCCTTAGTCGAAATTCCGGCTAAGTATAGTGGTGTAGTGTCTAAGCTGTATTACGCAGAAGGGGATATCGCCAAGGTGCATTCTCCGTTATTTGCCATGGAGATCGCAGGAGAAACGCCAGCGGCGGCGGTAGCCACTCAAGAAGATACACCTGCACCTGAAACCAAGGCCCCTGAACCGGCAACAATGGCCTCTGACAATAGCGCCTCAGGCAAAGCGCTCGCCAGTCCTGCGGTTAGACGTTTAGCAAGAGAGCTAGACATAGACCTATCTCAGGTAGCCGGAAGTGGTGAAAAAGGCAGAGTACTAAAAGAAGATCTAACGGACAGTACCAGTGCAAGCAATCAAAGCGCTGCAGTGATTGCAACTAGATCAACGGCCCCTAAAGCAGGTGGAAAGCGCGTTGAACCTATTCGCGGCATTCAGGCAGCCATGGCGAAACACATGATGCATTCAGTTTTTACTGTGCCACATTTTAGTGTCAGTGAAGAAATTGAAATGGATAACCTGATTGCCGCTCGTGCGCAGCTTAAAGCCTCATTTGAAAAAGACGGCGTGAAACTCAGCTTTATGCCATTCTTTATCAAAGCCATGTCTTTGGCTTTGGAACAATTTCCAATCATCAATAGCCAAGTGAACGATGACTGCAGCGAAGTCACTTATTTCGATGACCACAATATTGGGGTCGCCGTAGATTCAAAAATTGGATTAGTGGTGCCTAATATTAAAGGGGTGCAGAACCTTTCGTTATTTGAAGTGGCCAAAAAGTCCAACGAGTTAGTAGACTTAGCCCGTCAAGGCAGATTAAGCAGTAATGACCTAAAAGGCGGGACCATTAGTATCTCTAATATTGGAGTATTAGGGGGAACCGTTGCCACACCTGTAATCAATGCCCCCGAGTCCGCTATTGTAGCATTAGGTAAGATGCAGCGTTTGCCAAGGTTTGATGAAAATGACCAAATTAAAGCCGTTAATATTATGCATGTGAGTTGGTCGGGCGATCATCGCATTATTGATGGGGCGACTATGGTAAGGTTTAACAACTTATGGAAATCCTATTTGGAAAATCCCATTACTATGTTGGCCGTAACCCGATAGTTTTTATAAAACCCGCTTACTGCGGGTTTATTTTTGCTTTAAGATCAGTGCTTATATCAATCCGTTTTATAAAGGAATGTACTCTTGTTAAGTTATCGACATAGCTTTCACGCTGGTAATCATGGTGATGTTTTAAAACATCTTTGTCAGATGTTGCTGATTGACAAACTCAAAAGCAAAGATAAAGGCTTTTGCTATTTTGATAGCCACAGTGGCGCCGGGCTGTATCAACTCGACTCGGCAGAATCCCTTAAAACCAATGAATTTATGCAAGGTATTAACCGTTTGTCAGGTCGTGCTGTGCAAAACACTGCACTAAACCAATATTTGGCCTTAGTGGCTGAATATCAAAAGTTTAAACAATATCCTGGCTCCCCAGAAATTGCCAAGTCTATGCTAAGGCCACAAGACAAAATGGTGTTAATGGAGTGGCATAATCAAGAAATTTTAAACCTCAAGAGCAATATAGGAGGTAAAAATATCGCTATTCATCACCGCGATGGATACGAAGGGCTGTTAGCTTTAACGCCACCTGCTATGCAACGTGGCATGGTTTTGATTGATCCCTCCTACGAAATGGCCAGTGAGTACCAGCAAGTGGTTGATACGGTATCGGCCACCTACAAAAAGTGGAGTTCGGCTATTTTTGCCATCTGGTATCCCCTTATTAGTGCGAGAAAAGATCCCAATAAGGATTTTGATAGCAGCGCCAGTAAAAAAGGTAAAAGTGAGGCCATGTTACAAAGCCTATCTCAGAGCGCATTCAAGAATATGCTTAATATAGAGTTATGCGTAACCGCTGCTGATGAAGCAGAGGGCATGTATGGCTCGGGGATGCTAGTGATCAACGCCCCTTGGCAGTTTGATATACGAGTCACTGAAAGTTTACAAGAGCTTAGCCCAATAATGGCGCAAAGTGCGAAGGCTTCTTACTCAGTTGATTGGTTAATCAAGGAATAAGTTAGTTTAATTATTATGTTGCAACCGGCCAATATTAAACATTTTTATATACCCGACGAACAGTCTATCTATTTGTTGTCTCATAAAGATGCCAAAAAACTTAAAGATTGGTTTAGTTTATGTACTGCGCAACTGCAAAAATTGGGGTATCAAGACATAGAGCTAATAGGCAAGGGCGCCTTTGGCTTTGCTTTTGCTGGTACTGTGTCAAAAACATCTACTGAGCAAGGGCCCAACAAAACCCAGAATCATCAGCAAGTTTTTAAATTTTCGCGAATAAATTTGCCTCAACATATTCAAGACCGCTTAGAAGAAGAAGCCTATATGTTGAGCTTGGTTGATCACCCTTATGTGCCTCCTTTAATTGAATATCAACGTATCAAAAAGCAATCTATTTTGGTGATGGACAGAGCCAAAGGCGAAGACTTAGAAAAAATCTCCCTTAAATATGGGCCTTTATCAGTACGTTTAATTATAAAAATTGCGGTGCAGTTAGCTGATATTCTGCTGAACCTTCGCTCACATAAGCAAGACGATGAATGTAAACCTATAGTCCATGGCGATATCAAACCTTCAAACATTGTATTTGACGAAGAAAACGAAGAAGTAGGACTCATTGATTGGGGATCATCGGTATTCGCGCAAATCGATCACCAGGGCCAGTTTGTGGGCAGTAATATTATGGATTTAATGTCTGGTGATATGCAGCAAACCAATGCCAGATTAGGGGATGTGTATTTTATTGGCGAAGACCAATTAAACGGTGGTTTGTCATCAGTACGTTTCGATGAACAGGGCTTGGCCAGTACTCTGTATGCTTTAGCGTCGGGCCAATCCAGTCGTTTTGGGCATAAGGTGATTACCCCCAACGCTTTAGGTTTACCCCAAGAGCTAGCGAAAACCTTATCTGCCATGATGAGTGATTCCCCAGCATTACGCCAGCAGGGCGGTGACTACTTTATTAATAACATGCAATATATTAAAAATGTGGTGTTAAATAACAGCCTACAACCAGCGCATATTGCCTTGATCCCCACTAGTGTAAGCCCCCACAGTAAAGAAATAGACTCTGTGGTGTATAGCTCACGAAAGTCGTTTTTACGCATTGAAACCGACCAAACTGAACAACAACTTAAATATATCGATGATGCACAATTCGACCGTTACTATAAAAATTATATGCAAGGCATGGGAGATACCGAAAAAGCCTTTGTCGCAGCAATAAGTCGTTTAGGCAAATACCCAGTAGTAGGCGGTCTAGCGGTAAGATGGGAAGAAACAGGGGTGTTTATAGACTCGAGTTTGAATTTGTATGATGCGGCGCTTAAAAAGTCATTTGAAGCATCAGTCAATAACGTGGTGCATTTTGCCAGAGCAATCAATCGAGTCGGGGTGTTTAAATGTTGCATGTTTAATGCGCGGGATACTCTGCATATCGAGAGAACTGATGAAGCTAAGCCGTTTATTCCTGAAATCTCCATGCAAATACCCTATGAGCTAAGTGCTGTGTCTCTTACAGAACATGATAGCCGTATGCATTCTTATTTTGAGGATGGTGACGATCCCGACGAATTATTAACCCTACCTAAACCGTTAATGAGCGTGATCAGTCAACTCAACAGTATTCATCACACCGGCTGTATTATTTTTGAAGCATTACCCACCCACCTTAAAATACATAGCGATTATAAGCTTTTGAACCATGGATTAGAGCTTGAATTTAAGAGTTTACTCAAGGATGTCATCGATCTTATTCCCACTATTGAAGGCCTTGGGATCTCGGGCTTTATGAAATTACCCTTCAAAGATACGCGATTTTTTACCCATCAAGGGCAATTACCTGATAAATTTTACCCTAAGAACCCACAACAAAGCACCTAGGGTAGATGTCCTCAGTGCCATAAATAGATAGAGAAATTATGTCAGACGTCAAATTAGTAGAGTTGTTAACCTTAGAAACACTAGAAGAAGGTTTGTTTCGTGGGCAAAGCTGGGATCTAGGGTTCCGCGCGTTATTTGGAGGTCAAGTATTGGGTCAAGCGCTTGCGGCAGCCCAGTTAACCTTGCCAGAAGGTCGTATCTGCCACTCTTTTCATAGTTATTTTTTGTTGCCAGGGGACGCCAATAAACCCGTGGTATTTGATGTAGAAAATGTGCGGGATGGCCGTAGCTTTTCAAGTCGCAGAGTGAAAGCGATTCAAAACGGCAAAAATATATTCTATATGACAGCATCTTTTCAAACACCCGAAAAGGGCCTCAGCCACCAATCTGCTGAGATGCCAGATGTGCCACCACCAGAAGAGATTGAATCCGACATCAAAGTGTTTGCTAGCAAAAGTGCCCCTAAACGTATGTGTGAAAGCGACGGTTATCACAAACCTATTGATATGCGCACAGTCGATTATGTGGATCCTACTAAAGCCGTTGTCCAAGAGCCAAAGCGTTATATTTGGATGAAGGCACAAGAGCTATTATCCGGCAATATCAACCTAAACCAAGTGATGCTGGCTTACGCTTCTGACTACCATTTTTTATCTACTGCATTACATCCTCACGGGGTGGCGAATAAAGATAAAAATCTAATTATGGCCACTATTGACCACTCAATGTGGTTTCATCATCCGTTCGAATTCGATGATTGGTTATTATACTGCGCCGAAAGCCCGTTTTCAGGAGGTGCCAGAGGTTTAGTTAGAGGACAGTTTTTCAATCGTGATGGCAAATTAGTGGCTTCAACCATGCAAGAGGGCTTAATGCGAAAAATAGGAGGTGAGCAATGATTTATTCTTTAGGGGCGGATAATGTGCAGTGCGATCCAGGTTCATTTGTAGCACCTGGTGCCCATGTCATCGGAAAAGTGGTGATGCATCAAAACAGCAGTGTGTGGTTTAATGCTGTGGTGCGTGGTGACTGTGATGTCATTACCATAGGCGCTGACAGCAATGTACAAGATGGCTCAATATTACATACTGATCATGGGATCCCTCTTACCTTAGGCAAAGGCGTGACTGTTGGTCATAAAGTGATGTTACACGGCTGTGAGATAGGCGATTATAGCCTAATAGGCATCAATAGCGTGGTGTTAAACGGTGCGAAAATTGGTAAATATTGCTTGATAGGCGCTAACAGCTTAATCACCGAAAATATGCAAATTCCAGATGGCTCACTTGTGGTGGGCTCCCCCGCAAAAATAATTAAAACTATTCCCGAGCATCAGCAAAAAATGCTCGAGCAATCTGCGCTTCATTATGTGGAGAATGCAAAACGGTTTTCCACTCAACTAAAGGCGGTATAGATAGCTGCCCCACAATTAACAAAAAGTACACAGACAAAAAAAGGCCCGAAACTATCACTAGCTCGGGCTTAGGGGAATGGCTCTATGATAGAGCCGTGCGCTAACTTTAACATTTACTCAATAAATAAAACCACAAAACAGGACTACTAATACTAGAACAACTTTGGCTAAATAATAGATTATTTTAAAAGAATATTTTAACTTTCAATAAATCAGTAGTTTATACCATTTAGCATTAAGGAGTGACCTATCAGAAAGCTGAGTAGAGTTAATTTAATTTTTTGTGAATTATTCAGAATGTATAGGTTTTTTTGTATTTATCTTAATTATCCTCAGTATCTTGTGTTGTAGCTATGGGCTTTTGCTGTAAGAATTAAGCCCATTATTTGCTAAAACTTGGAGCGCCCATGTCGTCATCATTTTCTTCTTTTGTCCCACCTTCTCGCGTACTAATGGGGCCTGGTCCTTCAGACGTGTATCCTCAAGTACTTGAAGCCTTAGCTCGGCCCACAATTGGGCATCTCGATCCTAAGTTTGTAACACTAATGGATGAAGTCAAGCAGCTATTACAATATGCCTTTCAAACCAGTCATGCCTTAACTATGCCTATTTCGGCACCGGGTTCGGCAGGTATGGAAGCAGTATTTGTGAATTTAATTGAACCAGGCGACAAAGTCATAGTGTGTCAAAACGGGGTGTTTGGTGGCCGCATGCAGCAAAACGTGCAGCGCTGTGGTGGACAAGCCATCATGGTGCTGGATACTTGGGGTAAACAAACTGATGTGCAAAAAGTTAGAGAGGCGCTGCAAGCCAATCCCGATGCCAAAGCCTTAGCTTTTGTCCATGCTGAAACCTCAACCGGGGTCTTAAACGATGCAAAAACACTGTGCCAATTGGCCCAAGAATTTGATTGTTTGAGCATAGTCGATGCAGTGACCTCTTTAGGCGGTAGCGAGTTAAAAGTGGATGATTGGCAGATTGACGCCATTTATTCAGGGACTCAAAAATGTCTATCTTGTGTGCCTGGCTTATCTCCTGTGTCTTTTAGCGACAAAGCCATTGCAGCCATTAAGCAACGGCAACACCCGGTGCAAAGTTGGTTTTTAGATATGGATTTAGTGATGGGATATTGGGGTAAAGGCGCAAAACGCGCTTATCACCACACTGCGCCTGTAAACAGTATCTATGCGTTACACCAATCACTGCTCATTCTGCAGCAAGAAGGCCTTGAAAAATCTTGGGCTCGCCATCAACAACATCATCAAAGTTTAAAAATTGGGTTAGAAAATTTAGGCTTAGAATTTGTAGTAGATAAGGCTTATCGACTACCTCAGCTAAATATGGTGAGTATTCCTGACGGGGTTGATGATGCTCAAGTACGCAGTCGTTTGCTCACTGAGTTTGAACTAGAGATTGGCGCTGGCTTAGGTGAACTAGCTGGCAAAGTCTGGCGCATAGGCTTGATGGGCTGTGCCTCAAGTCAAAAGAATGTTGATTATTGTGTATCTAGCCTAGCTAAGGTTCTATCGTAATTCGATTATTTACAATAGGGGAATTGTCGACAGTTCCCCTTGTTATTTTTATTGTAAGGTTTAATATAGTCATATCGTTTCTTATTGTCGACAATTAAGCTTTGCAACTCACAGCAACCACATCTACTAATGTTACCCGTGCCGATGCGGTATTTAGCGACCTTCGCCAGCGCATTGTGGAAGGTGATATTCTAACCGGCGCAAAGTTAAGTGAGCCAGAACTAGCCAAGTATTATGAAATTAGCCGTAGTACTTTGCGTGATGCCTTATCTCGCCTCGAAGGTTGCGGTTTATTAGAGCGAAAAGCCAATATAGGTTATCGGGTGGTGACCTTATCAATAGCGCAATTGCTTGATATTTTTAGAGTCCGAGAATCCTTAGAAGGCATGGCTTGTCGATTAGCTGCACAGAATATGACGGCGCTGGATATTGCCGAGCTAAAACACTTGTTAGAAGAGCACAATCAAAACGAATCACTGCAACAAGGCCAAGCTTATATTCAAAAAGAAGGTGATCTAGACTTTCATTTTCGTATTGTAATGGGCAGTGGCAATAAACTACTTATTCGTTTGCTGTGTGAAGAATTATACTATTTATTACGCATGTACCGATTTCAATTCGGTATGGCCAGCCCTCGTGCCAAAAGAGCATTGGGGGAACACCACCACATTATTCAAGCCATCGAAGATCAAGATGGTGAACTAGCTGAAATACTTATGCGCAGGCATATATCAGCATCACGCAAAAACGTCGAAAAACGGATGAATACTCTATGACCAGTCCCGGACAACGCTTTCGTCAAGCGCTAAAAGACAATCAACCGCTACAAATTGTGGGCACCATTAACGCCTATTCTGCCATGATGGCTAAACAAATAGGTCACCAGGCCATTTATTTATCCGGTGGTGGTGTAGCCAACGCCTCTTATGGTTTACCTGACTTAGGCATGACCTCACTCAATGATGTACTGGTAGATGTACAACGTATTACTGCGGCCTGTGACTTGCCTTTGTTGATTGATATTGACACAGGTTGGGGTGGGGCATTTAATATTGCAAAAACCATTCGTGATATGGAAAAAGCTGGTGCTGCCGCAGTGCATATGGAAGATCAAGTGGCGCAAAAGCGCTGTGGGCATCGTCCTAATAAAGAGATTGTGTCGACACAAGAAATGGTCGATAGAATAAAAGCCGCAGTGGATGCCCGCACCGATCCCGACTTTTTCATTATGGCCCGTACTGATTCTTTTGCTCAAGAAGGACTAGACGCCGCTATCGAACGGGCTAAAGCCTATGTCGCAGCAGGCGCCGATGGAATTTTTGCCGAAGCGGTGAAAACCGAAGAGCATTATCGTGCCTTTGCTGAAGCCTTAGATGTGCCAATCTTGGCTAATATCACAGAGTTCGGCCAAACTGAGTTGTGGAATAAAAAACAGCTAGGGGAGTGGGGAGCCGATATGGTGCTATATCCATTAAGTGCCTTTAGAGCCATGAATAAAGCCGCTGAAAATGTGTATCAGTCTATCCTTACAAATGGTGATCAAAAAGCGGTAGTCGATAGCATGCAGACTCGCATGGAACTGTATGACTATTTGGGTTATCACGATTACGAACAGAAATTAGATACCTTGTTTTCTGAAGGCAAAAATAAATAATTATCGCCACTCAAGGCGTAAATACAATCCTATAGCCATGGCTCAAGTAAACCATGGCCTGACAAAAAAATAAGTTGGAATCAATTATGGCGACAAAAAAATTAACAGGTGCTGGTCTTAGAGGACAAAGCGCTGGCGAAACTAAACTTTGTACTGTGGGTAAATCTGGTTCGGGTCTAACCTATTGTGGGTATGATGTGTCGGATCTAGCCGATAACGCTACATTTGAAGAAGTGGCTTATTTACTTTTTAACGGCGAATTACCCAACCAAGAGCAATTAGACAGCTATAAAGCCGAATTACTAAGTCAACGTGACTTACCACAAGCCTTGAAAGAAGTGCTAAAAATGATCCCTGCCGACGCGCATCCAATGGATGTAATGCGAACCGGATGTTCATTTTTGGGTAACCTTGAGCCAGAAACTGATTTTAGCCAACAAAATACCGCATCAAACCGATTATTAGCTGCGTTTCCTGCCATCATGTGTTTTTGGTACAGATTTAGCCACGAAGGTGTAGAAATAGATTGCATGACGGATGAAGATTCTCTTGGTGGGCATTTCTTAAAACTCCTTACAGGTGAAACCCCTTCTGAATTGCACAGTAAAGTCATGGATGTGTCGCTTATTTTGTATGCCGAACATGAATTTAATGCCTCGACATTTACCGCCCGTGTGTGCGCCTCTACTCTGTCTGATATGTATTCTTGTGTGACAGGCGCTATTGGTTCGTTGCGCGGACCACTGCATGGCGGAGCCAATGAAGCGGCTATGGATATGATACAGAAGTTTAGTTCACCAAGTGATGCCAAAGAAAAAATGGCGGGTATGTTGGCGCGCAAAGAAAAGATCATGGGCTTTGGCCATGCCATATATAGTGAATCAGATCCTCGCAATGTCATCATCAAAGCTTGGTCTGCTAAACTTGCACAAGAATTTGGAGATAGCGCGCTATATGATATTTCTGTGGCTTGTGAAGAGTTTATGTGGGATAGCAAGAAATTGTTCTGCAATGCCGATTTCTTTCACGCCTCGGCCTATTATTTTATGGGCATTCCAACTAAGTTATTTACGCCTATATTTGTGTGCTCACGTCTTACTGGTTGGGCGGCTCATATAATGGAACAACGTTCGAATAACCGCATTATCCGCCCAAGTGCCGATTATATTGGTGCCGAGCCAAGAAAAGTGCCGGCTATTAGTCAACGATAGAGGCATTTTTATTACAGGTCGGCAGCAGCCGGCCTGATTTTTCTTTTCTACTTGCTGGATCTACACATGAACTACGAATTTCGCAAACCACTGCCTGGTTACACTATAGGTGGAGCCCCAATTGATTTTTTTGACACCAAAAGTGCTATAGAAGCCATTAGTCCTGGGGCTTACGCCAAGCTGCCTTATACATCTCGAGTTTTGGCCGAACAACTGGTACGAAAATGTGATCCAGCAACCCTAACTGATGGTCTCAAACAGATTGTTTTTAGCAAGCAAGAGCTAGACTTTCCATGGTATCCAGCACGGGTAGTGTGCCACGATATATTAGGACAAACCGCCTTGGTTGACTTAGCAGGCTTGCGAGACGCCATAGCCGAGCAGGGCGGCGATCCAGCCAAAGTTAATCCTGTGGTTCCCACTCAGTTGATAGTTGACCACTCCTTGGCCGTTGAACATGATGGGGCCGACCCAGAAGCATTTGATAAAAACCGTGCCATTGAAGATAGACGTAATGAAGACAGGTTTCATTTTATCGAGTGGACCAAAACCGCCTTTAAAAACGTCGACGTGATCCCCGCCGGAAACGGCATTATGCACCAAATTAACCTAGAAAAAATGTCCCCTGTTATTCAATTAAGAGACGGCGTGGCTTTTCCCGATACTTGTGTGGGCACCGACAGCCATACACCTCATGTGGATGCATTAGGGGTGATTGCAATTGGTGTAGGTGGCTTAGAGGCAGAAACCGTGATGCTTGGTCGCCCTTCGATGATGCGCTTGCCTAATATTGTTGGAGTCAAACTAAGTGGTAAACGCCAACCAGGGATTACCGCAACAGATATTGTTTTGGCTATTACTGAGTTTCTACGTAATGCTAAAGTGGTATCGGCTTATCTTGAGTTTTTTGGCGAAGGAGCGGCCGACCTTACTATTGGCGATCGGGCCACTATTTCGAATATGACCCCAGAATATGGTGCTTCGGCGGGCATGTTTTATATCGATCAGCAAACCATCGATTATCTAAGAATTACCGGCCGCGAGCCTGAGCAAGTAGCCTTGGTTGAAACTTATGCCAAACACACTGGTTTGTGGGCGGATGACTTAAAAGATGCCGAGTACCAGCGGGTTCTAGAGTTTGATTTATCCTCAGTTGGCCGCAATATGGCGGGACCTTCTAACCCCCATCGCCGCGTTGCCACCACAGATCTCGCCGCAAAAGGTATTGCTAGTAGCACTGAGTCTAAAGAAGGCGAAATGCCAGATGGCGCTGTAATTATTGCCGCTATTACCAGTTGTACCAATACCAGTAATCCTCGCAACGTAGTGGCGGCGGGCTTAGTCGCCAAGAAAGCCAATGAACTAGGGTTAGTTAGAAAGCCTTGGGTTAAGTCGTCTTTTGCCCCTGGCTCAAAAGTAGCCAAATATTATTTACAAGAATCGGGTTTATTACCTGAAATGGAAAAACTCGGTTTCGGTATTGTGGCCTACGCCTGCACCACTTGTAATGGTATGAGTGGCGCATTGGATCCCATTATTCAAAAAGAAGTGGTGGACCGAGATTTATACAGTACGGCCGTGTTGTCGGGCAATCGTAATTTTGATGGACGTATTCATCCTTATGCTAAACAAGCTTTTTTAGCCTCACCACCCTTAGTAGTGGCTTATGCCATAGCGGGAACTATCCGCTTTGATATTGAACAAGATACCCTTGGCCATGATAAAAACGGTAACGCCATAACTCTTAAAGATATCTGGCCCAGTGACGAGCAAATTGATGCCATAGTGAATGAGTTTGTTAAGCCAGAACAGTTTAAAAAAGTGTACGGACCTATGTTTGATTTAGGTGCTTTTGAACCTGCAGAAAGTCCCCTATATGATTGGCGACCACAAAGTACCTATATACGCCGGCCGCCATATTGGGAAGGTGCCCTGGCTGGTGAGCGCACTATGCAAGGCATGCGACCATTGGCGGTGTTAGGTGACAACATCACTACAGATCACTTATCTCCCTCCAATGCCATTATGCTCAGTAGCGCCGCGGGTGAATACTTGGATAAGATGGGGGTGCCTGAAGTGGACTTTAATTCTTACGCTACCCATAGAGGCGATCACCTCACTGCGCAACGGGCGACTTTTGCAAATCCAAAATTATTAAACGAAATGGTTATGGAAGATGGCAAAGTCAAACAAGGTTCATTAGCTAGACTCGAGCCAGAAGGCACAGTACAGCGCATGTGGGAAACCATCGAAACTTATATGCAGCGTAAACAACCCTTGATAATAGTGGCAGGGGCAGATTACGGCCAAGGCTCATCACGAGATTGGGCTGCCAAAGGAGTGCGCTTAGCTGGGGTAGAAGTCATAGCCGCCGAAGGATTTGAGCGTATTCACCGTACTAACTTAGTGGGTATGGGCGTATTACCATTAGAATTCAAAGCCGGTACCACCCGCCAAACTCTTGATATAGACGGCACAGAAACCTACGACGTTGTGGGCGACTATGCGGCTGGTGCGACCTTAACCTTAAATATTACCCGTAAAAACGGCGAACAAGTTCAAGTGCCTATGACCTGCCGCTTAGATACAGCCGAAGAAGTCCGCGTATATGAAGCGGGTGGGGTGTTGCAGCGTTTTGCTCAGGATTTTCTTGAATCAACTGCCGTTTAGTAGGGGACTAAAAAATGAGTTTTAAGCCACAAATAGGTATAAACGCAACCTACATGCGCGGCGGTACTAGTAAAGGTGTGTTTTTTAAACTAGATGATTTACCTTCCTCGGCTCAAGTCGCTGGATCTTCCCGAGATAACTTACTGTTAAGGGTTATTGGTAGCCCGGATCCCTATGGTAAGCAAACTGATGGTATGGGCGGTGCCACATCCAGCACCAGCAAAACCGTTATTTTGTCCAAAAGTACCCAGGCCGATCACGATGTGGATTATTTATTTGGTCAAGTATCAATAGATAAACCTGTAGTGGATTGGAGCGGGAATTGCGGTAATTTGACTGCCGCCGTTGGCTCTTTTGCTATTAGCAATGGCTTGATTGATGCCAAGCGTATTCCTGAAAATGGTGTTTGTGTGGTACGTATTTGGCAAGCCAATATTCACAAAACCATTATTGCTCATGTGCCTATTACCGATGGACAAGTGCAAGAAACCGGTGATTTTGAGTTAGATGGGGTCACTTTTGCTGCGGCTGAAGTCAAAGTGGAGTTTGTCGCCCCAGTTGATGGCGAGGAAGCCATGTTTCCAACGGGGAATGTTGTTGATGACCTACATGTACCCAATATTGGCGATTTCAAAGCTACGATGATCAATGCGGGTATTCCCACTATATTCTTAGACGCACAAGCACTGGGATATGTGGGCACCGAACTTCAGGATGCCATCAATAATGATGTAGATGCTCTTGCTCGCTTTGAAACGATTCGCGCCTATGGTGCGCTTAAAATGGGGTTGATTCAAAATATTAACGATGCTGTAAGTCGTCAACATACCCCTAAAATTGCGTTTGTAGCCAAGCCCATTGGGTATCTTACCTCAAGTGGTAAAACCGTTGACGGTCAAAGCATTGACGTTTTGGTTAGAGCCCTGTCAATGGGTAAGTTACATCATGCTATGATGGGTACCGCTGCTGTGGCCATCGGCACAGCAGCGGCTATTCCTGGTACTTTGGTCAATGAGGCGGCAGGCGGAGGTTCAATTGAATCTGTCACCTTCGGTCACCCTTCGGGAATATTAACTGTTGGGGCGAAAACACAAAGTGACAATGGTATATGGTCGGTAAATAAAGTAGCTATGAGCCGCAGTGCGAGAGTATTAATGAAAGGTACCGTGTTTGTGCCATCTGATTGTTTTTCATAGGCTATTCATTTTTAGTTCATGGAAGTAAACTTATGATGATGGCAATTTATTCTCAAAAATTTACTTAAGGTTATTTTATGCGTATTGGTTTGTTAGTTTTATTCACCATGATGATGACTCATGCTGTTGCAAGTTCTTCTAAGGATGATATTCAGCAAGATAGAGTGATTGAAGTATCAGGTATTGGAAATGTACAAAGTGTGCCTGACCGCTTTAGTTTTAGTATGACAATTGAACAGAAGGGCGAGTTTGCCGCCGAGCTTAATAAAACAATTAACACCAAAACCAGTGCAGTGGTTCAAGCACTACTTAAAATTGGGGTCGATAAAAAAGCCATTCAATCTTTGCAAGTCAGGTTTAACCCTTGGATAGAATATGACAGTAAAACTAGAAAACAAAAAGGCTTTATTTTAAGCCGGCAAATTAACGTAACGTTGAAAAGCTTAGCTCTTTACGAACTTGCAATAGATAAGGTTTTAAATTTGGGCGTCAGTCATATTAATCAATTTACGTTTACAAACAGCCGCAATGATGAAAATTATCAACAGGCTTTAGAACACGCTCTTAAAAATGCCAGGCAGCGAGCTATTGATATGGCAAAAGTATTAGGCTTGAAATTGGCAGGGGTTGTATCCATATTAGAGCAATCATCTGGTACAGTCGCTCCGGTCATGATGCGAGCTAGGCAAGATCAAGCGTCATCTCAAGGTTATCAAGCCGGCGAAATGTCTACTCAGGCCAGAGTGAAAGTGGTCTTTGCGCTACAAGACGGTTTATAAAAATATAGATAATTAGGTTTAGATAAATGCTAGAAAACAAACAACAACAGTACGCTGAATTGACACAACAAGTTCAAGCTATTGTGGCCGGAGAGCATGATATGGTAGCGAATATGGCGAACATTAGCGCCATATTGTATTGGGCATTAGAAAAGGTTAATTGGGCTGGATTTTATGTGGTTAAGGATGGCCAATTGGTACTCGGACCTTTTCACGGGCAGCCGGCCTGTATTCGTATCCCAATTGGAAAGGGAGTGTGTGGCACAGCTGTTTCAGAAGATGCCGTTCAATTAATTGCAGATGTGCATCAATTTTCAGGGCATATTGCATGTGACGCGGCATCTAATTCAGAGATTGTGTTACCTATACGTCAAAATAATCAAGTCATCGCTGTTTTGGACATAGACAGTCCTGAGATCGCACGTTTCGATCTTGAAGATAAAGCTGGGCTAAGCGGCATTGTTAAGATATTGGAAGCCAGTCTAGCTCAAACAGATGAAGCGAAGAGTAAAGCAATATGAAACATATGGTGGATATTCAAGTCGTACTTGCCACTGTAGAGGATATGGATTTTTGGGAAGATAGAGCAAGTGAGGCGACAGATAGAATAAATACAATTCTACATATGCTCTTTGATCACGCCGATGAAGATATTAATTCCAACTCTTTAGAGAATATGATCCAGTATATTTGGGAAAATTGGCGAGAAGATGCACATTTACTCGATATAGATGAAGATGATTTGTATGACTGGGTTGACCAACTTCTGGCAACTTGGGATGATGAGCATCAAGAACCCCGTTAACTAATAAACTAGAAGACTGAATGGACAATCCACAAAAATTTTCAAACAGCAAAGAAGTGATAACTTTTTTAGTTGAACAATTCCCCACTTGTTTTAGTACTAAAGGTGATGCTAAACCTTTAAAAATAGGTATTTTTCAAGATTTAGCAGAGCGTTTAGAAAATGAAGAGCGAGTAAGTAAAACCTTACTGCGTTCGTCACTGCGTCATTACACCAATAGTTGGCGTTATTTACATAGCATCAAGAAAGGTGCTCATCGCATTGATTTGGATGGTAATAATGTTGCTGCTATTGAGGATGAACATGTAGAACATGCCAAAAAGCAACTTGATGAAAGTAAAGCCAAAGTGGCAGAAAAGCGTAAAGAACAGCAAAAGGAACAAAAAGCTGCTGGTGTTGATGTTAAAGCTGCTTTCAAGAAAAAAGAAGCGCCTAAGTTTAAACCAACCTCTAAAGTTGCCAAAAAAGAGCAGATCAAGGTTAAACAACCACCCGCAGCTAGATTAGAGCAGCAGCACATAGTCACAGGTACTGCTGTGACTGTGAAAATTGGTAAAAGCCCCATGCCAGCTACTATTACCGACGTAACTAAAGATGGCATTCAAGTGCAACTTGATACTGGAATGGTGGTCAAAGTTCAGTTGGACAACCTAAGGTTGGCACGTACTAAGAGGTAAATTCATGATTAAATCAATTCGACTATCAGTGGTATCCGCTTTATTGGTAATGAGCGGTGGCTCTATGGCAATAGAGAGCAAGCTGGGAGTTAAAGACCTACCCAAACTCACTCAGGAATCCCAGCATGTTGCTTCTGCGAAAAGGGTCTCTTCGCAGTTTCTGCGAGCTCACTATAAACAAATTGATTTAGACGATCAGTTATCTACTAAGATATTTGATCGATTTTTACGTTCTTTAGACTTTAATCGTAATGTGTTCAGTTCTGAAGACATTAAGCGTTTTTCAGCCTACAAAACTAAATTTGATGATGCCATTGAACAAGGCAATTTAAGTATTGCTTATGAAATTTATCAACTCAATATGCAACGTCGTGCGCAAAGGTACGAGTATGCACTGACGCTGTTGGATAAGGAATTTAACTTTGAATTGCCTAACGATAAATTTGTCTACGATCGTGAAGATGCGCCTTGGGCCAAAAACACCCAAGAACTAGACGAGTTATGGCGTCAACGGGTGAAATATGACGCCCTTAATTTAAAATTAGCCGGTAAAGATTGGCCAAAAACCCAAGAGTTACTGACGAAACGCTATGAAAGGGCCATAAAGCGCTTGACTCAAACATCTAGCGAAGATGTCTTTCAAACTTTGATGAACTCTTTTGCTCGGAGTATTGAGGCCCACACTAGCTATTTGTCTCCACGAAACGCTGAACGATTCCAAATGGCCATGAACCTATCTTTTGAAGGGATAGGAGCAGTATTGCTCAGTGAAGACGACTTTACGGTTATTCGCAGTGTAGTACCAGGTGGCCCAGCTGACTTATCTAACAATATTAAACCTGAAGATAAAATTGTAGGCGTGGCACAAGACAAAGATGAATTTGTAGATGTAATAGGTTGGCGTTTAGACGAAGTAGTTGAATTAATAAAAGGGCCTAAGGGCAGTGTTGTTAAGCTACAAGTGGTAAAAGGTTCTTCAGAGTCGTCAGTACCTGTGGTTGTCACTCTCACGCGCGACAAAATTAAGCTAGAAGACAGAGCGGCTAAATCCGAGGTGTATGTGCCTAAGGATGGCCCTAACAAAGATCAAAAACTTGGGGTGATTTCCATTCCTTCTTTTTATAACAATCTGCATAAAGATGTTATCAAAGAAATTAACAGTCTTAATGAACAAGGCGTACAGGGCGTCATTGTTGACTTACGTGGAAATGGTGGCGGTTCACTCACCGAGGCCACTTTACTTTCAGGGTTGTTTATCGACAAAGGCCCTGTTGTACAAATCCGCGACGGTGCAGGTCGGATTCGGATTGAAAAAGACGTGGACGGAAAAGTGGTTTATGACGGGCCGCTAACGGTGCTGGTTGATCGTTACAGTGCTTCGGCGTCTGAAATATTTGCCGCAGCTATGCAAGATTACAACCGTGCACTTATTTTGGGTGAGCAAACCTTTGGTAAAGGCACAGTACAACAGCATAGACCCTTAGGAAGAATTTATGATTTGTATGAGAATCCTTTAGGCAGTGTGCAATTTACCATAGCGAAGTTTTATCGAATAAACGGCGGCAGTACCCAACATAAAGGTGTCATTCCAGATATTTTGTTTCCTTCTGTAATTGATCATGCTGACTGGGGAGAAAGCCAAGAAGATAATGCATTACCTTGGGATAGTATTGCGAGGGCTAATTACACTACTTTTGGTGAAAATAAAAATACCGTAAAAGGATTAACCGCATTACATAATCAACGTATTAAAGAGGAATTTAACTACATTTATGATGATGTAGAGCGATATAAAATAAAGAAAGAAGACAAAACTATTTCATTAGTCGAGACACAACGACTAAAAGAAAAGTCTGAGAATGAAAAGCGTAACTTAAAGCGAACCAACGAACGTTTGGTGCGACTTGGGTTGGAAAAGGTAGACAATTTGGATGATTTACCTGATGCACTTGAAGACGTTGATCCTTTTTTAGATGAGGCAGCGAACATCACTTACGATGTGCTAGCGGTTGGAAAATACGCTATCAACAACAAAAAGAATTAGTAGAAATTAAAGAGGGCTGCCATTTGCAGCCCTTTCCAGTCCAAACATAATAAAAATAATAAGGGTAAAATATGGCTGCACGTGGAGAGTTTTCGTCTCGAATGGGATTTGTGCTGGCTGCTGCTGGTTCAGCAGTGGGGTTAGGAAACATTTGGGGGTTTCCAACACAAGTTGCAAGTAATGGCGGTGCAGCTTTTGTGCTGGTTTATATTATTTTGGCCTTTCTTTTAGCTTATCCAGTGTTGATGGCAGAATTGATTATTGGCCGCGCGACCCGCTCAAATATGGTTGATGCTTTAGGAAAGATTTCCGGCAGTAATATAGGTCGAGCAACGGGTGTATGGGGTTTTATCACCGTTTCTTTAATCCTCTCGTTTTATGCCATAGTGGCCGGGTGGATGTTGTCACATTTTCTACAAACCATCAGCGACATCTTAGGTCAAGATACCTTATCAACATGGTTAGTTACTTCGTCATACACTAGAGATATTCTTTTCAGTGGCATTTTTCTGTGTCTGACCGCCAGTATAGTTACGGGCGGAGTTAGAGGCGGTATTGAACGCTGGTCGGTGCGCTTGATGCCAGCATTATTCATTATTATTGCTTTGTTAATTATCTATGTATCAACCTTAGAGGGGGCTGTTGAAGGTTGGAAGGCATATTTACTACCTAATTTTAGTGTCATTATGGAGCCAAAACTACTGATCAGCGCAATGGGGCAGGCGTTTTTCTCCATGTCTTTAGGCGTGGGTACTATGTTGGTCTATGGCTCCTATGTTAGTAACAAAGAAAACCTGCCTACTCTGGGTGCTTCAGTGGCTTTGGTGGATATAGGGGTCGCCATCTTGGCTGGCATGTTAATCATTCCAGCGATGTACGTAGCCTTACATAATGGTGTCGTTATTTTTTCTGAAAGTGGGGCCTTAATTGAAGGGCCCAATCTTATTTTTGCCGTTCTGCCATCGTTATTTGAAAGTATGGGTACAGTAGGGACTTATGTCGCCTTTGTATTTTTCGCTTTAATGATAATTGCAGCGCTCACATCTTCTATATCTATGCTTGAAGTGCCTGTGGCTTATGTGGTGGAAAGCAAGGGCTTAGGCAGAAAACGGGCTGTATGGATTTTGGCATGCTTCGTCTTTGTAACCAGTTCAACTATTGCATTTAATATGGGCAGTCTATTTGGATTTGTTATTGATTTAACTACTAAATATAGCCAACCTTTACTGGGTTTAGTGCTATGTATTTTTGCCGGTTGGGTATGGAAGCGAGATCAAATTCTAGCCGAATTAAAGCAAGGAAATGAACAAGCAGAAAATAGTCTGTTTTGGAAGATATGGCCTTGGTATGTACGTTTTGTATGTCCAGTGGTGATAGCCGTGATGTTTTACCGTTCGATAGTGGGTTAAAAACCACCATTTAGATTTATACCCAATTTAAACTTTCAGGATGGTAAAACATTATGACAATTGAAAAACCTAAGGTAGAAGCATCTCTATCTGATGCACTCATTCCCATCGTAATACTGGTCACTCTTTTGGGTAGTTCAGTCTATTTATTTGAGGACAATTCTTCTTTTGGCCCTAACCAAATTGCCTTGTTAGTTGCTATGGGGATAGCAGCGATTATTGGCCTAAAAAACGGTTATAGCTGGGACGATATTGAACAAGGGATCATCAAGGGAATATCCCGTTCGTTAGGTGCAATCCTTATCTTACTTGCCGTTGGCTCGCTAATTGGTACCTGGATGTTAGCCGGCACAGTACCCACCCTTATATATTACGGTTTAGACTTATTAAATCCGTCGATGTTTTACGCCGCCAGTTGTTTAATTTGTGCCATTGTTGCCATGAGCATAGGTAGTTCCTGGACCACAGCGGCCACTGTTGGTGTGGCCCTGATGGGGGTATCTATTGGTATGGGTATGTCTGAAGCCATTACTGCAGGGGCAATTATTTCGGGCGCATATTTTGGGGATAAAATATCGCCTCTGTCAGAAACCACTAACTTGGCACCGGCTATAGCTGGAACTAACTTATTTGAACATATTCAATATATGCTTTGGACAACTGTGCCTAGTATAGTTATCACTTTAATCTTGTTTGTTGTTATAGGCTTTGGTGCGGATTTACCTGAATCAGCAAAAGGCATTGAAGAAATGCAAGGGTTGTTGCAGCAAGAGTTTAATTTAGGGCTGCATATGCTGATTCCCTTAGTTGTGTTACTAACCATGGCCATTAAAAAAGTTCCTGCATTTCCTGCGGTTGCTATTGGTGCATTGCTAGGCGGTATTTGGGCAGCTATTTTTCAGCCAGAAGTCATAGCAAGTTTATCTGAAGAAGGTGTCGGGGCGCTTCAAAGTTCAATTATAGTGGTTTGGACCGCGTTGTTTGACGGCGTAAGTTTCTCAACCTCCAGTGATACACTCAATAGCTTGTTAAGTCGTGGTGGTATGTCGAGTATGCTAAATACAATTTGGCTTATTATGTGTGCCATGACATTTGGAGCGGTACTAGAACGAGTAGGGCTACTAAAAAGAGTCGTGAGCGCCTTTTTAAAAGGAGCCACTACAGCCGGTGACATGATCACTCGTACAATTTTGACCTGTATAGGCACTAACGTAATTACTGCCGACCAATATATGGCGATTGTTATGCCCGGCAGAATGTACAAAAATGAATTTGAAAAACGTGGCTTACATCAACTTAACTTGTCTCGTAGTTTAGAAGATGGCGGCACATTAACGTCACCGCTGATACCTTGGAATACCTGTGGTGTATACATGCATGGCGTTTTGGCGGTGAATCCTTTAGATTATATTTTCTACACGTTTTTTAATTTGATCAATCCTGTTTTAGCTATTGTTTATGCCTACATTGGGATTAAAATTTTACGTATTCCCGTACCAGAGATCGCTTCTGAGCCTAATTTTAGCGAAACCAAAGCCTAGCGTTGACTTGTTGTCTGCTCAACAAGTCTCGCTGGTCGAGATAACCTGATCCCATTCTTGAGAATTTAATGTCCACAATTATTCCCGCAGTAAAAAAACGTAGCGATTATAAAGCACCTGATTTTTTAATTGAGCATGTTGAACTTAGCCTTAGCTTGCATGAAACCGAAACAAAAGTGGTATGCATTTCTACCGTCACGAGAAACGGTCATCACAATAGGCCATTGATTTTGGATGGTGAAGGTATAACCCTGTCGTCAGTGCATATTGATGACAGCGAGATCACCAACTTCCAACAAACAGATTCTACTTTGACAGTTACGACGAGTCGTCACCAATTTAGCTTACGCATTGAGAATACAGTCAATCCTAAGGATAACTCTACTCTTGAAGGTCTGTATCTTTCGGCCGGTGCTTATTGCACTCAATGCGAAGCAGAAGGTTTTAGAAAAATCACCTACTTCTTAGACAGACCCGATGTGCTGGCTACCTACGACGTCACTATAAATGCTGACAAACAACAGTTCCCATTTTTGTTATCTAACGGCAATAAAGTCGATTCAGGGGACTTAGAAAACGGCCAACATTGGGTAAAATGGTCTGATCCCTTTAAGAAACCCTGTTATTTATTTGCTCTGGTGGCAGGGGACTTCGATGTTTTGAAAGATAGTTTCACCACTCAATCTGGTAGAGACATTGCCTTAGAATTGTTTGTGGATAAGGGCATGCTTGGCCGAGGTCAGCACGCCTTGGATTCTCTAAAAAAGGCCATGAGTTGGGACGAGAAAGAGTTTGGGCTTGAATATGATCTAGATATCTACATGATAGTCGCCGTAGACTTTTTTAATATGGGAGCGATGGAAAACAAAGGGTTGAATGTATTCAATAGTAAATTTGTGTTGGCCAATGCAGAAACGGCTACAGATGAAGATTACTTTAATATCGAGGCCGTTATCGCCCATGAATACTTTCATAACTGGACAGGCAACAGAGTGACCTGCCGCGATTGGTTTCAGTTAAGTCTCAAAGAAGGACTGACAGTTTTTCGCGATCAACAATTTAGCGCCGATATGTCATCGCCAATTGTTAACCGCATTAAAAATGTAAAGATCATCCGAGAGCATCAATTCGCCGAAGATGCTAGCGCCATGTCTCACCCCATCAGGCCTGATGAAGTAATTGAAATGAATAATTTCTATACCGTCACTGTGTATGACAAAGGTGCAGAAGTGATCAGAATGTTATTTACTTTATTAGGTAAAACAGGGTTTTTGGCCGGTATCAAGCTGTATTTTAAGCGCTTTGATGGACAAGCCGTTACCTGCGATGATTTTGTACAAGCGATGCAAGACGCCAATGATAAAGACTTAACCCAATTTAGGCTATGGTATAGTCAATCCGGTACACCTAAGGTAATAGTGACAGACGCTTATGATGCCGAGGCAAAGACTTATCGTATCGATTTTGAACAAAAGCATGAGGCTACATTTGACCAAACGGATAAACAAAACTTGCTTATTCCTTTGCAATTTAGTTTGTTAAACGAGGTTCAACAGCCATTAAAACTAACGTCTACTGGTGAACAACAAACAACATTAGAGCTAACAGACACTCACCACAGCTTTGAACTAACCGGCATAGAAGCGCGGCCGATCCCTTCATTACTCCATGGCTTTAGTGCGCCAGTTAAACTCGATTATCAATACAGTCAGCAACAGTTAGCTAGAGTAATGACAGGTTCGCCCGATGAGTTTAGTCGCTGGGATGCAGGACAAAAATTATTTAGTGACTGTATTCACGGGTTAGCAGGCAAGAATCAACAGCAGCAAAATGCCTCACTCAATCAAACCTTGGCTATGTTTGAACCCATTATTGAAGCAACGGATATTTCATTGGCATTAAAAGCCGAGATATTAACCTTGCCCAGTTTCGAGACCTTATTCCAACAAAAAAGCGTAGTAGACGTAGACATATTGCATAAATCTCGCAAGCAGCTATTTACAGCGTTAGCCACCACATACCAAAGCAACTGGTTGACCCATTACTCTCGCTTTGAAAAACAACCTTATGCCTATGAAGCACAACAGGTTGAACAAAGAAAAATGCGTAATCTGGCACTAAAATATATCACTCTGTCAAAAGACGCAGGGGCTGAGCAATTATTAGCTGAGCAATTTAATCATGCCGATAATATGACCGATACTTTGGGTGTATTAAGTGCGGCACAATTGGGCGACCTAGACTTTTTTGAAAAGCTGATGTTAGATTTTGAACAAAAATGGCATAGCGATCCATTAGTATTAGATAAGTGGTTTGCGCTACATGGGAATACTGAGCGTAAAGATATTCTGGCGCGTTTAAGTATGTTGATGCAGCACAATCAATTTACCATAAACAATCCCAATAGAGTGAGAGCTTTAATAGGTACCTTTAGTTTTTACAATGTGGCTGGATTTCACAATATTGACGGTTCAGGCTATAAGTTTGTTGCTGATTATTTAATTAAATTAAATGAAGTGAATCCACAAGTTGCAGCACGGATCATCACGCCTCTAATTCAATGGCAAAAAGTCGATAAAGTTAGGCAGGAGTTAATGCAACATCAACTGATGCGTATCGGTGATACAAAAGGATTAAGTAAAGATCTGTTTGAAAAAATCACCAAGAGTTTGCCGTAAAGCTTATGGGCTCAGTAAGTTAAAGATAAGATGCAAACCTTCTACTTCACTTTGGCGCACAAATATGAATTCTGCGAACAATTATATTATCCAGGTATCAATACAGTAGTAATGCGGGCTGAAAACGGTAAACGGATCCAATTGCCAGTTAAAAACTTGCGTCCACACGTCAGTCCTATTGGTATCAATGGAAGATTTAGATTAATAATCGATGATGATAATAAAATTGTGAGTTTTGAAAAAATTGCGTAGCAGGGCGCTATTTTTTTGAAAATATATTTGCATAAGTATCTATCAACAATCCAAGTTATAGGCCCTTTAGGGCCTTTTTTATGCTTTGAATTTGCATAGCTATTAATTTTGTTAAAAACACGTAAATATAAGGCTTTAATTAAGGCAATATTTTAGCGAGAATAGCCCTATAAAATACGAAAAACTGTATATATCTCAGTATTTTGTCTAGTCTAGTAAGGTAAACCTTAGAAACCTTTGGTTGCTTGATAGCGACAAATTTCCAATCACTAACATGTTATATAGGAATGGATAAGCATATGACGGTTGCAGATAACCAACATTCAGTTCTACTTGAAAATGTCTATAAATTAATCAGCAAAAAAGTGGCACCTAATCAGGTTGAGCAGGTGACCAATTTTTCAAAAATACTCTTTAAAAATGTTGCCAGAGACGATTTGGATAATCGCAGTGATGATGATCTTTATGGTGCAACCTTAAGTTTGTGGAATCAGTTTGTAGATTACAAAGGTGATGCCCCCTTCATTCGCGCCTTTAACCCTGATATTGCTAAACATGGCTGGCAATCAACCCATACAATTGTAGAAATTATTGTGACAGACATGCCATTTTTAGTTGATTCTGTGCGTATGGCGTTAAACAAAATTGGTATAACCGCACATTTATTATTACATTGCCCTATTGCCCTTAAGCGCGACACACAAAACCGATTCTGTTCTTTCGAGGATGCCAGCAAAAAATCAAAGCAAGTCGTTAGACAAACCGTATTCTTGATCGAGGTCGACAGGCAAACAACAAAACTCGCATTAGATAAACTTACCAAAGAGTTAATGTCTGTGGTGAATGATGTGTCATTGGCCGTTGAAGACTGGCAACCAATGCGAGCTCGGCTAACAGATATTATTGCCGATTTTAAAGCAAGTAAATATCCTATATCTGCTGAGCAAAAAGCTCAAACCGAAAAGTTTCTGGCATGGCTAAATGACCATAATTTCACCCTTATGGGTTACCGCTCCTATACAGCTAAAGGGATAAAAGGAGATTATCGTTGGGTTGCCGATAACGATAGTAGTTTAGGGTTAATGAAAAACTCTAAGACCATGCGCGATCGAGTGCTATCAAATATTCCAGCATCCGCTAGAGAAGAAGCATTAAGTTCAAATCCCTTAATGCTAACTAAAACAAACTCACGCTCTAGGGTCCATCGCCCAGCGTACTTAGATTATGTAGGAATTAAACGCTTTGACGATGCCGGCAATGTTATAGGTGAAGATAGATTTATTGGGCTATATTCTGCGTCATTTTATAATAGTGGTGCCACACAATTGCCCGTATTACGAGAAAAAATTAATGCCATATCAGAGTTATCAGGATTTGATCCTGGCTCTCATGGACATAAAGCGTTTCTCAATATTATCGAAACCTATCCTCGCGATGAGCTGCTTCAAGGCAGCATAAAAGAGCTTGCACAAATTGTTTTGGGTATCTTCCAAATGCAAGAGCGGGGCATATCGAGACTATTTGTACGCAAGGATGTATTTGGACGCTTTGTTTCTTGTATGGTGTATGTACCAAGGGAGCGATACAACACCAAGTTACGTAAAGATACCCAAGAACTATTGAAAAACTCTTTTTCTAGTGAACAAGATGTTGAATTTACTACTTATTTTTCAGAGTCTGTGTATGCAAGAACCCATTACATCGCCAGAGTGAAAAACAACAATGCGGAATATAATGTGAAGGAAATTGAAAAGAACATCATAGAACTTAATAAAAGCTGGGATGACAGACTTGCTAACACTATTCGCTCCAATCACGGGGAAGCCAAAGGAATAGAACTAGAGCAAAAATATGCTAATGGGTTTCCTAGTAGTTATAAAGAATACAATATGCCCAGTGCTGCATTAATTGATATAGATAAACTTGAGTTGCTCAATAGCTCCCACACATTAGATATGCTGTTTTATCGGCCACAAGAAGAAGGACCAGAAAGTAAAGCCGTTAGATTAAAGTTATTTCATAAAAATGAACCAATCCATTTATCTGCCGTGTTACCCATGCTTGAAAATTTTGGTCTGCGGGTAATCGATGAAAGTCCCTTTAAAATTACCCAGACACAAGGCGATGTAAATTGGATTATGGATTTTTCAATGTTACATAACACCAGTAATGATATGGACATGGAACAGGCTCAAACGTTATTTCAGACGGCATTTTCAGACGTTTGGTATAATGCTTTAGAAGATGACCCCTTTAACCGCTTAGTCTTGGGTGCGGGTTTAACCGGACGAAACGTCACGATTTTACGTTCATATGCAAAATATATGCGTCAAATTGGCAGTTCTTTTAGTCGCGACTACATTGCCAATACTCTGGCGAATTACCCTAAGATAGCCACACTTTTAGTGCAATTATTTCAACAAAAATTTGATCCTAAAGCTAAACGCAATAGCAAGGTTGAAGAAACTACACTCAATAGCATTAAAGAACAGCTTGATAGTGTGTCTAATCTTGATGACGACCGAATTATCCGTCGTTATCTGGATTTGATCTTGGCGACATTACGTACCAATTTTTATCAAAAAGACGAACAGGGGCTTCAAAAACCCTATGTTTCATACAAAATGTTACCCGAATTGATCCCCGAGATGCCGTTACCTCGGCCTAAATTTGAAATTTTTGTATACTCACCACGCATTGAAGGTGTACACCTTAGAGGTGGAAAAGTTGCACGAGGCGGTTTACGTTGGTCAGATAGACAAGAAGATTTTAGAACTGAAATTTTAGGTTTGGTCAAAGCCCAACAAGTTAAAAATACTGTCATAGTACCAGTGGGGGCTAAAGGTGGTTTTGTTTGTAAAAGTCTCCCCATGGATCAGGGGCGCGAAGCCTTTCAAAAAGAAGGTCAAGAGTGTTACAAAATATTCATTCGTAGCTTATTGGATATCACAGACAATATTATTGAAGGCAAAGTAGTCCATCCAAAAGATGTCGTTAGACTTGATGAAGATGACGCGTACTTAGTCGTCGCCGCTGACAAAGGAACAGCAACTTTTTCTGATATTGCTAATGGTATATCAGATGAATTTAACTTTTGGCTAGGTGATGCATTTGCCTCTGGCGGTAGCATTGGTTATGACCATAAAAAAATGGGAATAACCGCAAAAGGCGCTTGGGAATCAGTAAAACGTCACTTTAGAGAAATGGGTAAAGATTGCCAAACCACTGACTTTACATGTGTAGCCGTCGGCGACATGGCAGGTGATGTGTTTGGCAACGGCATGCTGTTATCTACTCATACCAAACTGGTATGTGCATTTAACCACTTACATATCTTTTTTGATCCAAACCCTAATATTGAAACTAGCTACAAAGAGCGTCAAAGATTATTCGAAAATCCATCCTTAAGCTGGGATGACTATGATAGAGATCTCATTTCAAAAGGGGGAGGGATTTTCAGTCGCTCTGCTAAGTCTATTAAGCTAACCGCAGAAATGAAAAAGTGGCTCGGCACTAAACAACAAAACATGACACCTAATGAACTTATTCATAATGTTTTGAAGATGCCGGTTGATCTAATATGGAACGGCGGTATTGGTACTTACGTTAAGAGTACCAAAGAAACCCATGCTCAAGTTGGGGACAGAGCCAACGATGATGTACGAGTAAACGGTAACGAACTACGAGCCAAGATTATTGGTGAAGGGGGGAACTTAGGAACTACTCAACTTGGGCGCATCGAGTTTGCGGCCAATGGTGGTAGGGTAAATACAGATTTTATTGACAATGTGGGTGGTGTAGATTGCTCTGACAATGAAGTGAATATCAAAATTTTACTTAATTCTTTGGTCAATGCCGGTGATCTTACCGTTAAGCAGCGTAACAAAATCTTGTATGACATGACCGATGAAGTAGGTGACTTGGTTATTCAAGATTGTTACCGTCAAACAGAGTCAATTTCTATATCGGCGTTAGGTGGCGTAGGGCAACTTAGAGAGCAATTACGTTTTATCCATGGATTAGAGCGAGAAGGCTATTTAAACAGAGAGCTAGAATTTATTCCTGGCGATGATGAGATATCTGATCGCCTCTCAAAATCTACGGGATTAACACGACCAGAATTATCGGTATTGATTGCCTATGGTAAAATGGTTATGAAAGAGCAATTTAACATTGCTTCAATCACCGATAATCCATACCACGGTAAGTTGCTAATCGAAGCGTTTCCTAAAAAATTACAAGAAAATTTCTCTGAGCAGATGCAACAACACCCTCTTAGAAGTGAAATTATTGCCACTAAGCTCACCAATAACATTATTAATGATATGGGGATGAATTATGTGTTTAGAATTCAGGAAGAAACCGGAGCGGCTGTTGATGAAATAGCCTCAGCATATTCGGTTGTTAAAGCGATATTCGGTATGGACACTTTATGGAGAGAAGTCGAAGCCCTCGACAATAAAGTCTCATCAGAAGTACAGTTACGGATGCTTGATAGTATGCGACGAAACTTACGCCGCGCATCCCGCTGGTATTTGCGCCATGGTATTAAAACCCTCTCTATCCAAGAGGCAATCAATAGTTATCGTTCTACTTTTGACGATTTATTTACAAATATTCAGGAATACTTAGTTAAGAGCGAATACCAACAACTTGAAAGCGCTAGCCTTGAGTTAACCAAAGCGGGTGTACCTGAGTCTATCGCCTATAAAGTGGCATCACTTAGTAATATGTTCCCATGTATGGACTTGGCCCAAATTGCGGAAACCGAACAACGCAATATAGACCTTGTATCCAATCTGTACTTTAAATTAGGCTCTAAACTTGAATTACATTGGTTCTTGGCGCAAATAGATAATCAAACTGTAAGTAACCATTGGCAAGCATTGGCTCGTGCTTCGTATCGTGAAGAACTTGACTGGCAGCAAAGGTCAATAACCACAGTATTATTAGCTTCAGCGCCAGATAGTAACGATGCAGAGTTAATACTAAAAAATTGGATGGATAACAACCAAGTGCTATTGGATCGTTGGTATCACATGATGTCAGAGTTTAGAACCAGCAGCACCCACGAATTTGCTAAATTTTCAGTTGCCTTACGAGAATTAATGCTATTGAGTATCAACGCTAACAATTAACAGTAAGCCTGTTATTTTTACAAAGCCCTGTTTTTCGTGTAAACGTAGCAGGGCTTTTTTATGTATAAAGAGAAATTATGTACCCACTTATCCAAAAATTATTATTTACCCAAGACGCCGAATGGAGTCACGACTTCACCATCAACTGGCTTAAACGCACGCAACATAACCTGCTTAATTGTATGTATAAGCAAAAGATCGCCGATAAACCTGTGCAAGCATTTGGGTTAACTTTCAAAAACCCTGTAGGTTTGGCTGCAGGTCTGGATAAAAATGGAGAATGTATTGATGCCTTTGCCGCCATGGGATTTGGTTTTATCGAAATCGGTACGGTTACACCTAAGCCTCAATTGGGTAATGATAAGCCAAGAATGTTTAGATTGCCTCAAGGGCAGGCCATTATTAATAGGATGGGGTTTAACAATAAGGGCGTCGATAACCTAGTAGAAAATGTTAAGCGGTCAAAATATACAGGTATTTTAGGTATTAATATTGGTAAGAATAAGGATACCGCGGAAGAGCAGGCGTTAGATGATTACCTAATTTGTTTACGTAAAGTGTATCAATTTGCCAGTTATGTCACGGTTAATATCTCGTCACCCAATACTCCTGGACTGAGAAATTTACAGCATGGTCAAGCCTTAGATACCTTGTTAACAGGTCTAAAGAATGAACAACAATTGTTAGAAACCAAACATGGTAAATATGTGCCGATCTTAGTGAAGATCGCGCCCGATCTTAACGACCAAGAAATTGTCGACATGTCCAATTCTTTGATCAACGCCAAGATCGATGGAGTGATTGCAACCAACACTACTTTAGATAGAGAGCAAGTAACAGGCCAGCAATTTTCACAAGAAATGGGAGGCTTAAGCGGAGCAGTGTTAACCGCTAAAAGCCAGGCTGTAACTGAGAAACTCAGCGAAGTGATCGCAGGTAGAATACCGGTTGTAGGGGTAGGGGGTATTCACTCCGCAATGACTGCAAAAGCAAGGATCAAGGGCGGATCAACGCTGATCCAACTGTATTCTAGTTTGATCTACAGCGGACCAATAGTGATCAAAGAGATCGTTGATTCTATATAATGATCCTGCATTGATCTGGTGTTTTTAGACTAAATAAATACTCCAATAATTAGCAACATATGGTAGTTTTTAAGGCTATGTTGTCTTTAGAGTTTATATAGATTTATGCTTCGACCCAGATCAGATTGGTATTGGTTTTCTGAAAATAGTCAGCTTAAGTTGTCTATGGGCAAGGATTGGCAATGTACAACTGCCTATGGACAACAGCAGATAGTAGACTTACCCAAGTCCCATCAGCTTTTTAGTTTGTCGGATACTGAATGTTATCTAGGCTTCGCTGATCAGTTACTTAATAGTAGTGGCAAGTTTTCAGACGCGCAGCTTACCCACATAGTCATCAATGCTACCGCTGCCACCATGTTTCATAAGCCGGTTACGCCTAAAAGTTGGTTGTTTTACGAAATTGACTCCTATGGCGTACATCACAGTTTAGCCAAAGTCAGCAATGGTTTTAATTCTGGTGTAGTTTTATTGTTAACTGATGAACACGCACTAGCGACCTGTATGTTGATGTCGTCACAATTCCAACTGAGTGAAAAAAAATCGTTAAATCAGTTTGACTTAATTAAACTCGCCAAAACTCGTCTCGAACCGCTATTTCCAGAAGCTAGCTCACAATTGACTGCCTAGAACGGGTATGTAATACCAAACCACATAAATAACTCCTTGATTAAACATGCGCTTAGTGAACAATTCCCGTATAATCGCGGCCGTTTTAAACTAAGAGTTTCTTGAGCCAACTATGAGCCACAACACCTTCGAATTTTTAATCACTACCTCTAAGGGCCTAGACGGTATGCTATTAGAAGAAATAGCAGAAATATGCCCTGACGTAGCACTGAAATCTAAACCTGGACAGGTGTTGTTTAGTGGTGAGTTGGCCGACGCTTACAAGGTTTGTATATGGTCACGTTTGGCTAATCGGGTGTTAGTGAAACTTGCAGAGGGTGAAGTTAACTCAGCAGACGATGTCTATAAGATTACGGATCAAGCCAACTGGCCAACCCAGTTTGGGGTCAGCGATACCTTTATGGTGGATTTTACCGGTACCAACCAAAGTATCAACAATACCCAGTTTGGTGGGCTAAAAGTTAAAGATGCCATAGTCGATCAATTCACGACTTTTTTTGATGAACGCCCCTCTGTCAGTAAAATATCCCCTAACATCAGAATTCAAGCCCGCATGTGGCGTAGTATTCTAGGTATTTATATTGATTTGACCGGCCAAAGTTTGCACCAAAGACATTACCGCACAAAAACCGGACTTGCGCCGGTAAAAGAACATTTAGCCAGCGCCATGCTAATTAGAAGTGGCTGGACCAAGCACACCCACACACCTCTAATCGATCCTATGTGCGGCGCCGGGACCATAGCCATAGAAGCGGCGATGATTGCCTCTAATATGGCACCTGGTTTGAAAAGAGCGGCTTGGGGATTTGATGCCTGGAAAGGACATAACAAAAGTTGTTGGGAAAGTCTTATAATTGAAGCCGAACAAGCTCGACAGTCTCACAATAGCGTGATTTGGGCCAATGATATCGATGGTTCTATGGTCTCAGTTGCTAAAGAAAATGCCCATGCAGCGGGTGTATTCGACCAAATCAAGTTCTCCCAACAAGATGCCTGTGGTTTGCCCGCTACGGACTTACCCAGTGGCTATATGGTCAGCAATCCTCCGTATGGCGAAAGGTTAAGCGAAACCACTCAACTTATGCCAGTTTTTCAAAAGTGGGGCAGTTGGCTAAAAACAGAATTTAAGACTTGGCATCTTTCACTGCTTACTTCAGATCGTAATTTGTTGCGTCAAATGAAGCTAGCGGCCAAGAAAGAATACAAACTCATGAACGGTAAATTAGAATGTTTACTGGTAAATTTTGAGTTGGATGAGAAAAACTGCCAAGTTCGAGAAAACAAAACTATTAATAATGACTTTGCTAACCGCTTAAGCAAGAACTTGGTCAAAACCAACAAATGGTTAAAGAAGCAAAATACCAATTGTTATCGCATTTATGATGCAGACTTGCCTGAATATAATGTGGCTGTGGATAGATATGCCGACTATTTAGTGGTGCAAGAATATTCTGCTCCTAAAGATGTACCTGAGCATAAAGCTAAAAGGCGTGTACAAGAGGTGATGATGTCCTTGCCTCAGGTGACAGGTATTAGTGCCAATAATATTATTCTGAAAGTAAGAGAGCAGCAAAAAGGCAAAAACCAGTACCAAAAAGTATCTCAGCGTAAAGAAATCCTAGAAGTGTTTGAGAACGGCGCCAAATTTCAGGTTAATTTGTATGATTATCTCGATACTGGTTTGTTCTTAGATCACCGTATAACTCGGCAACTAATCCAGCAAAAATCTAAGTCCAAAGATGTCCTTAACCTATTTGCTTATACTGGCAGCGTATCGGTTCATGCCGCTTTAGGCGGCGCTAAATCTGTGACCACAGTAGATATGTCGAATACCTATATTGACTGGGCAAAAGAAAATTTCAAAATTAACCGATTAACCGGTGCCTATGAATTTATTCAAGCTGACTGTTTAACCTGGTTAAACAGACATAACGGCAAATACGATCTTATCTTTATCGATCCGCCGTCTTTTTCCAATTCAAAACGTATGGACGGCACCTGGGATGTACAAAGAGATCATGTCGCCTTGCTAACAGATGCCTTAACTTGCCTTAATCCAGGAGGGGAAATAGTGTTTTCTAATAACCTTAGGCAATTTAAGTTAGATGAGGCTGCAGTGAGAGAGTTGGGATTGAATATCAACAATATCTCAAAGCAAACCATACCCGAAGATTTTCAGCGTAATCCAAAAATCCACCATTGCTGGTCTTTAAGCAATGCAGCAGGGTGATATGGGCTTAATTTTATATACAGGACAGGGCTGTTGTTTATGTGAGCAAGCTGAAACCTTGTTAATGGAAGTAGACAAAAATGCGGCGGCCACAGTTCACAAAGTGGATGTACGCAGCAATACAGATTTGTACCATTTATATGGTGCGCGCATTCCGGTGTTATACCGCCAAGACACACAAAGTGAACTGCCTTGGCCATTCGATTCTTTTCAATTAGGTGAGTTTTTACGTTGAGTTTATTGCAGTTAAAAAATGCCAGTATCATTCTTGGCCATCCCCCTTTATTAAACGGTATTGAACTGGTTATACACCCAGGAGAGCGTTTGTGTTTGGTAGGACGTAATGGCTGTGGTAAGTCTACTTTACTAAAAGTAATAGAAGCAGACATTAAGCTAGACGATGGTCAGCGTTTGGTGAATAAAGACGTAAAAATCTCTCGATTACCACAAGATCCCCCCGCTAGTGTACAGTGCAGCCTGTTTGATTATGTAGCCGAAGGCTTGGCTGAAGTCGGGGAATATTTAAAAGGATATTTTCATCAAGCCGATTTAGTGGCCGAAGATCCTTCAGATGCCAATATGGCAAAGTTGGAATTTTATCAGCACAAACTCGATCATCATAACGGTTGGCAGTTTGAACAACGTATTCAACAAGTTCTCACTAAGTTGCAGCTTGACCCTAATCAGCAATTAAGTAACTTGTCTGGAGGGTGGCGCCGAAAAGCCGCATTAGCCAAAGCCATGGCGAGCGACCCGGATATTCTACTGCTTGATGAGCCGACTAACCATCTCGACATTGATATGATTAAATGGCTCGAAGACGCCATCAATAGTTACGCAGGGGCAGTGGTCTTTGTCAGTCACGATAGGGCATTTATCCGTAAAGTCGCCAGTCGTATCATTGATTTGGACAGAGGAAATTTAGTTAGTTATCCGGGCAATTATCAGGCCTACCTTGATCAAAAAGCCCATGATTTAGAAGTAGAAGAAACTCAAAATGCGTTATTTGATAAAAAATTAAGCATTGAAGAAACTTGGATCAGGCAAGGGGTAAAAGCCCGACGAACCAGAAACGAAGGCCGAGTACGGGCGCTTAAAGCGCTTAGAGTGGAACGTTCGCAACGTGCTAACAAGTTAGGCAAAGCTAAAGTCAGTGTTAGCGAGTCTAAGAGCTCGGGTAAAATTGTCTTTGAAACCGATAAATTGCATTACACCATAGCCGACAAGCTTATTGTTGAATCACTAACGACTACCATTTTAAGAGGCGAAAAGTTAGCTTTAGTGGGGCCCAATGGTTGTGGTAAAAGTACATTAATAAAGTTGTTGTTAGGACAACTATCGCCGACTACTGGCACAGTAAAGTCGGGCTCAAATATTGAAGTAGCCTACTTTGATCAACACAGAGACCAATTAAACGGCGAGCTCAAGGTGATTGATACTATTGCCGATGGACGTCGTGAAGTCACCATCAATAACAAAACGAAACATGTCATAAGTTATTTACAGGACTATTTATTTACTCCTGACCGAGTTAATTCGCCGGTGAAATCTTTGTCTGGTGGCGAGAAGAATCGTTTGTTATTAGCCAAATTGATGCTCAAGCCTAGCAATATTCTTATTCTCGATGAGCCTACCAATGACTTAGACGTTGAAACTTTAGAACTGTTAGAAGACACCATAAGTTCTTATCCAGGTACAGTAGTATTAGTTAGCCATGATAGAGAATTTGTTGATAATGTCGTGACTTCAAGTTATTTCTTTGAGGGTAATGGCATAGTTAGAGAGTTTGTTGGAGGTTATACCGATATCCACAATTGGTATTCACAACAAGCAGCAAAAAAAAACACACAGAAAACTAAACTCCCTGAAACTAAATCGCAGGCACAGAGTCCTAAAAGCACTTCGAAAGAAGTAAAAGCTAAAAAACTATCATATAAGTTACAACTTGAATTAGAATCGTTACCTTTGGAAATCGAAAGCCTTGAAACGCTCATTGAAAGTTTGCAAAAGCAGGTGAATTCACCAGACTTTTTTACCCAAGATGAATCAAAATCTAGTCCTGTGCTTACAGATTTAGCTGAAACAGAACAACGTCTTCAGCAAGCATACGAAAGATGGGATGAAATTGAAGCTATGCTCGACTAGTCGATTCGACATCATAAATATTAAAAATCAATAATTTAGTAGTAAGTAGGATTAATTATACATGACTAAAACAAGGCTAGCCGCCGCATTATCTATAGCCCTTTTGGTGGCTCCCATTAGCCAAGCAGCTAAGTATAGGGTCGTTGAACTTCCCGTTGGTAATGTTGGAGAAAATAGTTTCCCAAGTGCCATTAACAATAATGGCACTAGCATTGTTAACGTGTCCAACCCATACAATGTTCCCATTGATCTGACTTTATTAGACTTTGAATCAGACACCTTAATTGATGGGCTAACCGATGTAGAGTCTGCTAGTAATGGTGACTTTAATATTGCTGACTACGAAATATTATTAGGTTTAATACGTGCGGCAGATGGTTCTCAAAGTGCACAACAAATAGCAAGTAATATTAGCTTTTTGGTATCGGAAGGGGCTTCTAACTATATTGCTGGATTTGATCAACGCTTTGAGGGTGAAAACACTTTTTCACTTAGCACCAATAATATTACTAAAGATATTAATGACTTAGGTTTTGCAGTTGGCAGTGCAGAAGGATTCTACAAAAAAGTTAATTACACCTTTCAAACCGGCACTAGTGAAGGCGAGGAAAATACTTTTATCGTTCGTGATTTTGCTACCCGCGGGTTTGTAAATCTGCCTGATAATTCTGTGGTTGATTTACCTGCACCTGAAACCTTAGCCGGCGGGTTTAGCGAAGCTTATAGCATAAATGCAAATAATCAGGTGGTCGGTTATGGTACCACCTTGTTCACATCAGAATCATTGCAAGAGTCGGTAAACGAGTGCAATGATGATGAACAACGTTCAGATGTGCCTAAAGAGTCTTGTATCAGTAGTGTTATTAATTCGTTTTCTAGTTCAGTGAGTTCTTTTGCCCAATTAAGGGGATTGATTTGGCAGTTGGATTCTCAAGGAAACCTTGTGGACACTAAAGAGTTAGGCATACTCTTTGAGCCAGAAGAAGATGACACCCGAAATTACACTAGCCAAGCACTGGCGATTAACGATAACGGTATTGCGGTAGGTGTTTCAAATAATCTATATGTTGAAAAAGATGTGACTGTTACTCGTAATTACGCAGTGATATTTAACCAAGATGAAATTATCAACCTTACACCTGAAACAGATCGTAATGTTGCTCGTTCATCAAATGTGATCAGTTCAGCCGCTGATATAAATAACGATAATCTAGTGGTTGGTTATCAGGTGAAGTCTATTAATGGCGCTAATCGAACCAAGTTTTTTGTTTACGATATGAATTTGGCCGAAATGACTTTTCCAGAGGATTTCTTTTTAGGTTCATCGAGCGTGGCATTAGATATCAATAATAATGGCCTAGTTGTGGGCTATGGTGACATTGATGCTTCACTAACTGGACGTCGTACTGAAGGATTTTTGTATGATAATAACACCGGCCAATTTAATGGTTTGAGCGACTTAATCAGCTGTGATTCCCCCTATACACTAGTGCAAAGTAATAGTATTAATGATAATAATGAGATCTTGGCAACGGCATTATACAAAGGCCCCTCAAGGGATTTAACCGGTGAAGTGATACTCGACGATGACGGTAACCAAGTATTAGTCGATTTAGTGAAAGCTGTAAAATTAGTGCCTATTTCCGGCGGTGAATTAGAGAGTTGCGAAGAGCCTGTTGACGAAATTAACCGAGATAGACAAGGCGCCACTGCAACTTGGTTAATCGGGTTAGGTTTATTGCTTTTAACTTATAGACGAAAAACGTTTCGCATTAAATAGCCGAACTTAGTTTCATTTAAAAAACCGCCAAATGGCGGTTTTTTTACTTTTCTTCTAATACCATCATCTCTAACAATTCGAACCTAAATAATTATTAGGATGGATTGATATAAAACGACGTATTTATATACAAAATTAGTTTATAGCTAAAAAATTCAATTATTCAATAAGTTAAATAATGTCAATTTATATAAGTGCTATTTACTATTGAACCAAGCTTTCAGATCCACTATCTCTATTACGTGGTCATTGTTCACCACAGCTAATTCATCCAGCAAAAGAGGAAACTCAATGAAGCGACAAAAGAGAGATAAACTGTCAAGAGCACATTCTAAAGGTTACCAAGCAGGCATTGCAGGCCGTTCGAAGGAAAATTGCCCATTTCAGACAACCAATTCTCGATCTGAGTGGTTAGGAGGCTGGCGAGAGGCCATGGGAGATAAAAGCGTAGGACTAGTCAGTCGATAATACTTAAGCCCCAATTTGGGGCTTTAATTTTTAACTAATAACCTTAAAAACTACTAGTATCTTGAAATAACCCTACTTTTAAGTCACTGGCTTCATAAATCACCCTGCCGTCGACTTCAACCGTACCATCACCTAAACCCATAAACAGTTTACGTTTAATGACACGTTTTAAGTCAATACGATAGGTTACTTTTTTTGCGCTAGGTAACACTTGGCCTTTAAATTTCACTTCACCTACGCCCAGTGCTCGACCTTTACCCGGTCCACCAGACCATCCTAAGAAAAAGCCTACTAATTGCCACATTGCATCTAAACCTAAACACCCTGGCATTACAGGATCACCTGGAAAGTGGCAATCAAAAAACCAAAGGTCGGGTGTGATATCAAGCTCGGCAATTATATAACCTTTATCATGAGCACCACCTGTGTCATAAATTTCTACAATACGATCCATCATCAACATATTAGGTGCGGGAAGTTGGCTATTTCCTGGTCCAAATAATTCCCCTGTACTACAAGATAAAAGTTCTTCTTTTGTGAAGCTATTTTGTTGTTGTGTCATTCTATATACTGCCTAAATAATCTGAGGAGGGTAATTTAGCGAACACTTGTACGCTAAACAACTCTGAGCAGTAAGAAATGTTAGTTTTTTACACTTTTAATCTTAATCAAGTGACTTTTATAAGAATATGAGCATAAATAAAGCGAGTGCCAACGCCGAAAAACAAAAACGTTTTAGAGATAAACAAAAGCAGAAGGGTAATAAACAAGTGCGGGGATATGTCACCCCTCAAGCTATGGATTGTTATAAAGAATTATCCGACAAAACAAACTGGACCGACAGTGAAATGTTATCCAATGCGTTACGCATAACCTATGCAGCCTACAAGTGTGGGCAAATTAAGCTTTTAAATGAATGGCTTAAGGATCACCAAAAGTAATATGAGTAACACTACAAATCCCAGTTCTACTAGAAACTATGAAGTAGACTTACTACGGGGTTTCGCCATAGTGTTAATGGTAATATTTCATTTTGGATATGATTTAACCGTATTTGCATGGGCGAGCTTTAACACTAGCGTAGATATTGAGTGGCGAATATTCAGATCTGTTATTGTTAGTAGCTTTTTGTTAGCTGTAGGAATGAGCAGTTATTTAGCCTATAAGACGTCCATTAATCGCACTAAGCTTGCAAAGGCCGTGGCTAAATTATTTGCAGTATCCATGCTTATCACTATCGGTAGCCTTTTTATGCATCCTAGTACTTGGGTGTACTTTGGTATTATTCATTTTATTACTGTTGCCTTGCCATTTTCAGTATTATTTGTGCGTTTCCCATATGTAGCTTTGGTGCTCGGCACAATATGCATTGTTGGGTATTGGTGGGGGATAGTAGATATGTCCTCATTATGGCGGTGGAGCGTAGAACATCTTGGTATACCGTTAGAAACGGTCGATTTAGTGAGTTTTTTCCCATGGATTGGCGTAGTTTTGATAGGTGTATTTTTAATGCACAAAAATATTTTTAACCTTAGGTTTGAGAAAAATAATCTTAGAAACAAATTAGTATTTTTAGGTCAGCATTCTTTGCTGATTTATTTGTTACATCAACCAATTTTGTTTGGGCTATTTGGTTTGACCGATCTTGTCCTTGGGCGTTAAACAAAGTAAACCCGAGTACTTTGTGATGTGTAAATCAGCTGCCACCTGTTCATGTTTTGTTATCCTCTGGTATTAGCTAGACCTGATCTTTGATGTAGATCAACAAGCCCTCCTCAAAGAAACGTAAGCTTGGTTAATTCGATCGAAGCATCACAGTAGCTAATGACTCGGTTGTTGTACTCGTTCAATAACAGAATATTCTCACCAAGGAACTGAGTTATGAAAACCTACCAAGAAACCTTTAGCATCAAACGGTTATGGATCATTCTGAGCTTAGGTATGATTGCCATGTTCAGTATATTGCTGTTTCTAGGCGCTGAGATTTATCAAAAAGCCCCCCCTATACCCGAGCAAGTTGTGTCTTCTTCTGGGGAAGTACTTTATACCCGTAATGATATAGAAACGGGGCAAAACGTCTGGCAGTCAATCGGTGGCATGGAGCAAGGGTCAATTTGGGGACATGGAAGCTACTTGGCACCCGATTGGAGTGCTGAATGGCTACATCGTGAAGCTGAAAACCTGTTAAACCTGCAGCTCCAATCTCCCATGCTAGGGCTTTCTGAAACGCAAAATATGGCAATGCAAAAAGCCGCATTAATAGAAGAGATGCGTACTAATCGTTATGATAAGGCAAGTGGCACAATAACGGTAAGCGATCTCCGCGCTAAGGCTATCAAACAAGTACAAGCTCATTTTTCTAGATTATATCAGGGCAGCGATCCAGCGTCGCTTGCGCTGCGCCGTGATTATGCGTTTCCGGTACATGGTTTACTTTCAGCAGAGGAAGCCAAACACATATCTGCATTCTATTTTTGGACCGCATGGGGTGCCACAACCAATCGCCCTAACAAGGATATTACATATACCAGTAACTGGCCCCACGAACCGTTAGTAGGCAATAAGCCTACTACCGACAACCTAATGTGGAGTATCGCTTCAGTTATCTTATTGCTAGCAGGAGCGGGGGCTTTGGTGGCTTATTACGCCAAGCAATTTGATGTGTGGCGAGAAAACGCCTTGCCTGAATCAGGTATCGCAAAATCAGACATGCTCGATAGCGCCACTATTACTCCTTCAATGCGCGCTACGGCTAAGTATTTCTGGGTGGTGAGTGCCTTATTTTTGACCCAAGTATTGCTTGGCATTATCACAGCTCATTACGCTGTAGAAGGCCAAGGACTCTATGGTCTGCCGTTTGCTGAGTATTTACCTTACACAGTTACCCGTACCTGGCATACTCAGTTGTCAGTGCTGTGGATTGCTACTGCATGGTTGGCCACGGGGCTTTATGTTGCGCCTATGATGGGAGGCCGCGAGCCTAAGTTACAACGATTTGGGGTAAACTTTCTGTTTTTTAGTTTGCTGATCATTGTAATAGGTTCATTTGCCGGACAGTGGGCGGCAGTGCATAGATTCTTTAGCGATCTAACGATGAATTTCTGGTTTGGTCATCAAGGCTATGAGTATGTCGATCTTGGTCGTTTTTGGCAGATTTACCTTACCATCGGGTTATTCCTTTGGGTAGCGTTAGTGCTAAGAGGATTATGGCCTGTGATGCAGCAAAAAGGCGGAAAGTCACTGATTTACTTAGTTTTGGTGTCGGCTATTGCCATAGGATTATTGTATGCAGCGGGGTTAATGTGGGGGCAACATACCCATATTGCCATTATGGAGTATTGGCGTTGGTGGGTAGTCCACCTTTGGGTAGAAGGCATTTTTGAAGTATTTGCCACGGCTATTATTTCTTTACTCTTTGTGCGCATGGGCATTTTACGTAAATCCACCGCCACAGTGATGGTGCTATTTGCCACAATTATCTTTTTATTCGGTGGCGTTCTTGGCACCTTCCACCATTTGTATTTTAGTGGCACACCCACATCTGTTATTGCAGTAGGTGCGATGTTTTCAGCCCTAGAAGTAGTGCCTTTGCTGGTGGTTGGTTTTGAAGCCTATACCCGCTACAAAGTTGAGCATGTAGCGCAATGGGAGCAAAACTACCATTGGCCTTTTATGTTCTTCGCCGCAGTGCTGTTTTGGAACCTTGTTGGGGCAGGGCTGTTTGGCTTTATGATTAATCCACCTATTGCGCTTTATTATATGCAAGGTCTGAATACCACAGCCAATCATGGCCATGCAGCGCTGTTTGGTGTGTACGGTATGCTCGGGTTGGGACTCACTCTGTATTGTTTACGGGGCCTAACCAATACCGCTTTTTGGAATGAAAAACTGCTAAAAGTCTCGTTTTGGTCTCTTAATATTGGCCTTGCTATGATGACATTTTTATCACTGCTACCCCAAGGAGTTATTCAAACCTATGTAAGTATCGATCAAGGGTATTTCTATGCTCGTTCGGCGGAGTTAATGCATAGCCCCATTATGGAAGCGTTAGTATGGGCACGTGTGCCTGGTGATATAGTGTTTAGTGTGGGGGTGTGTGCTTTTGTGTGGTTTGTGTTTCGGGCATTTAAGCCAGCAGAAAAGATTAATTAAAGATAAGTTTGAAATATTTCATTGGGAATTGATTCAATATATCTAGCCTCCAACAGGAGGCTAATTTCAATTAAAATACTCAAGGCCATTAAGACTGCTTTGGTAGTACATTCATCACTTCAGATATCAAAGTCTTTTCTATAAAAGGTTTTTCAATGAAATCTATCGCTTGGGCTTGCATGGCACGAACGGCTTTTGATAGATCACAATCAGAAGATAGAACAAAAGTAGGTAGTCTAAACCCTAAACTATTGATATGTTCGAGTAATGCGATGCCGTTCATGCAGGGTAAGTTTTCTTCAACAATTAGGCAGGCGGCTCTATTTTTCAATTTACTCGTTAAAAAAGTTTCTGCTGAGTCAAATACTTCCACTAACACATTATGTACACTTAACTGCTCTGACAGTGAACGTCGTAACTTTGGATCACTGTCGACTATATACACTATAGGTTTATCAACTACTTTGATTTGGCACACCATCTATAACCTAGTTTACACTGTTGCAGTGCTTTGATATTTTCAGAAATTAAATTTTCAATAAGATTATTATGGGTGTACGCCTATGAACTCAGCAATAAGCATTTATACGTAAATACAAGTATTTATCTAAAGCGGTATTCGCTATACATCAATTGGGCCAGCATCAATCACCACTTTAACCAATTCAGCCAAAGACTTAACTTGCATTTTCTCCATCACATTGGCTCGATGAATTTCTATGGTTCTTTGACTTAAATGCAAGTCAATGGCAATCACTTTATTAGCTTTACCTAATACTACGGCTTTGAGTATTTGGGTCTCGCGTGCGGTAAGTAAGGCAATTTTTGCACGGGTCTGCTTAATTTTTTCGAGCTTTTGTTGCTCAGAGGCGTTCACTTGTAAAGCCTTTTGGATAGCGTCTATCAAAACCTGATCTCTGAAAGGTTTTTGAATAAACTCCACTGCGCCGTGTTTCATCGCTTCAACAGCTGTGGGAACATCACCATGACCAGAGACAAAAATAATAGGCAAACTACAGCCCATTTGCACTAATCTATGTTGACATTCGATGCCGCTGATAATGGGCATTCTAATATCCAATAAAATACATCCATTCTGCTTATTAAATTCAGATTTCTCGTAGGCCTCTAAAAATACTTGGGCATCTTTGTAACAGCTGTTATTTATGCCAATGCTGTCTAACAACATACCAACAGAGTCTAAAACAGCGTTATCGTCGTCAACCACATGCACCATAGGTGAGGCCATCCCTGCTGTAACTTGATTATTTTGCATATTCTTGTTTATTCCTTATTAACTAATGATGGTGGCAGGCAAACTAAATGAAAAGATACAACCTGAAGGCTGATTAGGACCAAAGTATATTCTTCCCCCATGAGCGTGGATTATGCTTTGACTCACGGGCAAGCCCATTCCCATCCCTGACTCCTTCGTTGTTTTGAACGGTGTGAAAACGCTTTGACTCACTTCTTCATCCATACCGTGACCACAATCGATCACAGATACTTCAATTGTTTCATTTGATAACCATTTACATTGGATCCGTAAGGGCGCGCCTTTAATATGCTCCATGGCGTCTATACCGTTGCGGATTAAATTCAGTAATACTTGTTGAATTTGCACAGGGTCTGCCAACAACTGTGGTTGAGAAGGCTGGCTCAATTCGACATTTACCTGATGATCAAGAAGCCGAGTGTCGACTTTTGCCAAGTTTACGGTTTCGATGATAAGTGCATTGAGATCAACAACGTCTCGTTGCGCCACTCTTTCCTTAACAAAGGTCCTGAGTCGTTTAATTACTTCACTGGCTCGAATGGCTTGATCACAAATTTTATCTAAAGCGTCAATCACTCTTGCTTCGTTGTTTCCAGCCAACAGTAACCGTTTCGATGCTTGGGCATAACTTGAAATTGCTGATAAAGGTTGATTCATTTCATGGGCGATACCGGCGGCCAATTCACCCATAGAACTTAATCGAGACGCATGAGATAAACGCTCCCTACTTTCTTGCGCCTCGATTCTATCTCGCTCTTGCTCCGATATATCGCGAATGATGCCAACAAACTGTTTATGACTAGCGCCTTTTACTTCTCCGACACTGAGAAAAATAGGAAATTCCTCACCATCGGATTTCTTACCTCTTACTTTTCTTCCTCTGCCAATTATTTTTGCTTGGCCAGAAGACAAATAGGCCGCTAGATATCCATCATGTTCACGACTAAAAGACGCAGGCATTAGCATCTTAATATTATTACCTAGCACTTCTTTACTGCTATACATAAACATTTTCTGGGCAGCGCTGTTAAATAGCTCAACACGGCCTTTTTCATCTATTACAACAAGTCCATCTACGGCAGCATCAAGTAGTGCATTTAATGTTTCATTGGCATCTTGGATCGTTCTTTTTGAATTTGATCGCATCTCGGGTTGATTGGTTTCTTTGGTTACAGGGTTATATTTTTCAGCTGGCAACATTCACAACATCCCTTTTTAAATATCCTAAGCAGGTCATATTTAGCTAGTTACATATAGGTAGTTTCCGAAGTATTTTACGCGACTATTCGGATTGAGAAACATCTTATTTAGGGTATATGATTTATTTAAGCAGTGATAATACCACCTATACTAATAACTTAAGTTATTTTTGAAGGCTTAGGTAAACAAATATTGGAGACAACAGATGAAAGAATATAAACGAATAATAGTGGCTATTGATGTTTATTCTGAATACGACCAAGTACTAAAAAGGGCATTATCTGTCGCCGAAAATACCAGTCAATTGAGTTTGGTTTTTGTCACTCTACCCACCACATATTTTCAACCATATATCAGCGGTGCAGGAAGTGATTATGTGGCTGATATTCATCAACAAGCCAAAAAATTACTTGATGACATTGGGCAAACCCATGGGATCCCCTCAACTCAACGGTACCTACCAATAGGCAATGCGGCAGATGAAATTCATACATTAGCAGATGAAATTGAGGCAGACTTAATTGTTATTGGTACCCATGGGCGCAGTGGACTTAAGCTATTGTTGGGATCAACGGCCAACTCGGTGTTGCATGGTGCCAAGCAAGATGTCTTAGCTGTACGGATTAATTAGTCGCTTTATTGTTGTCACTGAATGCCGTAAATGGCTGCATATGCAGCCTATATACAAAAATGATATTGCTCTACTGCGCAGCTACCATGATTGGTTCTGCTCTTCCTTAAAGTAAATTAGTCCCAACCTGAAAAGAATTCTCATCTTTACGTCAAAGCATTGTTATGAGGGCTTTTCAATATTAGAATCATCTAATATTAGACGCAGCTAATATAAAGAGGTAACATATTTAACTGTTAATTAAAGTGAGGCTATATAGCTTGGATCTAAATCAAATAAAAACCAATGCCACAGAAGCAGAGGCATTCTTGAAGATGTTAGCCAATAAAAATAGGCTAATGATTCTATGCAGTTTGATTGACAAAAAATGTTCTGTAACTGAATTAAATCAATTGGTGCCCCTTAGCCAATCGGCACTTTCACAGCATTTAGCCGCACTGAGAAAGGCTGAATTGGTATCGACGCAGCGACAAGCACAAACTATCTATTACACAGTTAGTGATGACAAAGTGAAACAAATTGTCGAGAAAATGTATGAATTTTTCTGTGAGGAGTAGCGGTATAAGATGAATCTACATCCTATCGACAACTTAGTTAGTAAGGCACTAGAAGGTGGCTTTCCAAAATTTGTATTTGTTATGGCCCTATTATTAGGAGCGATAGCCCTTACTTATACGCCACGTGAAGAAGAGCCGCAAATTGTGGTGCCTATGATAGATGTTTGGGTAGAAGTGCCAAATCTATCGGCCCGCCAAGTGGAACGGCAAGTTACTGTGTCCCTTGAAAAACTACTAAAACAAATACCCGGTATTGAGCATATTTACTCAGCGTCAAAAGACGGGGCACTTAGTGTCACCTTACGATTTAAGGTAGGCGAAGACAGAGAAAAAGCGCTAGTTAACACCTACAACAAACTATATTCAAATCAAGATCATATTCCCAGCATAGTCACCAATTGGATGGTTAAACCCATAGAGGTTGATGACGTGGCTATTGTTACCCTTGGACTGTTTAGCACTTCATCTGAACTTTATTCAGATTACGAACTTCGAAGAATGGCACAAGAAATATCCACTGTATTACAAAGTCTGCCCGACACTAGTGAGGTAAATATAGTTGGAGGGCGTCCTAGATCTATACAAGTGTTACTAGATTTACCTGCTCTTGCAGCAAGGCAGACCAGTGTTTTAGATGTGGTAAATGCCTTGCCTTTGTCCAATCAACTTACAAGGCATGGTGAAATAACCCTAGGCCAAAACTCGCTGGTTATTGAGTCAGGTGATGTGATCCGCGACCTACAAGGCTTAAATAATCTTGTGGTTAAGGTCATCAACGGCAAAATGGTGTTGCTTAAAGATGTAGCCCAAATACTCGATGGCCCTAGTGAGCCGAAAAGCTATCAGTGGTTAGCGTTTGGAAACGGGGCGAATACGTCACTAAATGACAAGTATCCGCTGGTCACTATTAGCGTCGCAAAGCAAAAAGGTAGCAATGCTGTTACTGTCGCAAACGCTGTGCTGGCTAAAATGACCGAACTAAAAACGCAATTGTTACCTGAAGAAGTAGACTACAAATATCTCAGGAATTACGGGCAAACTGCCAATGAAAAAGTCAATAACCTAACCACAAGTTTGGCTTTTGCCGTGTTTACAGTGGTGGTGTTTATTGGAGTGTTTTTAGGCTGGCGTCAGGCCATAGTAGTGGCATTAGCGGTGCCAATTTGTTACGGCCTCACCTTGATACTTGACTTGGCATTCGGTTATACCATTAATAGGGTGACATTATTTGCGCTAATTTTGTCCCTTGGGTTACTAGTAGATGATCCTATTACGGGCATAGATAACATTAGCCGGTTTATAGGAAACAAAAACGCTACAAAAAAGGCCAATATTATTACCGCAATGTCGGAGATTAGACCGGCGCTTATTATGTCAACCTTCACTATTATACTGGCTTTTGTACCCTTAGCCTTTATTACAGGCATGATGGGCCCTTATATGGCCCCTATGGCATTTAATGTGCCTATTAGTGTAATAATTTCAACTTTTGTTGCCTTTGCTATAACGCCTTGGCTTGCTTCCAAGCTTTTAAAACCATCAACAGAGCCTGTAACCAGCGCAGGTGGCTTATATACTCGGCTATTAGCGCCACTTATAGCCCAAAAGCAAACAGCCAAGCTTGGGCTGTGGTTAGTATTGGGATTATTTGTGGTTTCTTGTGCTTTGCCTATCATGCGAAGTGTTCCCCTTAAACTACTACCATTTGATAATAAAAATGAGCTCCAAGTACTAGTCGATATGCCAGAAGGAACAACCCTTGAGCAAACGGCTGCAACAGTAGATGACATCCTTGGAGCAATTAAACAACTGCCTGAAGTTAAAGAGATTGCCAGTTATGTTGGGCAACCATCACCTATAGACTTTAACGGTATGGTGCGCCAGCATTACCAAAGGCTAGGGCCAAACCTCGCTGAGTTACGCGTAACGCTTATTAATAAATCTAAACGCCAACATCAGTCTCACAGTATTGTATTGCGCCTTAGACAATTGCTTGCTCCCCAGCAGCAACAGAATTTGTCGATAAAGGTTGTTGAAGTACCTCCAGGACCACCTGTAATGAGTACCTTGGTAGCAGAGGTTTACCGACAACCATTTGTCAGTTTTGAGGCCCATCAAGCTGCGGCTCTAAGCTTAATGACCCGCCTCAAAACCGAAGCCCATGTAGTAGAAGTTGATTCGAGTATCGCCGGCAAACAAGCTATTTGGCGTTTTATAACCGATAAACAAAAAGCAGCGCTTTCAGGTATTGCAACAGAGGATATTAATCACGCTTTAGCCCTTGCTGTGTCCTCAACAAAGGCAGGAACATATCAGGTACAAGACGATGCCTCTCCTGTGCCAATTGAGGTTAAATTACCTTATAAAACCAGACAATCATTGCAGGATCTTTTGTCGTTACAAGTATTAGGGAGGCAAGGCATTGCCCAGCAAGATAGTCAACTAGGGTTAGAACCTTCACCGCAATCTCTGGTAAGCCTTGCGGAGCTCGGACATTGGCAACAAACACAAGTATCACAACCGATTTTACATAAAGACCTTTTACCTGTTATTTATGTAACTACTGAGTTATCAGGTCGCACCCCAGCAGAAGTAATTACCGATATCAACGCAGACTATACAACTCAACACTTGGCTCACCCAACGAATTCAAATAACTGGGATAACAGAACCTATTTACAGTCGGGTAGTGGGATCCCTTGGACCATGCCCAAAGGTACGTTTTTCGTATTTTCTGGAGAAGGTGAATGGAAAATTACTTTAGATGTTTTCAGAGACATGGGTATTGCTTTTGCCTTTGCCTTGTTCGCTATATTTATCTTATTAAAATTACAAACATCCAGCTCTGCTTTAGCATTGATTATTATGTCGGCCATACCACTAACCATAATCGGTATCATGCCTGGGTTTTGGTTATTAAATCAATTTGGAGAGCGTGAAATTGCCAATGCACCCGATCCCATATTATTCACCGCAACTGCCATGATAGGCATGATAGCACTGGCAGGCATAGTAGTAAGAAATTCACTCATTTTAGTGGAGTTCATCACCTTAGCTAGGGCCAAAGGTATGGATATTAAACAAGCACTATTAACCGCAGGTGAGGTGCGAATGCGTCCGGTACTGCTCACAGCCGGAACGACTATGTTAGGAAACTTGGTCATTACTTTGGATCCCGTTTTTAGTGGGTTAGCCATAGCGATAATTTTTGGGATTATTGCATCAACTCTTTTTTCACTATTTGTGGTGCCTATGGTGTATTTTCTGGTTTTTGATGACCATGCGCCACCACAACGACAGGAGCAAAGCCAATGACGTTTAAAAAATGGGGGATACCGATAATTGCAATGACGGGTTTATTACTTGTAGTAGCATGGATGGCAGGACTATTTACTCATAAAGTAGCGCCAGCAACACTGCAGCATTCAGCCTCCTCGAACCTTAACAGTTTTACCGTATCTTATACGACTGAGCCAGTATTCGAGTCTATACCCGCCAGCATTAAAGCCAGAGAGGCAACCTTGGTGTCGAGTCAAATCTTAGCGCGCATTGAAAATATCCATGTAAGGGCAGGGGACAAAGTCACCCAAGGGCAACTACTGGTTAGCCTAGAGAGTAATAGTTTAAAGGCACAATTGGCTCAAGCGAGTGCTATGGTTGAAGCTTCACAGGCGTTACTAACAGAAGCTAAAACTAGCTTTGAACGAGCCCAAACATTGCAAAGTGATGGACTTCTATCACAAAGTGAATTAGACAATACAGCAGCCTACTTTTACCGCCTTCGTTCAGAACATATGGCGGCAACACAAGCCAAACAAGCAGCACAAACAGCGCTAGATTACAGCAAAATCACCTCACCTTTTTCTGGAGTGGTAGTAGAGCGAGCTACTGAGCCTGGGAATATGGCTTCGCCCGGCCAATTACTGTTGTCTTTATACGATCCCTTAACTCTACAAATTGAAGCCAATGTTCGAGAGTCCTTGGCGACTCAACTTGCCCTTGGCCGTAAAGTCAGTATCAAAGTAGATTCTTTGGGTAAAAATTTCACTGCTACAATAGTCGAAATTGTACCTGCTGCCGATCCTTTTGCTCGGGCCTTTCTAATTAAAGCAGGGTTAGAGTTTGATCCTAATTTACGCCCAGGTATGTTTGCCAAAATGATGGTAGAAAATGGCAGCACACAGGTGCTAACTATCCCCTTGACCTATGTCAAAAGTTTTGGGCAGTTAGATATAGTATGGCTGCTAAAAAACGAGCAACTTAGTCGTCGTTTTATAAGACTAGGTAAATCCAAGGGTGATCAAATCGAAGTAATTTCAGGCCTGATACCAGGTGATACCCTTGTTTTAGGCGAACCTATTGGCTTAAAACAAAACTAAATCAATCTAAAGGAGAAAATTATGCTAAAAACTTTGCCTCAACTATTACAACAAACCATGGAAAATGTTCAAAAAGTAACGGCCCAAGAAGCGTCACAACAACTTAATCAAAACAAGGGGTTACTGATTGATGTGAGAGAGACTGCGGAACACTTCGCCAGTCCAGCTATTGGTGCAATTAATATTCCTAGAGGGGTCTTAGAAATGAAAATGCTAGAAATAGAAAAAGATCCGCTGCGTCCTATTTATTTACATTGTGCATCTTCATTACGCGCCGCGTTAGGTGCAGAGCAACTCGCCAGAATGGGTTATACAAATGTTAAAGTAATCAGCTGTAAGCTAGATCAAATACAAAAAATGCACCAAAGCGCACCATAATTAAGCCTATGCAGAATATCAAAAAATTATCTCATACTTAATCAGTTGTGTTTTGTTATTTCTGCATACCTCAGCAAATCCCCGGATTCATCAAAGTGCGCCCTAATCCACTTAAAAGATCGCATTCTTAAGTTCGACTGCCCCCTCTATAAAGTGACATCCTCTAGTTGACTCAGATCAAGATGTCTCACTGATCCTTGTGTTCAAATGTGCCCTCATTTAATTTCATATAGGATATTTATAATGGCAACAGTGAAGTTTTTAGGGGCGGCACAGGAAGTAACGGGTTCTTGTCATATGCTGGAGGCTCCGGCTTTTGGTCGTATTCTATTTGATTGTGGTATGCATCAAGGTGGCAACAGGGTGGATAGGGAGCAAACAGAAACATTCTTATTTGATCCCCAAAGTATCGACGCTGTTGTTCTATCACATGCCCACCTAGACCATAGTGGTTTGTTACCTAAATTGGTACATAACGGTTATAAGGGCCCCATTTATTGTGCAGACGCAACAGCCGACCTCTTAAAGGTCATGTTAATGGACTCAGTGGGGATCTATTTAGGTGATCTAAAACGAGAAAATCGTCAGTTAGCACGCAAAGGAAAGCCACCTTTAGAACCAGAATATACCGAAGAGGACGTACAACAGGCTTTATCTTTATGCCAATCTCACCTTTATGAGACAAAAGTGCTACTTTGCGCTGATACAAGCCTAACTTTTCACGATGCAGGGCATATATTAGGGTCAGCTATAGTTGAACTGAACTTTACAGACAAGGGAAAAACAAAAACAGTGGTTTTCTCAGGAGACTTGGGAAATAAAAGTGCGGTACTAATGAACGATCCTGCGGTATTAAAAAAAGCCGACTTAGTCATGATGGAGGGCACATATGGAGATCGTAACCACCGCCCAATCGAAGATACTGTTAGCCAATTAAAAGAGATACTAGCTGACACCCAAAAACGCGGTGGAAATATTATGATCCCCGCATTTGCAGTAGGACGTACCCAAGAATTACTGTTTTATTTAGGTCAATTGCATAGGGAAGGGGTGTTAGACAACTGGCAAGTCATAGTCGATAGCCCCATGGCGATTGAAGTCACTAAAGTGTATGACCGCTGGTTTGAATCTCTAGATAGTCAAGAGATTGAAGAAGCCACACCCAAAGCACATTCGATAATTAAAGACTTTATTCCACGTCTTTTTTTATCGGTTACCACAGAAAACTCTATGGCAATCAACAATATCAAGAAAGGGGCGTTGATTATCGCGGGTAGTGGAATGTGTACTGGAGGACGTATTCGTCACCACTTTAAACAGCGTATTTGGGACGCTCGCAACACCATTATATTTTGTGGATATCAAGCTCAAGGTACTTTGGGGCGCTTGTTAGGGGTTTTGTGCCCATCCCCTCGAAATGAACCTTAAGGTTATTTATTGACCACTCATAAGTTATGATGGTGTAAAATAACTATAAAGGTCAATTATCATCACTAACCCAACCACTAAACGTATTCAAATACTTACATCGTCTGAAATAAACGAACTTTACGCTCTTCCTAACTTTAATCATACAGACAGAGAAGACTATTTTTCATTGGATAGTGAAACCCAAAAACTGGTTAATGAGCTAAGACGATTAGAAACCAGAGTATATTTTATCCTGTTATTAGGCTACTTTAGAGCGCGGCCTATCATTTTTAATTTTTCATTTGAAGATGTTATTGTTGATCTTGATTATGTCAGAACTAAATATTTCAATGGTAAAGATATAATGTTGACTGACTTACCTCGAACAACAAAAACAAAGCTGTTCAAAAAGTTACTTAACTATACTGGCTTTTCAAATTATCATAGTAAAGTAGATAAAGAACTACTTCTTAAAAGACTCAATGATGTCGTAAAAATAAACTTAGAGCCTAGGTATGTTTTCGATGAGTGTATTGCTTATTTTAGTCAAAACAGAATAGCGCTTGCTGGTTATACAACACTACAAGACACTATCTCAACCGTTTTATCAAATGAACGAAGCCGTATTGAGCATATTCTCACTGAAAATTTAACTCATTCCACAAAAGCCATATTACTTAAATTACTTGAATCAAATAGTACCTTTACTGACCTAGCCAAATTGAAAAGAATGGCTAAAGATTTTTCGGCTAGTCAAATAGCACAAGAGTTGAAGACACATAAAACTATACGTTTACTTTACCCTGAAATTAAAGTGCTTATTGCTGAACTCAAATTATCCCCTAAAAACCTTGAATACTATGCGTCATTAGTTAAACACAAGACAGTTTATAAACTCAGAAGACACGATGACAGCCAAACTATTTTATATCTTGTTTGTTACTTATTTTTTAGGTACCGAGAAACCAATGACAATTTAGTTTCTGCTTTTATCTATATGATCAGAAAGTTAACAGAATCAACCAAGGGCTATGCAAAACAACGTATTGTAGAAGATGTAAACATTGTTAGAACCAAACTAAAATCTGCGGGTAGTTTATTAAAGTATTTCATCGATACCGATATGGATGATAATTTAAGCTTTGGAGATGTCCGTAAAAAAGCTTTTGAGCTTATTCCAGCCAATAGCATTAAACTGTTAAGTGATCATTTAGATAATAACGACTTTGATGGCCGTCAATACGAATGGCAATTCATCGATAAACAATCCAGTAAAATTAAAAAGCTTATCCGATCACTTTTTATGTCTATTGATATTGAATTCATTCATCTTAAAGACGAATTGCGTGAACAATACATCAAGGCTCACGAAGAATTAACCGCATTCAAAACAATAAAAACAATTAATCTCGATGTGGTATCTAAAAGTGAACGTGAATATATTGAAGGTGATAATACCAAGTTAATTGCTAATCGCTTTGAGTATTTCCTTTACCGTAAAGCCGAGCAGCTATTTCATAGCAATAACTTAACAGTTAGAGAAAGCGTTAATAATCGTAGTTTAACGTCAGATTTAATTCAACCTAAAGAATGGAAGCACAAGGCTGAAATCATTGAAAATACTGGCCTTGATAAGTTAATTACGCCCATTAATCAAACGCTAGCCGATAAGAGCCAACAATTAGAAATTAAGCTGAAGAAAGCAAGTGAACATATTTTTAGTGGCGATAATAAGTACGTTGAGTTTATTCCTGGTAAGGCCGAACTTAAGTGGTCAATTCCTAACAGCCGTTGGCAACAAACCATTGAAAATCCGCTTTATAATCAGATTCAACATATGGGTATTGTTGAACTAATGCTATTTGTCGATCAAAAAACAGGTTACTTAAATTCGTTTACCCATATATCAGCAACAAAAGAAAAATCACCGGTAGATAAAGAAGATCTCATTGCTTGTATTTTGGCAAACGGCACGAATTACGGCTTATATAAAATGGCGAATATTTCTGACCGTTCAATGGGGAAATTACGCAGTGTAGACGATAGTTATATTCGATATGAAACGCTGACTCAATCGAATGATAATATTTCTAATGCTATAGCCACATTGCCAATATTTGCTTATTACCATGTTGATGATAACCAATTTTTTTCAAGTATTGATGGTCAAAAGTTTGAGTGCCGCATTAATACGTTTAAAGCGCGTTATTCATCTAAATACTTTTCAAAAGGCAAAGGGGTTTCTGCACTCACATTGGTTTCAAACCATGTGCCAGTAAGTACGCAAGTGATTGGTGCTAATGAGTACGAAGGTCACTTTGCTTTCGATTTGCTTTACAATAATTCATCAGACATACAGCCAAATACTTTATCGACCGATACGCATGGTACCAACAATGTAAATTTCGCCATTCTAGATTTTTTTGGTTATACGTTCGCTCCTCGATACGCAAAAATGAAAAAAGTATTTTTTAATTTATTTGAAGTGTCTGAAGAGAACGGTGGCCGTATTCAATTGATAAAAGAAATTAACCATAAACTTATTACAGAAGAGTGGGACGAAATCCAACATATCGTGTGCTCATTAAGCCGAAAAACTACCACACAAAGCACTATCATTAGAAAGTTAAGTAACGGCAAGAGCCGTACATTGGCAGCACTTCATGAGTACGACCGTTTAATTAAATCTATTTATGTTTTGGAGTATGTCGATAATTCCACTCTGCGCCATTATGTACAGCAAGCACTAAACAGGGGTGAAGCATATCACCAATTAAAACGCGCTATTACTTCAGTTAATGGCAATAAGTTTCGAGGTGGCAATGATTACCAAGTGTCACAATGGAATGATTGTGCTCGGCTCATTTCAAACTGCATTATTTATTATAATTCAGCACTATTATCGGCATTTTTACAAATTCAAGAAAAAAATGGTAGGCAAGACGTAGTTGATATTATTTCAAGGTTATCACCTGTCGCTTGGCAGCATATTAATTTGAATGGGGAATATGCTTTTAATAAAGATCGTAAAGAAATTGATTTACTCGGTTTACTAAATGGCATTGAAGCACTTGGTAGTGCCGATTAAAAAAATAATCTTATCAAAAAGTATACTTTATGATGACTACATTTGACTATTATCAAAACTACTCTCATAATGTTTTTCTCAAAACATCTTAAGATATACGATAAAAAAATGTCTAAAATTGGATACGCAAGAGTCAGTTCGACAGGTCAAAGTTTAGAGGTTCAACTTGATAAATTAAATCAAGTTGGCTGCGATAAAATTTATCATGAAAAACAAAGTGGCAAAACAGCTTCACGGCCTGAATTTCAAAAATGCATGAATTATCTTAGAGAAGGCGATGTTTTTGTGATCACTCGATTAGATCGCCTCGCGCGTTCCGTTATTCATTTATCACAAGTAGCTGAACGCTTTCAGGCTGAAAATATTGATCTAGTAGTCATTGACCAAGCAATTGATACATCTACTCCCACTGGAAGGTTAATGTTTAACATGTTAGCAGCCATTGCCGAATTTGAAACTGATTTACGCTCTGAGCGACAATTAGAAGGTATTGCTAAAGCGAAAGAGCACGGTGTTAAATTTGGTCGGCCAACCAAGAGAACCGATGTAATAGATTTTGAAATTTATACTAAACGAAAAGAAGGTGTATCAATTGGTCAATTGGCAAAAAATTATGACTTGGGGTCAGCGACCATTTATAGAATATTGAATGATGTATCTGAAAAACTATCAACTGAAATAACAACTTTGCTTGATTAGAGTACGTCTTATAATTGAATACCTGTTTACCTTCTTATTAAGTCGGCAATAACTTGCCTACTTGAAATTATACAGTGCCCCTTATTTGCCGTTTTATTGACCAAAACTACTGATATTTCTACTTTAGGGTGTACTTTCATACTTAATTCTTTAAAAATAGTAGAGAATATTTTTGGTATGTTATTTGCTTTTAAAGTATGAGTAAGTATTGATGTTCATATCTCATACAAAAATGCAGCTTTTATTAAAAAATTAAGGATAATAACATGATAAATTCTATTGGTTCACAGAACTATGCTGTACAACAAGCCCGTTCTAATGTTGGTAAAGTTGAACAGACCGCCGAAAACTCTCCTAAAGTGCCTGAGAATGTTAATAGCAGTGACGCTCGAAAGGGGGCTATTTCTTTTATTGAATCAGCTACACCAGAAGAGTTAGAGGCTAGAGTTAATTCATTAATAGGCCGAATGCCATCAGCAGGCATGATTAATTTGAGAGAAATTATGAATTCTGATAATGGGGATGAAGTAGTAGGAAGAATAAATCGTTTGAGTGCTCAAATAGAACAAGAAAGTCGTAGTGTACTGAATCAAGAACAAGACTTAATCAGTCAGGGGCGAGCTGAGGGGAAAAGCAACAAAGATATTTTAATGAGTATTGTAAAATTACAAGATGAACAATCAGATGTATATAAATTAGCAATGCACTGGGGAAATGAAGGGCTTGGTTCACCTAAAACTTATGCCAAGCTGGTTGAATTAACGCCTAGCTATGTAAATTATTATGCTTAATGATTTTCTGAATAGCAGGTATAACCGTACTTAAATTAGCTCCCGCACCAAAATTTCCACTTATATTAACACACTGACTAAGCGTGCTTTCACATAAGTAAGTTGTTAAGTTACTATTATAATTCCATATATTCCATTGCCAAGTAATGTTTTGAACTGTAGCTGATGGAGATGTTCCAGCAGGGGCACTCATCAACGGGCCGAGATACCACTGACCTGCTGTATAAAGGCTTGGATTATATACCACTTTTGTCCATGCACCAGCAGCAGCAAAAGCCTCAATGCCTCCTTCTGATTTTAAAGCGCGTGGAGATTCAAGTTGATCTACAGATATAATTTCTACTGTACTAGGATCAAATTGCAACTCTACATCTTTTTGTTCTACAGCAAGTGCGTTCATAGTGAAAGCACTAGTGATAACAGCTAAAGCTAATAACGTTTTATTCATTTTCATAACAAACATCCTTTTATCCATGTTAAATTACATCCCTTAGATATTTAAGGGAAAGTATCTTGAGATATGAGGTCAATATCTCAAGTTTTATTAAAGCAGAAAAACCTTTTCATTTAAATTATTATTTTATGATGGGGTATTGTGCATAAGTTAACAATAATTCGTTTAACACTCTGTAGACAACTGTATTACTAGCGCACAAGGCAGCCTTGAATTTCATAACCCTTTTGCGGCCATCCCCTCGAAATAGGCATTAAGGGATAAATTCCATTCTCAAAAAATGTAATAACAATGACTTTTTAATATTTTGATTTTTGATTTTTGAGATGGGTTGATAAGACGCGCACAGCGTATTATCACGCAATTTTTTACAAGAATATTTAAGTCTTAATAAACGGTCGTTTTATGAGATAAATTTAAACTTGCAAGATCGCAATATTTTTCAGTAGCTTAGAGTAAGTAAGGTTAATGTCGAGGGGATGGGTACAAAACCCCTAGTAGTTATATTTTTGAGGGCACCTTATGGTTAATGCTTTTTAAAATATCAAGATACATTTCGTTGGCATAAATACTGCAAAGTAAATAATTATAACATTGCTGTATAAATATTTAAAAGGATCTGATATGTATATTAATAACAATGCCCAATCAAATATTATATATGAAATGCAAAATAGCGTTTCATATAATTCGGAAAAGACTTCAGGTACAACGATTCAGAGACAAAATACAACCGATACTGTGAGCATAAGTAAAGAAGGTTTAAATGCTAAAAATAATTGGCAGGAAATTAGCGAGAACTATGATGTTACTAATATATCGCAAAGAGAAATGGCTAACATGGTTTCAAATTTAATTGATAATAAATTAATATCTTCGACAGATAGTTTGCACCTAATGGCACCTCGTAGCATGAACCTAGATCCTGATGTTAAGTTCGATCTTTTAGCTACAACCCGTAAATCATTAGTTTTCGCTAAAGAAAGTGGAGCTTCAATGGAAGAAATAAAGAATAAAGAAAGAGCTATAGACATACTAGAAACACTACGAAATTTATCTAATAGAATTTAAACGTGTAAAAAACGCACGGATATTAATAACTTGTCACGTACGTTTTAAATCCTGAATTCAATCTAATTAATTAATATAAATTGAATCACTCCAATAACCAAAGGGTGAAGCTGTTGAGTTCGAACCAACACTAAACGAGCCTGACTGCTGACCACTAAAGTCAAAGCCATATAGCCAACCAGTTACAGTTTCACCCACAGCACAGACATGTAAATCATTACCACATCGATATTCAGATAAACCTGCTGACTTTGAAATACCATTCATAGTAGCGTTAGTCACGTTTCCATATCCAAATTGCCAAATATATATATTCAACGTAGCCCCACCGTGATTTCCACTGGAGGACTGAGACGGAGTAATATTTTCCCAACCATAATTTGAAGAATAAATGTTCCCTATTTCAAAATATGTAATGCCCGACGCAGCAGCTCTAGATGAAATTTTAGCATCAGAAGACGCCTCTACATATTCATCAGACATACTAGACGGGCTATTGATTGCTAAAGAAGTAGAACTCTCTGCTATCTTATTAACCACACCTGCTTCAATATCAGCAGCTAGTACATTTACTGAAAAAGCACTAGAAACCAAAGCTAAAGCTAAAAACGTTCTTTTCATTTTCATAACAAACATCCTTTTATCCATGTTAAATTACTCCCTTAAATATTTAAGGGAAAGTATTTTGAGATATGAGGTCAATATCTCAAGTTTTATTAAAGCAGAAAACCTTTTCACTTAAACTGTTATTTTATGATTGTCGAGAGCATTAGCACAAACCCCTTCATATGCTTTATTTTGATTAATCATAAGTAACTATAAATTCAAATTTGGTTAAAAAACAAGCTTAAGGTTCATTTCGAGGGGATGGGCACAAAACCCCTGTTAGTGGATGGTAAAGAGCATATTAAGATTTTTAATGATACCTACAATGTGAAAGCTCAAGTCGAAACCTTAGGTGGTTTTTCGGCCCATGCAGGGCAAAACGAGTTAGTCGAGTGGGTCTCGAATTTTGACGAGTCGGCAAGAGTGGCCCTAGTCCATGGTGATCCACAAGCACTCGAAGCCTTATCACAAAGGTTATGGAAAGAAAAAAACATCGCCACTGATATTCCACAAGTTGGGCACTGTATTGCCTTTTAGGCGATGTCCAGAGGGTTATACTAAATCAATATATAGTTTGATACAGGTCAAAGCACCAAGGTCATCAAGTGATTGACAGTTTAAGAATTAACATTCAAAACGAGGAAATAAAATGAGTATTGATATGAAGGAAAATGCCAAAGAAGAGTTTGAAAAAATGCTTGCACAAATAAAACAAGAAAGAGATGAAATTTTGTTAAAAGCTCATTTATTCGAAGCTGATGCAAAAGACGAATGGCAAAAAGTAGATAAGCAATGGGAGCATTTCAAATCTAAAGCGGGGCAGGTGGGTAAAGAAGCTAAAGTGGCCTCGGAAGACGTGTCTGCAGCGGCCAAGTTATTAGGTGAAGAACTAATAAAGAGTTTTAAACGAATTCGTAAAACACTTTAATTTCTACTTAAATCGAGGCCACCTTAAAAAGTGGCCAGTTTTATTTATGGATAATGGTATTAGCTAGCTTGCACTTGGCTTATGTAAATCTTTATGCAGCCATTTTTCCATCACCACACTAGCGGTTAAATCGCCGCTTACATTGACCGCTGTTCGTGCCATATCTAAAATCCTGTCAACACCTAGGATTAGCGCAATGCCTTCGGCTGGCACGCCTATGCCTTGTACAATAGTCGCAAGTATTACAATGCCTACACCTGGTGTACTAGGCGAACCAATGGAAGCGCCAACTGTGGTAGCGGCCAATAACGACAACTGACCTAGAGATAAATCTATGCCATATACTTGAGTCAGAAACACAGCAGCAATCACTTGATATAAAGCAGTGCCGTCCATATTTACCGTTGCCCCTAAGGGGATCACAAATTGCGCCACAGGTTTGGACACATGTAAGTTTTCCTCAGCACTTTTCATAGACAAAGGCATTACCGCCGCGGAACTGGACGTTGAAAAAGCTAATAATTGTGCTTCGCGAATGCTATTTAAGAATTGAAGGGGGTTTTTAGCCCCAAAAATAGCCACAACAAGTAAATAAAACACTAACAGCAAGAACAATCCCAATAACACTGTTCCAATATAAGCCGACATACCTAACAGTGCATCTACCCCTGATTCAACACAAACTTGAGCCAATAGTCCAAATACAGCTATAGGTGCCAACGCCATTGCCCAACTAACCACTTTCATTGAGATGTCTTGCATTGAAACACACAAATCTATTACTGGTTTGGCACGCTCGGGTTTAATAGACACTAAAGCTACCGCCATAAGAATAGCTAGAACAACAACCTGAAACATCGATCTTTGCATAATGGCGCTAGTTGGATTGGCTGGGATAATGTTCACAATCTTATCTTCAAGCTTTGTTGTATCGATTTCTACAGCCTTAGGAGCAGTCACAGTTAAGTAAGCATTTGAAACATTAGGCTCAATATATTGGCCAGGCTGGAGCCACAAAGCCAAGGAGCTACCAATTAAAACCGCAACAATAGTAGTCAATACAAAATAAGGCGCAATGCGCATACCAATACGACGTAAAAAGTCAGAATTTTCGCCCGACGCAATACCCAGCACTATAGATGTTAGTACCAGCGGAATCACAACCATTTGAATTAACGCTAGAAATAAGCGCCCAGGAAGAGCTAGCCAACTTGCAATAGTACTCGCCAATGCTACTTCGACCAACTGGCCACCGCTGGGTGAAAGAGATAATCCAACAGCAACACCTAAGACCATGGCAATTAAAATCTGAGCCCACAACTTAGTTCGGATCAAATAATCAAGGCGCTCAAATAATCTATTCGTGCCCAAAGGCGTTAGTGACTTAGTCAAAAGTTTCTCATACTGTGGTTATTAAACTTGCCGCAATTGTATAAGGTAAAAAATAACCTAGGTATCAGTAATAGTACCTATAAAAGCGACAACACAGTTGAGGCTGTATGCGACTAAAACCACCCAAGCTTTAAGTTCCTATAATGTATATTATGTTAAATTAAGTGGTGTGTGGTTATTTCAATAGGATATTGGCAGTTCAGCTAGCATTCTTAATAAAATTCGTTACCCTATTTACTTCTTTATCATCAAACTTTTAGAGCGATTATGGAATTTGCATTTATTCTTTTGGCATTTATTTGTGGGTTATGCCTGAAGTTGGTTGGACTGCCGCCTTTGATCGGTTATTTAATTGCGGGTTTCGCCCTTAATTATCTAGGTTTTCAGTCTACAGATGCGCTGCAGTCTATTGCCAGCTTAGGTATAACCCTGATGCTTTTTACCATTGGCCTAAAACTTAAAGTCAGTGACTTATACAAAAAAGAAGTCTGGTTGGGCAGTATTTGCCATTCGCTATTATGGGTAACAATCGTAAATGTAATGTTATTTGGGATATCTTGGTTGGGTCTCAATATCTTTGCGGACATAGATTGGGCTACACAAGCGTTGCTGGCATTTTCATTAAGTTTTAGTAGTACTGTTTGCATCGTTAAAATTCTAGAAGAAAGCGGAGAAATAAAAACACGTCATGGTAAATTGGCCATAGGAATTTTGATTATGCAGGATATAGTCGCTGTCCTGTTTTTAGTTATTGCAACGGGAAAAGTGCCGTCAATATGGGCCTTATTGTTGTTATTATTATTTTTCTCAAAACCTCTGTGGACCATAATTTTAGAGCGTGTGGGCCATGGTGAATTACTCATATTGTCAGGATTTTTGTTTGCTTTAGGCGGTTATGAACTATTTGAATCTGTCGGTATAAAAGGTGATTTAGGTGCGTTAATTGTGGGTATGTTTATCGCTACTCATATCAAGTCATCAGAAATGTCTAAGGCATTAATGAGCTTTAAGGATATATTTTTGGTGGGTTTTTTCCTGACTATTGGGTTCAGTGCGCTCCCTACCCTAGATTTGTTACTTTCAGCCTTATTACTTTGCTTGTTTATCCCACTAAAGTTTGGTTTGTTTTTTGGGCTGTTTACTTTATTAAAATTAAGGGCTCGCACCAGCTATTTAGCGAGCTTAGTCTTATCAAACTACAGCGAATTCGGCCTAATTGTTGTAGCTTTGTTAGTTAGTTTAGGATGGTTGAGTGCCGAGTGGTTAGTCGTATTAGCGTTAGCCGTGTCTTTTTCATTTGTACTAACAGGTTTTATATATAAAAGCTCTCACAATCAGTATACGCAATTTAAAGAGCGGCTTAAGTCCTTTGAAAGTTCAAGCCGTCTAGCAGAAGATGTGTATAGTCAGCCTGTTGGCGCTGAAATCATAGTGATTGGGCTAGGACGAGTGGGTAAAGGCGCCTATGTCTCTCTAACTAACATAGTCGATAAAAGAGTTTGGGGAATGGATGCCGATCCTAGCCGGGTAAAGCAACTTCAGAAGGTTGGCTTTCAGGCTATGGTAGGAGATGGCGAAGACGCAGATTTATGGGAAAACATGGATTTAAGTCAGATTCAGTTAATTTTGTTAGCCTTACCTTCGATTGAAGACATCTGCAATATCACTGAGCAACTACAACACGCAAATTATAGGGGAAAGATAGCTTCGATAGCACGATATGAGGATGAAATTCAGCCTCTCATTGATGCCGGATCAGACAAAGTATTCAACTTTTTTACAGAAGCTGGTACTGGTTTTGCTGAAGAAAGTCTGCAATTGCTGCCACAACAAAAGTCTTAATAATGATTAAAACAAGAATCGTTATCATTATGTATCATATTGTTTTGCATAATGTTTTTTATAAACTTATGGTTTTTTAAGGCCTATTTGACTATAATTATTAGTATATTTTCTATCCATGGATAATTTGTAATGCAAGGCGACAAACAAGTAATAGCTGCTCTAAATGAAGTCCTTACCTACGAGCTCACATCAATCAATCAGTATTTTTTACATGCACGTATGTTTAAAAATTGGGGGCTAGAGAAACTCAATAGCGCAGCCTATAAGAAATCAATTAAAGATATGAAACAAGCCGACCAACTTATAGAGCGGATTTTGTTTCTTGAAGGTTTACCTAACCTACAGATGTTGGGAAAACTAATGATAGGCGAAGAAACCATCGAGATGCTTGGTTGTGACATGGATTTTCAGAAGTTGCAACTTCCCTTACTCAAAAAAGCCATTGCTTTATGTGAAGCGCAACAAGACTTTGTGTCTCGTGACTTACTTGAATCAATTTTGACCTTCGAAGAAGATCATATTGACTGGATTGAAACTCAACAATATCAAATTAAGCATTTAGGTTTAGAAAACTACCTACAAAGCCAAGTAGCAGGAGATTAGCATGCAAGGTAAAAGTGTTATTATCAATCAACTTAATGCCCTACTCGCTTTTGAATTGGCGGCTATGGATCAGTATTTTATTCACTCACAAATGTATCAAGATTGGGGCTTAAACAAGCTGTATGAACGGATTGCCCACGAATTTGATGATGAAAAGGGTCATGCTACAAAATTAATTGAGCGGATCTTGTTTTTGGAAGGTACGCCGAATATGGTTGACCGTGATGGATTACTAATTGGTACAGACGTGCCTTCCATGTTAGAAAGTGACTTAAGGGTTGAATACGCAGTAACACAAGCGTTAAAAGAGGCTATTGCACTTTGTGAAGAAGAACAAGACTATGTGACCCGAGACATGTTGCTGGTACTATTAGACGATACCGAAATGGACCATGCCTATTGGCTCGAACAACAAATCGGCCTTATAAAACGTTTAGGTTTGTCGAACTATTTACAATCACAAATGTAGTGACGCTACTTTCCTAATAAAAGCTGACTAGGCCTGTGCTTAATCAGCTTTTTTGTTTCTATCGGTAGAGAAGTTGAAAAACCAAGATTGCTCATTGCTTGACTCATCACTGGTTTGAATAATGAGTTGCCATTTCATTGCTGGCTCACTACAGGCACCTAAGAATACACGCGCGTTGTAAACTTTTGCTCCCTGATTAACATGAACAGAATCAGCAAGCACCACATTTTTACCCATATACATATTGATGCCTTGTACCCACATCTGCTTTATTTGTGTATTCTCTGGCACCTTGATGACCAGATGTAACTCTTCCTCAACCTCTATTCTTTGTAAAAATTGCACAGATACCTGTTGACCGTTATCAAACACATCACATTGTTGCGCTAGATCAAGGTTGCATTGTTTTGTCGTTTTTAAAGGTTGCAGATATGTATAATTTAAAATCAGCCCTACTGCGGCAGTTAAAATAATAAATAAAAGGAACAACCTAGAAAAGTGAGTCGAATTCAAAATAGCACTGTCGTTAAAATAAACTAATGTTAGTGTGATTAAAAAAAAGATAACTGACAAGATAGTTTTTATCTTTCTTTTTGAAATGTATCACCTTAAAATATAACTAGATATATTGTATATTTTTTTAAAAAACAATTACTTAACAAATAAAGAAAGAAATTAACATGATTTGTTTGTCCATTGTAATTTGTCTGTAAATTTATCGTTAACAAGAGCGGAAGATTCATTAAATGAGTGAAGCTATTCAAGTACATCCCGAATACAATTATAAAGTAGTTCGGCAATTTGCGGTAATGACCGTAGTTTGGGGAATAATTGGTATGGCTGTAGGGGTATTAATTGCCGCACAGTTATATTGGCCAGCATTAAATTTTGATACGCCATGGCTAACATTTTCTAGGTTAAGACCTTTGCATACCAATGCAGTGATTTTTGCCTTTGGTGGATGTGCTTTGTTTGCAACGTCATTATATGTGGTGCAACGTACTTCAAATGTTAGGTTGTTCAGCGACAAACTGGCTTCATTTACGTTTTGGGGCTGGCAACTTGTTATTGTATTAGCCGCTATTACTTTACCCATGGGATTAACGAGCACCAAGGAATATGGTGAACTTGAGTGGCCTATTGATATTTTAATCACCTTAGTTTGGTTGGCTTATATCATTAATTTCTTCGGAACAATGGTCATCAGAAAAGTTTCTCACATATATGTAGCCAACTGGTTCTTTGGGGCATTTATGCTAACGGTTGCTGTACTGCATATCGCAAACAGTATGGCTATTCCGGTTTCTCTGACTAAATCATATTCTATCTATGCAGGCGCCGTGGACGCCATGATCCAGTGGTGGTACGGGCATAATGCCGTTGGATTTTTCTTAACCGCAGGTTTCTTAGGCATGATGTATTATTTTGTACCTAAGCAGGCAGGACGCCCCGTGTATTCATATCGTTTATCGGTCGTGCATTTTTGGGCGCTTATTTCCTTGTATATTTGGGCTGGTCCTCACCATCTTCATTACACTGCCCTACCCGATTGGACACAATCTTTGGGTATGGTGATGTCTATTATTTTATTCGTACCTTCTTGGGGCGGCATGATCAACGGCATAATGACCCTATCTGGCGCATGGCATAAGTTACGTACCGATCCCATCTTACGTTTCTTAGTGGTTTCGCTGTCTTTCTACGGCATGTCTACTTTCGAAGGGCCAATGATGGCGATAAAAACCGTAAATGCCTTGTCTCATTATACGGATTGGACTATTGGTCATGTACATTCTGGTGCCTTAGGATGGGTAGCTATGGTGTCTATTGGTTCTATTTATCACCTTATCCCTGTTTTGTTCAATCGAACCAAAATGCATAGTATTGAGCTGATTAATGTTCATTTTTGGCTAGCCACTATTGGCACTGTGTTATATATAGTAGCGATGTGGATGTCCGGTGTGCTACAAGGCTTGATGTGGCGAGCAATTAACGCCGACGGCACGCTAACCTACAGTTTTGTAGAGTCTCTAGAGGCGTCCAAGCCCTTCTATTTAGTGCGATTTATCGGTGGTGCAATATTTTTGGTCGGCATGTTACTTATGGCTTATAACGTTTACAAAACCATCAGGAACGAAGAGCAAGAACCCGCAATTGAACCAACAGCACAAACGGCTTAAGGAAGACAGACAATGAAAAATGCACATGAGTTAATTGAAAAAAATGTGGGTCTGTTGAGTGTTTTAATTTTAGTGGCAATTAGTTTGGGCGGCATGGCACAAATTACACCATTGATGTTTCAACAACAAACCATGGAGCCTGTTGATGGTTTAAAACCCTACACAGCCCTGCAGATGGAAGGCCGAGATATATATATTCGAGAAGGTTGCGTTGGGTGTCATAGCCAGATGATCCGTCCTTTTCGTGCTGAAACCGAACGCTATGGTCACTATTCAGTCGCCGGCGAATCAGTATGGGAACACCCATTTTTATGGGGCTCTAAGCGTACCGGACCTGATTTAGCCCGAGTTGGCGGACGATACAGTGATGATTGGCACCGAATTCATTTGATCAATCCAAGAGACCTGGTGCCTGAGTCAAATATGCCTGGATTTCCTTGGTTAATGGAAAACACTTTAGACGGTGAGTTAACAGCAAAGAAACTCTCAGTATTTAGAGATTTTGGTGTGCCTTATACAGACGAAGATATTGCCGGCTCGAAACAAGCAGTTAAAGGTAAGACCGAAATGGTTGCGCTTATCGCCTATTTACAGTCACTTGGCACGGCGTTGCAATAATATGGATTATGCAACGAGTGGCAGTATCTACACAGTAATAGTGTTTGTAAGCTTTATTGGAATTGTAATCTGGGCCTTTAGCAAGAAATCAAAATCAAATTTTGACGAGGCCGAAAAGCTCATCTTCGATGATGAGCCCCAGCAACATAAGCAAAAGACTAAAGTTGATAAGCAGGAGTCTAAAGTAAATGAGTAGTTTTTGGAGTGTATGGATCTCGGTTATTACGCTGGGTTCAATTTTAGGTTGTTATCTTTTACTACGCTGGTGTTTACAAAACAAAACCGGTGTTAAAGAAGGCGACGATATGCATCATGAATTTGATGGCATTGTCGAGCTCAATAACCAACTACCTAAGTGGTGGACTTTCTTATTTTATATTTGTATCGTTTGGGGTCTAGTGTACTTAGTTTTATATCCTGGATTGGGTAACTATACTGGCCTGTGGAAATGGCAGAGCTCTAACCAAAGCATTAAGTCTTTGGCCGAATCGAGAGCCGCAGTTGAGGCGAATAAAACTAACGGTGTAATCAATCAATATGATAGAGAAATTGAATTTGCTAACGCCACCTATGCGCCTATCTTTGATGGCTATTATCAACAACCTATTCCTGAATTAGCTAAAGATCCCGAGGCATTAAAGGTAGGACAACGCTTGTTTAGCCAAAATTGTTCACAATGTCATGGTTCGGATGCTCGTGGGCAACGAGGCTTTCCAAATTTAACTGATAATGATTGGTTATACGGCGGCACTCCTGAAAAAATTACCGAAACTATCATTAATGGTCGTCAAGGTATGATGCCTGCGCAATTAGATGCTATGGGTGAAAAAGGTATAGACGAACTAGTGGCTTACGTTCTAAGTTTAAGCAATCGTCCAGATCTCGATAAGACTATGGTTGATGCCGGCCAAGCTAAGTTCGCTATTTGCGCAGCTTGTCATGGCCAAGACGGTAAAGGCAATCAAATGCTTGGCGCCCCTAACTTAACAGACCAAACATGGTTATACGGTGGCACTAATAAGGCAATTACTCAAACCCTTACCTATGGCCGTAATGGCGTTATGCCGTCATTTAAGCACACTTTAGGTGAGAAAAAAGTACATCTTGTGGCGGCTTATGTTTACAGCCTATCCCAAGACAAATAGTAGATAAGTGGTATACTGAAAGCCCCGATTTCGGGGCTTTTTTATGTTTTGTTCCTTTTAAATATGAGTCGTTTTTGTATGCAGTCTGACAGTCCAAAAGTTTGGTATAAACAGTTCTGGCCTTGGTTTTTGATTATTGTGCCACTTACTTCTATGGTGCTGAGTTTTACCATGCTGAATTTTGCCTTTAACAGCGAAGATAGTATGGTTATCGACGACTATTACAAAGAAGGCAAAGGCATTAATCTACAGATACAGAAGTTACAACAAGCAAAAGTGCTCAATATTGCAACAAAAACCCATGTGTCGGCAGACTCTGTCACCGTTACCTTTACTAGTGGTGCGCCAACAAGTGGTGAAGCCTTACTCTTAGAGTTTTTTCATTCTACTCAAGAGTTTAAAGATTTTTCAGTGACATTATTACGTGATGCTAAAGGTGTATACCGCGGGCCTCTTTCCAATGATATAGCGGGTAAGTGGAAACTAAGCTTGCATCCTTATGATGCTAGTTGGAAAATTCAAAAAATAGTGGCCCTGCCCCAAACTCGCCCATTTGACCTTAACCCCTAAGCACCATGCTTACAAAGTGTTTTCACTGTGGTTTAGATGTGGCGCCACAACTTAACTATCACACAACTGTATCAGGAAAACGGCAAGCTTTTTGTTGCCCAGGGTGTTGTGCCGTAGCCGAGGCCATCGTCAATAACGGCCTCGAAGATTACTATCACTATCGTAGTGAATTTGCAGATAAAGCTTCAGAAAACGAAGCAGAGTTATTACACACTCTCAAGGTGTTCGATGACGACAGTATCCTGCAAGAATTTGTTGAGAGCCAAGACAATAGGTGCGAAATTCAACTTACTATAAGCGGTATCAATTGTGCTGCATGTGGCTGGTTAATCGAAAAACAACTGGCTAAGTTGCATGGCATATTAAAAGTGGGCGTAAATGTTTCGGCCAGACGTGCCACAGTAGTATGGGACAGCCAACAGCTAAAACTCAGCGAAATTTTAAGCCATATTGAAAACATTGGTTACCATGGCAAACCTTTTCAAGCAGAACAACACGAAGCCAGCTACAGGCAAGAAAACAAAGCATTTCTAAAGCGATTAGGCTTGGCGGGCTTAATGACCATGCAAGTTATGATGCTAAATATTGGGGTGTTTTTTGATTTATTCGGGCATATCGACGCTCAAACTAAGCAATATTTTAATTGGACAAGCTTACTGTTAACCACTCCTGTGATGCTGTATTCCGCTTCTGAGTTTTATGCCAGCGCATTTCGCGCACTTCGCGCCAAAGTTGTGAATATGGATGTGCCCATAGTGTTAGCTTTAACGATCACTTATGTCTCGGGCGTATTCGCCACCATTCAACACAGTGGACAAACCTACTTTGAATCCTTATGTATGTTTGTATTTTTATTGTTAATTAGCCGCTACTTAGAGCACAACGCCCGTTATAAAGCGTCTCAGCTCTCAGCTAACATGTTAGAATATATGCCCACCACAGCTAATTTAATTGAGGGCGACCATATCTCGCCTGTATTGGCAAAGTCCTTAGTCATTGGACAAAACGTACTGGTTAAAACGGGGGAAATGGTACCTGTAGATGGGGTGATAGTAACTGGTGAAGGTCAGTTTGATGAAGCGATGTTAACTGGCGAGTTTCACTTAGTCAGTAAATCTATGGGGCAAACCGTTTTTGCTGGTACAGTTAATCAATTAGGCACCTTAAATATCAAAGTAACACAGCCTTTAAAAAGCTCAATGCTGAACCAAATCAGTATGTTACAAAACCAAGCACTATTAAGTAAACCCAAAATCGCCAGCTTAGCCGATCAATTTTCACAATACTTTGTAATGGCCGTATTAGTGATTTCCCTTAGTAGTTATATTGTCTGGTTACAAATAGATGAAGCCCAAGCTTTGTGGATCACTATCTCAATCCTTATTGCCACCTGCCCTTGTGCCTTAGGTTTGGCTACACCATCGGCTTTGTCATGTGCAGTAGCAAATTTAAACAGCCAAGGTGTATTACTAAAACGTGCTGACGCCCTAGAGCAAATATCTCAAGTGGACTGGATAGCACTTGACAAAACGGGCACCCTTACAGAGGGAAAATTTAGCTTAGCTGCTTGTCTTTGTCAGCCAGAACAAGATAAACAACAATGCTTAGAAATTGCCGCCAGCCTTGAGCAGTACTCATCTCATCCCATCGCCAATGCTTTTGCCGATACCCCATGTAGTTATGCCGTAACGAATTTTTCTGCCCACATAGGGCAAGGCATAACAGGAAATATTAATGGTGATAACTATAAATTGGGCTCAATGCACTTTATCGGACTTGATACTCCTAGTCAGATGCATAATTGCAATGTGTTTCTAGCAAAGGGACAACAGGTGGTTTGTGGATTTTTATTAGTCGACAAACTACGGACTAGCAGTGTTAATTTAGTAGCTAAACTTAAAACCAAACATATCACTTTGCTCAGCGGTGATATTCCAGAGATGGTGAGTAAAGTAGCCAACTCACTACAGTTACCACATTGGTTAGCGCAGCAAACTCCCCAAGATAAACTAGATGTGATCCATCAAGCGCAAGCCAATCAACATGTAGTGCTAATGGTAGGAGACGGCATTAATGATGGTCCGGTATTGGCACAAGCCGATGTATCTGTGACCTTAGGCGCAGGATCCGATTTAGCCAAATCATCCGCCGACGTGATCCTATTAGACAATTCATTGGATAAAATTACTTTAGTGTTTTCCATAGCTAAACGTTGCAAACAAAAAATCATTCAAAATATAGCTTGGGCGGTGGGATACAATCTATTAGTGTTACCTTTAGCAGTAACAGGTTTGCTGAGCCCTTGGATGGCAGTAGTTGGTATGTCACTAAGCTCGTTTATTGTGGTTATGAATTCCATTAGGCTTTTAAAGTAGGAACTTGACGTTTTGAGTATCATTTATGTACTAATACCTTTGGCCATTTTACTGGTATGTATCGCAATAGGCGCATTTTTTTGGGCTGTGAGATCCAATCAATTTGAAGATCTCGAGCGTCACGGCAGCAGCATTTTATTTGACGACGATCTTCCCCAAAAAAACACCGCTGCCAAAGAAAATAGCCCCTCCGACAATGAATGAGTTAAGTTTTTTTTCTGCAATACTCATTGGCCTTGCAGGTGGCGTACACTGCGTTGGTATGTGCGGTGGTATTGTGGGCGCTTTTGCTTATGCAATCCCTAAAAATGCAGCGGTTTTGCCTTATACCTTAACCTATAACCTGGGGCGCATTTGCAGCTATATGATAGCGGGGGCAATCACGGGTTGGGCGGGTTACTTATTCGCTCAACAAATAAATCAAGGCATAGTCGTTTTACAATTTGTTAGTGGTATATTTTTATTTTCACTTGGCTTGTATTTAGCAAGTTGGTGGCAGGGGCTGACTAAGATAGAAAGAATTGGTAGTGGATTCTGGCAACTGATCCGCCCATGGTCAAAAAGGCTACTACCTTTTAAACACCCATTGTATGCCCTGCCCTACGGCATGATTTGGGGCTGGTTGCCATGCGGATTAGTATACTCGGTATTAACTTGGTCGTTAGCGAGTGGCTCAGCACTACAGGGCGGAATAATTATGGCTGGCTTTGGTTTGGGGACCTTACCCATAATGATATTAATGGCTACGGGCTTCAAAAAATCGCAACAATTATTGCAACACCCAAAAACAAAAGTGCTGATGGGACTACTGCTTATAATATTTGCCACAATACAATTAATTCAAGCCATATCAGCGTCGATAAACTAATCGAAGTTATCTTACCCTTAATCCTTAAACGAGCCTAATAACTGGTAAATTTTTAATTAATTTCATAAACTTACTAAAACTCTTCGCTTAGCTATTTAGGGCTGTACTATGAATTATCAAAAAATATTAGCCGTTATTGAGCCAGAACAGTCTACCCAAAAATCTCTTGCTCGTGCCATTGAAATGGCCAACATTAACGGTGCAAGCATTACTGCTTTTTTAACTATTTATGATTTTTCCTACGAAATGACCACTATGTTGTCGATGGACGAACGTGAAAACATGCGCCAAGCAGTGATTGATGAAAGAACTGAATGGCTAGTGAATTTGGTCTCAGATAAATTTCGTACCCAAGGCATAAGCATTGACGTCAAAATTGTATGGCACAATAGGCCTTACGAAAGCATTATTTATGAAGTGATAGACAAAGGATACGACTTGATTGTTAAAGGTACTCAGCAACACGATACCTTAAAGTCTGTTATTTTTACCCCTACCGACTGGCATATTATGCGTAAAGCACCTGTCCCAGTGTTGTTAGTAAAAGAACACGATTGGCCGAAACACGGTCAAATAGTAGCAGCAGTCAACCTAGGAGGCGATCTAGAGGAACACATATCATTAAATGAAGAGATCACTAAACAAGCATTGCATTTTGCTAAATTATTATCATCCAATGTGCACTTAGTTAACTCCTACCCAGGTACCCCCGCTAACATTGTTATTGAGATCCCTGAATTTGATCCAACTGCTTATGATGAATCCGCTAAGAAGCATCATGAACAAAGTATGCAACAACATAGTGCTCGACACCATATTGGCACGCAATATTGCCATGTTGACGTTGGATTGCCAGAAGATGTCATTCCTAAGTATGCGCAACAATTAGATGCTGAGTTGGTGGTGCTAGGCACCGTGGGCAGGCAAGGTATTTCTGCGGCTCTGATTGGAAACACAGCCGAGCATGTAATTGACAAACTAAATTGTGATGTTTTAACTATTAAGCCAGAAGGTTTTGTTTCTCCAGTGAAATATTAAAACTATTGCTTTAGTCCTGATATCAACGACTTTCTATACGCGACAAAGGCTGGAATAAAAGACAATAAAACTGCAGAAATCGCAGTTAACCCCAAAAATCCAGCTGCTGAAGTTAAATTTACATAAGGACTGATGTACAAAGCAAAGTATTGTTCTAGTAACGGTTGGCCCAAAAACAATGCTATTGTCAACATAATATAGCCTGCCAACGCACCCAACAAGGTCAATAACAAGGCCTCTGCTACCACTAACAAAATAATTATGTGTGCTTTGGCTCCTAGTGCTCGCAACACCGCGAGCTCTCTTTCTCGCTCTTTCATTGACGCCAGTAGCATAGTCGTCATACAAATAAGGGCCGTGGCTAATATCAACCACGAAATAACCCTTAAACTTACTTCTACAACCCCCACTATCTGCCACAATTCTCTCAGCGCCAATACAGGTAAAATGGCACTAAGCGGCTCATCGGTAAATTGGTTGATATAACGTTGTAAACCTAGAACCGCAATTTTGCTTTTAGCGCCAACTAAAAACGCACTGAGTTGAGGCTGATAACCTGTCCCTAGGGGAAGATCACTTAATATTTCATTATGAATATCTTGAGAATGATGCAAAATATCAACACTTTGCAAGGGAATGTATAAAGACTGGTCAGCTGGCGTACCCGTTGCCGATAAAACGCCAACCACCTTAAAAGGATGGTCTTGGTGATGGGTAAAACTCACTTTTCCTGTACCATGGGACATAACCAAAGATTGCCCTGTTTGGTATCCTAAACTCTTGGCGACATCGGCCCCTATTACCACCTCATACAATCGGCTAAATTGACGACCTTGTGAAAAAGACAAATCTTGTTTATCTGAATATTTATAATACTCAAAATAGTCTGTGGTAGTGCCTATAACAGAATAACCATGATGGGAATCTCCCATTGAAAGCGGTACAGACCAAGCTACAAGGCTATTGTTCACAATGTTTTGGTAGCTCTGCCACTGCAAATTGTTACTTGGAGCCCCTATTTTAAATACCGAAAAAAGTAATAGGTTAATACCACTAGTACGGCTGCCAACTATCAAATCTACACCAGAAACGGTACGTTCAAAATTGTATTTCACCTCACTTCGTAAGTGCTCAACTCCAATTAACACCAGCATGCTAATAGCAATAGAGATACAGGTTAAACTGGCTAAAACACGACGGGACCATAGACTCGCTCGTACTAATCTAAACAACATCTGAGAGACTTCCTTGTTGCAATTGTGCCAATCCAATTTGGTTATCAAAATTGGGCGCAAGAGACATATCGTGACTGACAAATATAACAGTTGATGCTTGAGCGCAATCGAGTAGTAATTGAATAAATTGTTCTCTGGATTGGGTATCTAATGCAGAAGTAGGCTCATCAGCAATAATCAAAGGTGGCGAACCATATAAAGCCCTTGCAACAGCCACCCTTTGTTGTTGCCCAACACTCAACTGACTGGCTTTTTGTCCAAGTAATAGATGGTTTAACTCCAGACGATCACAAATAGAACAAAGGGCCTCTGAATTTACCACACCACTTTCACTATTAAAGCGCTGTGCTAACACAATATTTTGGTGCGCCGTTAAATAGGGCAACAAATTAAACTGCTGAAATATAATCCCCATATTATTGGCTCTAAAGGAATCTTTTTGCCTTGTACTCAGCTTTGCTAGGTTTTGACCTAAAACCTGTATTTCCCCTGTGTAGCGAGCTTCAATCCCAGAAATCAAGTTAAGTAAGGTAGACTTACCTTCACCCGAGCGCCCATGTAAAAAGACTTTTTCTCCTCTTTTTACCTGCCATGTTGCAATATCCAACCTAAAATCACTCTGCTTAGACCAGGTAAAAGACAGATCTTGAATTGATAAGCTATGGGGCATAAAAATGAGGTATCCATTACACAAAGGTTTTGTTTAGAAACAAAGAGTTTTTCAGTATAATTACCTATGAACCTGAAGCAACCTTTTAGTCGATAAAATATAAACCGTGTCCATGAATCAATTATCCAGTAATCATCAGAAAAACCCCATTAACTTCAATAAATTACAAAAGCGCCTTAGACATAATACCGGCAAAGCCATCGCTGATTTTAATATGATTGAAGAAGGCGACAAAGTGATGGTGTGTCTATCAGGAGGCAAAGATAGCTATACCATGTTGGATATGCTGCTGCATATGCAAAAAGTGGCCCCTATCTCCTTTAGTATTGTTGTGGTGAACCTTGATCAAAAACAACCAGGATTTCCAGAACATGTGCTGCCACAATACCTTAGGGATTTAGGTGTCGACTTTGAGATTGTCGAAGAAGATACCTATTCCATAGTGATGGATAAAGTACCCGAAGGCAAAACCACTTGCGCCTTGTGTTCCAGATTACGCCGCGGAATTTTATACAAGACAGCGAGCCGTGTACAAGCCACTAAAATAGCCTTAGGTCACCACAGAGATGATATGTTGGAAACACTATTTTTAAATATGTTTCACGGTGGTCAGTTAAAGTCTATGCCACCAAAACTGGTGAGTGATGATGGTAAGCAAATGGTCATTCGCCCCCTAGCCTATTGCACCGAACAGGATATTACGTCTTATTCACAGCAAGTTAATTTTCCTATCATTCCTTGCAATCTATGTGGCTCTCAAGAGAATCTACAAAGAAAAGTTATTAAGGGCATGCTACAGGACTGGCAGCAACGCTTTCCAGGCAGAATTGAGTCTATGTCAAAAGCCTTACAGAATGTTGTACCTTCACACTTAGCTGATAACAAACGGTTTGATTTTGTTGGGCTAGCCACCCAAACAACTCCCTTTGCAAATGGCGATATAGGCTTTGATCCTCCAGAATTAACCTCACAAGAAAACACTCAGTTAAGCCAAGACGCTTCGCTGGCTATCACAAACATTTAGGAGCACAGTTAATCTTATGAAAATTGGTTTGGCACTTGGCAGCGGCGCAGCTAGAGGATGGGCTCATATTGGAGTGATTAAAGCGCTAGAGGAAATGGGCATAGAAATTGACATTGTATCTGGTTGCTCAATTGGCTCTTACGTGGGAGCAGCCTATGCTTCTGGAAAGTTGGCAGAACTTGCAAAATGGGTAGAAAGCCTAACCGAGTGGCAAGTGTATACGCTAATGGGCGTTGGATTTCATAAAGGCGGCTTAATGAGCGGTCTAAAAGTATTTAAAGCATTAGAAGATGAATTTAGTTTTGATACTTTTGAACAGCTAAATAAGCCATTTGCGGCGGTAGCCACCGACTTATACAGCGGCCGTGAAGTAAATTTTATGAATGGTTCAGTCATTGAGGCAGTTAAAGCGTCATGCGCTATCCCGGGTTTATTTCCTCCGCAATTATTTGAAAATAGATGGTTAGTTGACGGCGGCGTGGTTAATCCTGTGCCAGTAAACATGTGTAGGATGTTAGGGGCTGATATTGTGATAGCCGTCAATTTAAGTGCTGACTTTAGGCCTGAATCATTAGTGAGTACTCAAGTTGATCAGGGCAACAATCAAAAAAAGACCTCGGACTTTTTTAAACGTAGTCAACAACAAATTCAGCAATGGTTTGGAAAAGGTGAAGATTCTACTTCTAAACCCGATGCACAGCCGTTAACGGCAAGTGAAGGCGAGCTAACCGATGAATGTTTAGAGATCCTTGAGCCTGCCAACGTTGAGCAACAAACTCAAGAGGACATTAGCGTACCTCCTGCCCCTTCAATTATTAACGCTATGACAGGTTCGTTAGACATTTTGTCGGCTAGAGTCACCCGGTCTCGTTTGGCAGGCGATCCTCCCGACATTTTAATCGAACCGCAACTAGGTGATTTCGGCATGATGGAATTTTATCGGGCAAAGGAACTAATAGAGCATGGACGAGGCAGTGTACAAAGAATTGCGGAACAAATTAAATTTCAGTTAGGTAAAGAGTAACAATTATAATTGACAGGATCTCAACGGCTCTCTAATGTAGTTACTTCACATTCAATTAGGATTTCGAGCAATGCCCATTCAAATCAGTTTTGAACTATCTGACAGTGATTTAGATCATTTTCGCACCATGATGAAAGTTGCCATGGAAAAAGCAAGCCAATTTCCACCCGCTGAAGTATTAACCAAAGCCCGCGCAGTGTGCAGTCAAATGGAACAGGCGAATTTACCCGACTTTGTTAAAGTTAGAATGGAGTCCCTTGAGACCCTAATATCAGCCCTTGAAGATCCTGAGTGGCTGATGCCAGAAGATGAAAAAAATGAAATTTTGACCTCCCTAGCATATTTTTCTGAACCCAATGATCTAGTGCCAGATAATATTCCAGGACTAGGATATATAGATGATGCCATTATGATTGAATTGGTTATTCAAGAACTTTCACAAGATTTAACCGCATACAGACAGTTCTGTAGTTATCGCGCCACTGAAGAAAAACGCCGCGGTGCCGAGGCAAGTGTCGATCGTGATAGTTGGTTGGCAAGTAAACGTACCGAGCTTCGCTCTAGCATGCGTCGTAGTCGCAGTACCGGTGGCAGCAGACGTTTGTTTTCAAGAATAATGTAAATTTTACTTTGATGCAGGGTACGCTTCACCCTGCATCTTCTTTTCATATACATAGTTGAATTACAACACTATTTCTCAATAATGGCGGTTATGCGTAACGGTTTGATTGGTAACATAAGTTGGCTGTTTTCCATTAACCACGCCTTACTTAATACTAAGCTGTTCGACTTATCGATAAATGGTTGCAAGCTGTTGGGTAACTCAACATCATGATGAAAATGAAATATCAGTCCTTGTGCTGATGGCATCAGAAAAGATAAAAAGCTTCCCATCTCATCAAAAAACGCGTCATACTGATTAAACAACATTATCAATTCAGCACGGCCATATTGTGTTTTCAAAAATTTAGGTAAGGTTTCTAATTGCACAGACATATCGCACTTATTAGCCTGATCATCTAACTCAATCACCACCTTTGCTTTAGCCATTTTAAGGATTTTGTCTGTGGGCACAGTAAAGCGATTATTTGTCTCGACCGTTAATTTTTGTGTTTGTTTTTGGGTGACAATATCGGCCCTATTGATGTCACAAAGGCGATTTTCAGAGATGTGTTGAAACCCAAAAGCGAATCTTAAAGCATTGGTTTCTGGATCGTTCAGTTTCTTCACATGACTATAAAAACTGGCATACTCTACCTCTAATGTCTCTGCCTTAAGATGGCCATGGCAGCCAAGACAAAAAGCTACTGGCATCATGATATTTATTATCTTCATAAAGGTAATTCCATATACTTTTTATTTACCCTTAACATACTCTGTAATTCATCAATATATTCCTGACCACGTTCAGAATATCGCATTAATCCTTCTGACAAAGCCTTAGCGGTAACGGTTTTATGGTTTTCTCTTAACTGCTTTCTGATTTGTCTTAACTCTTTGTAGGCATCTAAACGGTTGATGTTACGAATATAAGTCATTACCGAATGAGAAAGGTCTCTAAATTTGGCCACTTCGTGTATAGCTTCATCATCACGCTGTTTGGGAACAAACCCGCAGCCAGTTTTAAAACACCAAAGGCCAAAAAAATTATAACCGTCAACAGCAAATCTGGAGGTTCCCCAGCCTGATTCATTCGCTGCCTGAACCAAAATTAGCTGCTCTGGGATTGTATCGATTCTAACAAGCATTTGATTCAATATGTCTTCTATAGAATCACCATCCACTTTATTAAGTTGATACTTCTTCTTTAGTTGCTCATAAACCTTTTGTTGTTTTTTAGTAAAAGGTTGGGGAGATGATGGCGCGTCTAAAAGTTCTTGTTGCAATAGGTACACCATTGCTCGCTCTTTCTCGACAATTCGATTTTGACGTCTAATTTCCGGTAATAGATAACTAAAAAATGCGCGTTTCTTTGCTTCAATGTTGTTGTAGTCACTAAACTTAGGCACCTCATCCTTGCTACCCTCAAGTGGTTCGAGGTATAACCCCTCTAGACTAATAACCCCTTTTTGTTCTGTAGGATGCTCTTGTATAGCGACAATGAACCAAGTTGTGGCAACAGTCACTACAGTAATCATAATTAAACGCGTAATAAATCTAGGCATGAAAAACAGTCTCGTCTGGGTTAGATTGAACTTTTACGATACGTACTTTTACACCAAATAGTTCACGATATAAGATCCCCTTCATATTAATGAAAAAAGGGATGATCCAAATATACGCAAATCCTAAGCTAAACATGCCTAGAAACAAACACAAATAGTACAAAATATAGTAGATAGAAATGGGTAGCCAATACTTGTGAAACACTTGCATCGACTGAAGCACACATTGGCTTGGAGCGAGCTTTTTCTCAACCAGTAACATAATTGCAAACCCTGTTGCCAGATTCACATAAAACAACACCGCTACCCCAAGCACCACACTAATCTGAGATCCAAGCAAGGAACTCACATCTGCTAGAGCTGCGAGTAATAATGCCAGCAAAATCAATAAAACAGAGCCAATTAGATTTTTTAAAATAGTAGAGAATTTTGGTTTTATGCCCACACTGTGGGAGATACCTAATAAAAACATAGTAGCAATGATAGGTGTACTTAAAATAATCCCCGCTAGTTTAAGAGTAAGCATCATATTGGGTGGAATAGTATTCACATCACTGAACCCAAGTTTAGATAGCCCCCAAGCAAACACTATTGCTATAAAAAACAACAGAAGTACACCATGTAAAACGGCTGTCTTAGTGTTTCTCGATAACGACCACGCTTCTGTTGCTATGGTTTTTAAATCTAATTGAGTTTCACCCTTTAAGGATTTTTCAAGGCTTCCACCTTGAATTTTAAACTGTTGTTGATCCACTTTTTTTCCTAATAAAAAGGCACAATATATTCAATTACCGCGCACTATACAGGCATCACCAATTTTATTGCCAATAAAATCAATACCACACCCATTATTCTGTCAAACCAATAGCCATTTTCCCCTATAAAACCTGCCACTTTCTTAGAGCTTAAAAACAAAGACAACACACAAAACCAAATGCCCGTAGCCACGGCTAAATACAGTCCATAGCCAAGTTTAATTAAATCAGGGGTATCGGGGGCAACAGCAACAGCAAATATAGATAAAAAAAACAGTGTGGCTTTTGGGTTTAGTCCATTAGTTAAAAATCCAACGGCAAAAGCTTTACCGTCAGAAATGACTTGTACTGCTTGCTCAGGTTGTAATTCACCAGCCTTGCTAGGCGCAGGGCTTTTAAGAGCCCCCCAACCAATGTACAAAAGATAAGCCGCTGCCACATAACTAAATATTTGAAATAGTAGAGGGGTTGTTTTTATAAGTATGCCAATACCTAACAGCGAATAGGCCACATGGATTAAAATTGCCATTCCAACCCCAATACTGGTGACAATAGCTGCCCTGCGGCCAAAACTAATACTGTGCTTTAAGACAATAGCAAAATCTGGTCCTGGGCTTGCTACTGCTAATAAGTGTACGCTGGCAATGGTGATAAATTCCAACCAATATTGAGATAAGTTATCAAACATTAGATGACAAACTAGCTATTAAAAGGTAATTAAATAGGCGCATAACACTCCGTAATCTGTAACATTTTGTGGTTAATAATAGTATCAATATGCTACCAAAATTAGCCATTAATCATGAGAATATTTTTCGTAAATTGCAAAGCAAAAACCTGCTTTTCTAGAGCAATAACCCGTTATTAAACCTGCGCTATTACTTGTGCACCGTCTAGTTTAACCACATCGCAGTTTTCCCCTGCCCCGCCTCTGTCTACGACAATAAAATCACTCACTTGATGCAAGGCCAAACAGTAATGATGCCAAGTGCCTTTATGATAATTAACTCCTTGATTAGGTGAAGCTAAAAACACTTCAATCTGAGCAGTGTGTAGCTCTCCTTTTGGTGCAACCACCACCAGATATGGTTGCTGCCCCATAGGAATAAACGCTTGGCTAGATAAAGGGTGGCGCTCCATCATTTTGATAGCAATAGGCTGCGCCAGCGGGGTTGAACGAAAAATACTGATAAGGGCTCGGCCACTTTTTTCTGTAACGTCCACAGTGGCAAGATCATGATAACGCTGGGTATAGCCATCGTTAATACTAAAATTGTTCGCTTTGTCACTCACTTCTATTACATCACCAAAGGCGGCAAAACTCTTCTTTGTAAGAGGTTTTGCTCTAATTTGAGTGTTACTCGTCATTGAACCTATCCTTGTTATTTGGTTTTACCAAAAACTCGCATTCTGGAAATTCCCCCATCAGGGAAAATACTTAGCTTAACGTGGGTAAAGGCTGATAATTTATCGGCCATAATTTCGTTGATAAAAAGGTGTTCGCGATGGGCATATAACTTAGTTTTTGGAATGATAGTTTGCCAATCGAGAGACTCATTAACATCGGTAAAATCATCATGGCTGCTATGGATACCTTCAAGGGTAAAAGTATCGGGAAAGTTACCTTTAAAGTGACAAGTATCGATAATAACTTTTTCGATACTGCCAAGCGCAGCGAGTTTAACGATAGACCAATCTGGCCCAGGATCACGACGACGTTTTGTTTCCCAGCCATCACCCATATCCTTGCCCCGTCCTGGCATAATAAGGTTGTTTTTATCACTGAAGAACATATCACTGACTAACAAGGCCTTCGCACCATTTTTAATCGAGGCCAAGTCAATCAACTCGCCCGCTACAAAGTTATTCCAATTGACATCTGCTTCGCCATATACCCTAAACCGCGCTATACCACCATCAGGAAACATATTAAGGCGCACATGGGTCCAAGAATGTGAATTAGAAATTTCGAATATATTCTGACTATGAGCTTGTACTTCTTGCTCGCTAAGCACCGTATGCCAAATTGTATTCTCATTTGGCTGCTCTGCACTAACACATGCTTCAACAGAAACTGTCTGCGGCGCATTGCCCCTAAAATAGTTAGTATCTATATCAAAGCCATGGATAACACCACTGATCCCAAGACGAATAATACACCAATCAAATTCGCGGCCATTATCACGACCATAGCTACGGCGTGATTCCCAGCCATCCATCCACTTGCCACGCTCGGTATATTTATCATCGATAAATATACCCCGGCCAGGCTTCAATAAGTTTTCCATCTCTGCAAAAAAATCATCGCTGCAAGATAGGGTTTCACCGCCTACTCGTTCGCTGCACAGATCCACAAAATAAGTTTTTAGTTTCAATTCTAACTCGGCTTGCTTTCCAGTCAGTTTATTTTGCACTTGGGTATTTTCAATCATTTAAGGTTTCCTAGATGGCCAAGCACCAATTAACTTGCCCATAGTGTTGTTATTTTCAATACGTTGATGGGCTTGTCCCATATCATTTGCTGTATATTCGGTATCAATATTGGGGAATAGTTTACCACTATCAAAATCAGCTAAACATGTTTGCCTAAATTCTTTTATTAATTGGGCTTTATATTGATCACTGCGGTTTCTTAATGTTGAGCCTTTTACTGTGGCCCGTTTACTTAAAATCATCGCCATATCAAGTTTATCTGCATACCTTCCGGCTAACATCGCCAAATACAATAAATTGCCATCCATATTTAACAGTTGTAAGTTGCGATTAAGATAATCTCCGGCAACAAAATCAACAATCAAATCACAACCTTGCCAATGCTTAGAAATCTCGATGGCAAAGTCCTGCTCCTGATAATTAACGGCCAAATCGGCCCCTAACTGTTTACATAAGTCGAGCTTTGACTGATTGGACGCGGTAACGGCGACTTTACAGCCATGTCGCTTGGCCAATTGAATAGCGGCCAAACCTACCCCACTCGCGCCAGCGTGGATCAGTACTTGTTGTGCGGGCTGTAACTTATTTTCAATAAATAGTGCTTGGTAAGCGGTAAGAAAACACTCAGCTATGCCCGCCGCCTTGGTGATGCTCATATTTTTCGGCACCGCCATTAAATGTTCAATATTCACGGCCACATACTCGGCGTAACCGCCACCGGCGACTAACCCAAACACCTTATCATTAAGGATAAAGTTTGAATGACTTGTTTGCTGTGAATGAATTTGTACAATTTCACCGCTTGCTTCTAAGCCTAGAATATCGCTTTCGCCCTTAGGCGCTGGATATTTCCCTTGTCTTTGCAAAGTATCCGCACGATTAACACCAAAGCCCGCAACCTTTAGCAATACTTGACCTGGTGCAAGTTCAGGGATGTCAGCATAATTTACCTTTAATGCGCTAGGTGCGCATCCTTCCACATGTTTTACAAACTGCATTTGACTCATATTTGCCCCTTTCGTAACCCAAAACCACTTATGAAGGCTGAAATTCTGTTTAGCAAAACGTTACCCTCGTGTACAATTGCTGCAAATTTTTAGCAAAGTTATCCTATGTCATCCAGCGTCATTTTACAGCCCGGCCGCGAAAAGTCTCTATTACGTAAACATCCTTGGATATTTTCCCGAGGAATTGAAAAAACCATCGGCAGAACCAAACTAGGAGACACAGTTGATGTGCTCTCCCATGATGGGGTGTTTTTAGGCCGAGGAGCTTGGTCTCCCGAGTCGCAAATTCAAGTGCGGATCTGGACATTTGAAGAAAACGAAAGTATCGACAACGGCTTTTTTCAAAGACGCATCGCTACAGCCCAAGCATCAAGGGAAGATTTAATTGCGCGGCACGGCCTCACCGGATATCGCCTTATTGCCGCAGAGTCCGACGGGTTACCCGGTGTCACCATAGACAAATACGCAGATGTGTTGGTTTGCCAGTTGCTGTCAGCAGGCGCAGAAAGACACCGTGACAAAATAGTCTGGGCCTTAAAAAAGCAATTTCCTGAGTGTTCAATATATGAGCGCAGCGATGTCGCTATCCGTAAGAAGGAAGGATTAGAGCCCATCACCCAAGTATTACACGGTGAGGTGCCTGATGAAGTAGTGATTGAAGAAAATGGTATTAAAATTATAGTCAACGTCAAGGCCGGCCACAAAACCGGCTTTTATCTGGATCAAAGAGATAATCGTGCCATAGCCGCAAAATATGCGAAAGACAAAAACTTACTAAACTGTTTTTGTTATACCGGCACCTTTGGTAGTTACGCCTTAGCCAGTGGCGCTAAATCGGTCACCAGTTTAGATGTCTCAGACTTGGCACTGGCAACAGCCAAAAGAAACGTTGAGATCAACCAATTGGATACCAGCAAGTGTGAGTTTATCAACGGCGATGTATTCCAAGCATTGCGAGATTATAAACAACAAGGTAAAAGTTTTGATGAAATCATTCTTGACCCACCTAAATTTGTGGAATCAAAATCGTCGTTAGTTAGGGCTTGTCGCGGCTATAAAGACATCAATATGTTAGCCATGCAAATTATGGAGCCTGGGGGTATTTTGTGTACCTTTAGTTGTTCGGGCCTACTGTCAGCTGAATTATTTCAAAAAGTAGTGGCAGATGCCGCCCTTGATGCTGGAAGAAACGTACAATTTATTGAAAGACTTGGCCAAGCCGCCGATCATCCCGTTGCTAGTAACTATCCCGAAGGGTTTTACCTAAAAGGTTTAGTATGCCGCGTGTTATAGATTTTTTGTTTCGGACATGAATAACCTCGCCGCGTTACCTGTCTTCATTCCCAATTGTCAGTGCGGTGCACCTAACGTTATCACTCCCGTCTTCCCCGCAAGTTTTTAGCTGGGAACCAGTGACTTTAGAAGGTGACAAAATTTGATTTACCAAACAAACCAATAGATCCCCGATAAAAGCAATTTGGGGATGAACTCTTGCTTAGAAAATGGCACATAAAATTCAAAGATGCCTCCTTAAACTTTGGAGGCACTATTATAAAAATGAGAGTTTAAAACATTATCTAATAATGACCACGCGTGGTTATTTCATTTCGAGTATTTCAACACCCACAATACAGGAGTTATCGTCTATAGCATCACAGCGTACTACTCTAGTATCGGCGGTTAATGATGGGATTTGCGAATTGGTTGATTCGATATAAACGTTGATCATAGTGCCCATTTCCACTGAACTTTCTTCTAGTTCCAATGACATTCCTGTGGCGCTTATGTCTTTACATACTGCTTGCAGGCTACGCGTCGACTCGTCGTCTACCATTTTTAGTTCACATACAGAATTAACCATCATTCGAAAAAAATTGCGTTTGTCATCATAACCTATCATTCGAAACTCCATGCTGTTTAAAATCTACCTTGTAGTTTATATGGTGGTGGGAAAACAAAGTCAACGAAAATTAATCAAGCCTTAAATAGAATCCAAATGATTCATTATGCGTTTAACCGAAATTGGTGTGGCAGTGCCTAATTGTTGAGCAAATAATGACACATGAAGTTCATGCAACAACCAAGGTACTTCTTGTAGTTCTGCTGGTATAGGTTGATTTGCCTGAATTTTATTGCGCTTTGCTTGATAAGCTTTTTCGACTTTTTCTAAACTCAGTTGATGTAGCTTATCTTTTGTAGGATCGATGGCAACTTTTTCAAGCCGTTTCGCAATAGCCGTAATATAACGCTGCCAATCCGCCAACTTATGTGCGCCTAGATCGGCTACAAATCCTTTGTACACCAATGAGTCCAGCTGTGCTTTGATATGTCCATGAGCATAAATAAGGTTCAATGGCACATTACCTTTCATTTTCTTTTTGATCTCATGAGCCACGGTTAGCCCCGCTTCTACTTGCTGGGCAATACTCAATACGCTGGGGTTAATTTCTTGCCTAACCCAGTCACAACACGCTTCAAAATGGGCTTTATCACGAATGTCTCCGTTATTATTTTGACAATATTGCGATATAAGCTGATCGACGCCTGCATCAATACAATCATCTATGAGCGCCTTGATTTGTCCAAAGGGATTAAAATACAGCCCAAGTTTGGCTTTATTTGGGAGTTTATCCTGCAAATATTTAACAGGTGAAGGGATCCCCAAAATAACCAAGCGCCGCAATCCAGTTTTATGGGCATTTTCGGCGATATGTACCTGTTCAAACAACTTAACCGCTACGGTTTTTCCTTGATCCACTAACGCCGGATAGGCCTTGATTTCATAGCCTCCGGTTTTATTGATGAACTCGGTAGGCAAGGTGTCCATATCCCAAGTTAATAACTCGGTTTTTTCTACTTCAGGTGTGGCAACTGAGGCAAGGTTTTGTTTAACTTTACCACTTAGCTGTTGCTGTAATGCTAGCAAGTCTCGCCCCTGCGCAATTACCTTGGTATCTTGATCTAACACTTTGATATTAAAAACTAAATGTTGCGGCAGTTTATCGAGTTGCCAATCTGACTCTTCAAGTAATATACCCGTCATACGCTTTAACTTTAACGACAAGGCACTTAAAAACCTTATAGCATTACCTTGTTTATCCGTTTGCGGCATATCTGACAAACACGCATCGGCATAATTAGGTGCAGGCACAAAATTTCGTCTTTGGGATTTGGGTAAGGCTTTGATTAAAGACACAATAAGCTCGTGGCGTAAACCTGGAATAAGCCAATCTAACCCAAGAGTCGTCACCTGGTTTAGTAAAGGTAAAGGCACCATCAAGCTTACGCCGTCGTCTGGCTCTTTTGGATCAAAGTGATAATCCAATCCTAAAGTCAAATTGTTTTGGCTAAAGGTTTCAGGAAATGAGTGGCCGTCTATATGCTGGGTATCTTTCTTAAGTAACGCCTTGGGATCGAAATTGAGAATGCTCGAGTCGTCGGCTGACTGTTTTTTCCACCACTTTTTAAAGCTGGCTTCTGAGCAAACATAATCAGGCATTTTACTAGCATAAAAGTCGACTAAGGTACCTTCATCTACTAACAGATCGCGTCGACGGCTTTTATCTTCTAAATTTTCAATGTTTTCAATCAGTGCTTGATTAACTGACAAAAATTCATAGTTTAATTTTGTTTGCATGTTTACCAGTGCTTCGCGGATAAAAATATCTCTGCTTACAACTGAGTCAATCTGGCTGTAGTTTTTACGCCTTTGGCTGACTAAAACCAGCCCGTACAAAGTCACTTTTTCGAACGCTTGCACCACACCTTGCTTTTTAGACCAGTGTGGTTCGGAATACTCTGTTTTGGTTAAGTGCTGGGCTAATGGCTCAATCCACTGAGGTTCAATTTTTGCCGCCACTCGCCCAAATAAGTGGGCTGTTTCCACCAGTTCAGCCACCATAGTCCACTTAGGTTGGGATTTCGCTAGACCTGACCCCGGAAAAATTTTAAAGCGGCTATTGCGCGCCCCTAAGTATTCGCGATCGCTATCTTTATTGCCTATATGTGATAGCAACCCTGAGGCAATGGCTTGGTGAATAGGTTGATACTCGGCCTGCTGCGAAGAGATCCCAAAACCCAATTCCGCTACCGACTTTTTAAGTTGGCTAACAATATCTTGCCACTCTCGCATCCGCATAAAATTAATAAAATGTTTCTTACACCAATTGCGTAATTGACTCGAAGATAAGGCTTGTTGCTGGGCTTTAAAAATTTGCCATAATTGAAAATAGCCTAAAAAATCAGACTCTTTATTGATAAAATCTTCATGTTTTAAATCGGCTTGTTGTTTCTTGTCTTGAGGCCGCTCTTTGGGATCTTGAATACTTAAACCCGCAGCAATGATCAGCACTTCGCTTAAACAATTTTGTTTAGCGGCTTCAATCACCATACGTGCATAACGGGGATCAATAGGTAATCTTGAGAGTTGCCGCCCTTGCTGGGTTAACCCTTGACGACCAAGTTGACTATCAATCGCGCCTAACTCTTCGAGTAACTTAAAACCATCGTTAATACTGCGTGAGTCTGGTGGTTGCACAAAAGGAAAGTCATCAACCTTACCCAGTCCCAACGACATCATCTGTAAAATGACCGAGGCCAAGTTAGTACGCAGTATTTCAGGATCGGTAAATACATCTCTGGCTAAATAATCCTCTTCTGAATACAAACGAATACAAATACCGTTGGAAACACGACCACAGCGCCCTGCCCTTTGATTGGCAGACGCTTGGGATATGGCTTCAATAGGCAAACGCTGCACTTTACTACGCACACTGTAACGAGAAATACGCGCCGTGCCTGGGTCAATCACGTATTTAATGCCAGGCACTGTTAACGAGGTTTCGGCCACATTAGTAGCCAGCACAATGCGCCGACCAGAATGCGATGCAAACACCTTATTCTGTTCACTGTTACTCAATCGCGAATATAAAGGCAACACCTCTGTGTGGCGATAATGCTGCTTATTTAGAGCATCAGCGGTATCGCGTATTTCTCGCTCTCCGCTTAAAAACACTAATATGTCCCCTGGTGCTTCAGACATTAGCTCGTTGACCGCTTCGATTATGCCTTGAGTTTGATCGTAATCACTGCTTTGTATTTCTCGGTAGCGCATCTCTACAGGGTAAGTACGACCACTCACTTCAATCACAGGCGCATCATTAAAGTGCTTGGAAAAACGTTGTGGATCAATGGTTGCTGAGGTAATGATAAGCTTGAGTTCGGGACGCCTTGGTAATAGCTGTTTAAGGTAACCCAAAATAAAGTCAATATTTAGACTGCGTTCATGAGCCTCATCTATGATGATGGTATCGTATTGACTCAAAAACTTATCTTGTTGAATTTCGGCCAATAAAATACCGTCCGTCATCAATTTGATATAGGTATTATCAGATACTTGATCTGAAAAGCGTATTTTAAAGCCAACCTGATGTCCCAACGGACTTTTTAACTCCTCGGCTATACGATTTGCCACAGTGCGAGCCGCTAAACGCCTGGGTTGAGTATGCCCAATTAGTCCACCAATGCCCCTGCCTAATTGCAAACAGATTTTAGGGATTTGCGTAGTTTTACCCGACCCAGTCTCACCCGCAATGATCACCACTTGATGATTAGCAATTGCTTCGGCTATTTCTTCTTTACGTTCAGATATCGGAAGAGCAGGAAAATCAAGGTCTGGAACTTGCGCTTGCCGAATAGCATATAGGCTGGCTGATTGTTCAATATCTCGCTGTAACTTAGCTAAATAATCCGCTTTTTTCTGCTCGGAAATGTTCGAAAATTTACGCAGTCGAGATTTCAACCTAAATTTGTCTTTCGACAAACAACAGGCAATATCGGTGAATAATTCTTTTAGGGTTTTGACTGGATTAGACTGTACTGAAGACAAAAAAGGGCTGCTCGATTAGATCAATAAAACGAACCGATGATCCTAGAAGATGAATCGAGCAAATACCAGTAATTTTACGCAACAATTAGCAGTTTATAACACTCAAAAAGAGTGATTAGACTAACTCGCGCTTTTGTAACCGTCATGAAGTTGCACGTCTAAGGCATGCAACAACGCCGAGCGATTAATGGTACCTAGTAAATATCCATCGTCATCTACTACAGGGTAAACTTTTGGCTTATCTAACGTCATTTGTTGCGCCAATTCAATAATTGATAAATAGGGTTTAATCGCCAGCACCCCAGTTCTCATAATATCGTTAACCAGTGCCACTTGCTCTTGGTAGTAACTCGACTCAATCATTTGCACAAGACAATCTTGCTCAGATAAGAAACCAATGACCTTATTATCGGTATTGACTACTGGACCACCAATTTGTTTGGCCTCTAGTAATCGTTCAACTGCTTCCGCTACCGGCATATTGCTAGTAAAGGTTACTGGACGGGCATTCATATAATCACATACTTTGAGAGATTCCACTGTAACTCCTTGGTTTTCTGATAATTATAATTCTCTATCAACAAACTAAAGATAGACTTAACTCACCACAAAACCTAGTTATTTTCGCTCAAATCCGTCCAAATAGTGAAAAAGCCTGATTTACCGGTCACTTTTAAATTTTCATAGCTCTCTAATTGTTAATTTTCACCTCAAAACAAATCAGAAATACCTAATACCATAAAACCACATAAATAAGGGACCACTCAGATAAACAGCAGACACTATCCAGTGTTACTGTCAATGTTACTAATGTGTAGGAAAAAGATATCTGTAATAGAAAGCGGACAGAGTTAAAACTCAGATTAAAGCACTGATTTTATAGCGTTTTATGAATATTTATAGACTTCGGTAGAAGTTAAAATGGTGCCCGGGGCCGGACTTGAACCGGCACGTCCTTACGAACGAGGGATTTTAAATCCCTTGTGTCTACCAATTTCACCACCCGGGCATCGGGGGTACTTACTAGAAAAGTAAGCTGGTATAATTAAGCGTATTTGGAGGCGGAACCCGGAGTCGAACCGAGATACACGGATTTGCAATCCGCTGCATAGCCATTCTGCCATTCCGCCATTCCGCTGAATAAACATTTTACCATTTCTTCACCTGAAGAATTTGGAGCGGGAAACGAGATTCGAACTCGCGACCCCAACCTTGGCAAGGTTGTGCTCTACCACTGAGCTATTCCCGCTTATTTACTCTACACTTTGTTTCAGTCTTTGTGGGCCTTGCTATTGTTTCGCTTGGCTCCCTAAAACTGAGGCTGCATTCTACATCCAAAGTATTAAGTGTCAACTACAAAAAGTATGTTTTTGAACTGACTGGATAAATTTTGACTTAAACGCGCTAAATTTGCACAAATCACTATTATTGAAGGGCGAATTAAACATTTTTTTGATCATCCCAAGCTGCTTTTGTGTATATAGCCATTGACCATAAAGATAACATCGCGGCGACATATAATAAGATGTGCCCTAATGACACCCAATATATTTGAATGCCCATAAAATATTCCATGTCAGAGAGTAAACCAATTAACGCTAGCATTTGTGCCATGGTTTTGGCTTTTCCAGTAAAAGATACTTTAACTAAGTCTTGTTTACCTTGTTGTCCCATCCATTCTCTTAAGGCTGATATATAGAACTCTCTAGAAATTAACAAAATCGCAGGCAGGGTTATCCATATACTGTTGTAACTTTGAGTGATCAACAATAAGGCTGTAGATACAATGAGTTTATCTGCCACTGGGTCTAAAAACGCGCCAAATGCTGTAGTTTGATTAAGTTTTCGGGCTAAATAGCCATCAAACCAGTCTGTGATGGCTGCAAACCAAAATATAAATGCACCCGCCTGATGAGCCCATTTCCAATCTAAATAATAGACACAAACAAACACGGGTATCAGGAGTACTCTGATAATGGTAATAATATTAGGAATAGTCCACATCTAATTTTCTCTGTATTTCCTGTAATTTTAAAATAAGTATATTGCGTGATAAAACCTGGCTATTAACACACAAGCTGCGAATTTTTCAAAGCTCAATTATGAATATGATCATAAATAATTTCGGCAAGCTCACTACTTACACCGGGAACTTTTGCAATTTCTGCTTTACTGGCTTGCAATACGCCATGTAGCCCTCCCATATATTTCAGTAAGCTTTGTCGTCTTTTGGCCCCTACTCCAGGTATTGATTGTAGCTTAGAGGTGCTTTTTTCTTTTTGACGTCTTTGCCTATGCCCGGTTATTGCGAAGCGATGGGCTTCATCGCGGATATGTTGAATTAGGTGTAATGCCGCACTGTCGCCCGCCATTGGAATCGTTGCGTGGTTACCGGCCAGTATCAAGGTTTCTAGTCCTGCTTTACGAGAACTACCTTTGGCCACGCCTATTAGTATCGGCTTTTTGACTTGCTTCCAGCCTTCAAAGTAGGCTTCAGCCTGAGCGAGTTGCCCTTTACCACCATCGATAAAGAGAATATCGGGAATTTTGGTTTCATCTTTAACGTCGCGATAACGACGCGCTAGCGCTTGTGCCATTGCAGCATAGTCATCGCCTGGGGTGATACCTTCAATATTGTAGCGACGATAATCGGTTTTATAGGGCCCTTCCCTATTGAACACTACGCATGAAGCAACGGTTTGTTGCCCCGATGTATGACTGATATCAAAACATTCCATACGTTGTATGGGTTGTTCAAATTCTAATATTTGTTCTAATTCAATATAGCGAGCAAATACCGATTTTTGATGACTTTGGCGAGACTCTAAGGCCGTTTCGGCATTAGTATTGGCTAAGTCAAGGTAACGGCGTTTTTCCTCTCTGACGCCTTTATAAAACTGAACTTTTCGTCCAGCCTCTTTACTTAGCAAGGCTTCAATGGCAGCTTGTTCCGTTAATTCGCAAGGGATCACGATTTGCTGAGGAATAATTTTGTTTCCTGCTAAGTAAAACTGCAAAACAAAGGATTGAAATACTTCTGCTGCATTAGATTGTGCGGGAACTTTAGGATAAAAACTCTTGCTGCCAAGTAGTTTATTATCACGAATAAATAATCCTTGAATACTCGCAATACCATTGCGGTAGGCAAAACCAAACACATCCATTTCTTGTTGATTGCCACTGACCCATTGCTGCTCTTGAACCTTATTTAAGGCACCAATTTGATCACGATAGTTCGCCGCAGCTTCAAATTTTAATGCGCCGCTGGCTTGCTCCATTTTAGCGACTAATGAATCAATGACCTGTTTATTTTTACCTTTTAAAAATAACCGCGCGTATTCCACTTGTTGTGCATACTCTTGTTCGCTTACTAAGCCTTCTACACATGGGCCTGCACAGCGTTGTAATTGATATTGTAAACAAGGTCGCGTTCGGGCCCGATAATAACTGTCTTCGCATTGCCTAATTGGAAATAATCGTTGCATGGTACGTAAGCTCTCGCGCACCGCCCAAGCACTGGGATAAGGCCCAAAATATTCGCCTTTCGCTTTTTTGGGACCTCGGTGCGAGCTTAATCTTGGGTGTGTATGGGCAGACAAAAAGATAAAGGGATACCCTTTGTCGTCTCTTAATAAAACGTTGTATCTAGGCTTGTACTTTTTTATAAAGTTGTTTTCGAGAATAAAAGCTTCTGTTTCACTGTGCACTACAGTGACATCCATAGAACAAATTTGTTTAACCAAAGATTGTGTTTTTACGCTATCTAGCTGACTTCTAAAATAACTCGCCACACGTTTTTTTAGGTTTTTGGCTTTACCTACATAAATCACTTCTTGTTTGTGATTGTACATTCGGTATACACCTGGTTGGTTAGTCAGGTTTTTCAGAAAAGCTTGATGATCAAAATGTTCAACAGGTTTAAAACTCATTTAAAACGATATTCTTATAGTTGATCCGACGTTATCAATCCATGCCGCAATGCAAGATGAGTAAGCTCAACGTCTGTGCCGACATTTAACTTGTCAAACATTCGGTAGCGATAGGTATTGACTGTTTTAGCACTGATGTTTAGGTAAACCGCTATTTCGGGTACTTTCACGCCCTTGGTCAACATTAAGGCAATTTCTAGCTCTCGCTCAGATAAAGGTTCGAAAGGGCTACTTTCGTTTAAGTCTAGTTGCCCAAGTGCAATCTGCTGGGCTATATCGGGCGACACATACTTTTGACCCGCTGCCACTTTATAAATTGCTTTGATCATTTCTTCTGATTCAGAGTCTTTGGTTAAATAACCAAACGCCCCTAATTGCATCACTTTAGCGGGGATAGGATTTTCTCTATGAACCGATAACACTATGACACGGGTGTTCTCAGAAAAGCGTAGAATTTGTTTGGTGGCTTCTAGGCCTCCAATTCCTGGCATACTCATGTCCATTAAAACGATGTCTGGTGCATGATCACGACAAAACCTAACCGCTTCTTCTCCTTTACTGGCTTCACCTACCACATCAAAGTCAGGCACATCCTCCAAAATACGACGAATGCCTGTTCTGACAAGTTCATGGTCATCTACTAACAACAGTTTAATCAAGATAAGGATCTCTTTAATTTAATGGCAAATACATGTTCTGAGTGGGCCCCACTCTAATTATAAACCTGAGCATAATTGATTACATCACAAAACCATACAGAAACTCGCAACCAAACCAATTATCAGCATATTTTTCAACCAGATGAAATAGCTATACCATGTTAAACATGGTTATTGTTTTACCATAAACCCAAACTCTGCAAGGCAGAGTGTAAACATAAACAAAACTAATACCCATTGTGCCTATTTTGTTATTTCTTATTTGAAATACTTAATGATAATGTCTTCTTAGTAACACCTTATTTTTACGACTTTATTTATTGTTCTAGAATAACCCGCAAAACTTATCAAATTGGAAACCTAGTATGTCTGCACCCATAGTTAACCGCCGTGATTTAGAATTTTATCTCTATGAAATGTTTAATGTTGAATCCCTTACCAACAGAGACAAGTACCAAGATCACGATAAAACCACATTTAATGGTGCCATAGATACCGCACAGGCTATCGCCGAAAAATATTTTTTACCTATTCGTCAGAAAGTGGATGCAAACGAACCCACATTTGATGGCGAAAAGGTGCATTTGATTCCAGAGATTAAAGCAGGTAACGACGCAGTTGTAGAAGCAGGCTTAAGTGCGCCTGCCGCTGATTATGAAATGGGCGGGATGCAATTACCACTCGTTGCATCAAGTGCCGCCTATGCGTACCTTTCTGCTACAGCCAGTACCAGTTTGGGTTATTTATCCCTGACTAATGCAAATTGTAATTTGATTGAAGCCCATGGCACACAACAACAAATTGAAAAATGGGTACATCCCATGCGTGCAGGTCGTTTTGCAGGCACTATGGCTATGACCGAACCTGGAGCTGGTTCGGGTCTTGCCGACTTAACCACAACAGCAACAAAAGACGCCCAAGGTAATTATCGCTTAACAGGTAGTAAAATCTTTATTTCTGGCGGTGATCACGACCTTAACGAAAACATTGTGCATCTTGTACTCGCTCGCGTGAAAGGCGCACCAAAAGGCGTTAAAGGTATTTCCTTATTTATTGTGCCTAAGTTTTTAGTCAATGATGATGGTAGCTTAGGTGAGCGTAACGAAGTCGCTCTTGCTGGTTTGTTTCACAAAATGGGTGGCCGTGGTCAAACCTCAACAGCACTGAGTTTTGGTGAACAAAACGGCGCTGAGGCCTATTTAGTGGGCGAAGAAAATAAGGGCTTAATGTACATGTTTCATATGATGAATGAAGCACGTATTATGGTTGGAACAAGTGCTGCAGTTACAGCTTTAACTGGATTTCAATATTCATTAAATTACGCTAAAGAGAGACCACAAGGACGATTGTTATCTTGTAAAGATCCTGAGTCTCCACCTGTTAATATCATCGAACACCCAGATGTAAAACGTATGTTATTAACCCAAAAAGCTTATTCAGAAGGTGCCTATGCTTTGTGCTTATACGGTAACCAACTGGCCGACGACGAAACTACCGCCTTAACCTCAGAAGAACGCCTGCACGCTAAGACTGTGCTCGACTTTTTAACCCCAATTATCAAAAGCTGGCCGTCAGAATGGGGACCAAAAGCCAATGACTTAGCCATTCAAGTGTTAGGTGGCCACGGCTACACTAACGAACATCCTGTAGAGATGTTTTATCGCGACAACCGCCTTAACCCTATTCACGAGGGGACTACGGGTATTCAATCATTGGATTTATTATGCCGCAAAGTGCCCATGAATAAGTTCTCTGGTTATAACGCGTTTCTGGCTGAAATTGAGAAAACCATTGCCGAAACGACGGCTAGCGATAAATTAAGTGAGTATTCTAAATCACTTGAAAAAGCCGTTGCTAATGTGCGGGAAGTTACCCAACAAGTATTAGGGGCAGCAAGTAGCACTAACCCTGATTTAGTTTTTTCTAATTCAGTGAGCTATTTGAACATGTTTGGTCACGTCACTATTGCGTGGTTATGGCTAAAACAAGCAGCCATCGCATCACAGGCTTTGGCCGGTAATATTCATGTTGATGAACAGCACTTTTATCAAGGTAAAGTACAAGCCATGAAATATTTCTTTAACAGTGAATTACCGCTGACATATCATTGGGGTAATTTGGTTAAGAATATCGACAGTACAGCTTTTGATACCCAAACTGAGTGGTTGTAACACCAGAAAATAGTCACAACATCTAAATCAAAATAGACCTATTTCAGGTCTATTTTGATATTTTAACATTACTAAATAAGCCATCCCGCCCAGCTAAATCCTTACTTAGAGGATAAATCAACCCCAAGAAACGCAGCCGCTTTAGCCACGTATTTGTTGGTTTGCATCCAACCAGCTTTTAGTTCTTCACTGTTAGATTCATTTTCCAACTTATCCCACTGCGCCAAAATATTCTCTGGGGTTTGTTGCTCAGGAGACAAATAAATACCATCGGTTTCTTTAATAACGGCACGCGCATAGCCTCCGGCTCCACAACCTAAAATACTACGATTAGGAGCCTGTTCAGCAACCAAAGCGAGTAACCCCGTAGTGACAGATTCTACTGTCATTAATTCCAATACATTTTTGTCTTTAATCAGATCTTCCGTCATTGCTGTTCTTGCGGTTGGTGACAAACAGTTCACTTTGATGTTGTATTTCATACCTTCAATACACAAAGTATTCATTAAGCCCACTACCCCCATTTTAGCTGCACCATAATTGGCTTGACCAAAATTACCATATAATCCAGAGGAAGAAGTCGTCATCACTATTCGTCCATAGTTCTGTGCCTTCATTATATCCCATACGGCTTTTGAACAATTCGCAGAGCCCATTAAATGCACATCAACAACGAGTTGGAAATCTTCTATTGGCATATTAGCAAAGGATTTATCTCGTAAAATCCCCGCATTGTTTATCAGTAAGTCGATACGGCCCCATTTTTCAAACGTATGATCTACCATATCTTGAACTTGCGCCATATCAGCCACATTTGCACCGTTAGCTATGGCTGTACCTCCTGCCGCTTCAATTTCCGCAACCACTGCTAACGAGCCTGCTGATAACGAACCATCTTTTCCACCTAAATCGTTAACGACAACTTTTGCACCTCGAGCTGCTAGAGCCAATGCATGAGAGCGACCTAATCCAGCACCAGCGCCTGTTACTATGGCTACTTTATCGTTAAAATTTACTAACATAATCACCTCTTTTATATGAACATTTTTAGATGTTTGAGTTTGCTACTTACTGACTGACCATTATCATAGATAACCATTGTGCAGTCAGGGCCGGTTTAGATTCCCCTTCGATTTCAACTTCAACTAACCATTTCAATAAAAACTCCCCTGGTCGTTTTTCTGTATATTCCGACAAGGTCATGTTTCCTCTTACTTTACTGTTTACTTTCACCGGTTGCAGAAAACGAATTTTATCAAAGCCATAATTGATACCCATAGTGGTATTTTCAAGATGAAGTCCTGCTTCAAATGACATAGCCGACAATAGCGACAACGACAAAAAACCATGGGCTATAGTCGTGCCAAAAGGTGTTTGTTTGGCTTTTTCAGGGTCAATATGGATAAACTGATGGTCCAATGTGGTATCTGCAAAGCTATTTATTTGTTCTTGAGTAATAGTTAACCACGAAGATGTGCCAATAGTTTTACCTATATAATCAGGTAACTGAGTTGCGTTAATGATGACAGCCATAATTATTGTCCTTCGATTATTAATTAAGATGAAAAAAGTGTTAGGACTCACTCGAACAAAAATAACAGATAATACAAACTAATTGAATCATTCCATTAGTTTGGAATAAGCGTAACCGTTTGAAATAACGTTATAAAATAGAGCAATCCGATTTTTCGTCGAACTTGGGTGAACTGGTTACCTACGGTTTCTTAGTTTATTCAAATATGTTGTCGAACTACCTAGGGTCTCACCCTCGCTATGTAGAATCAGGGACAAATTTTGGGCAATAAAAAACCCGCAGTACTTGCAGGTTTCTTGGTATGTGGCGTAATGGTATTTAATGGATAAAAACACATACTGTATATTACCCCCGTATTACCCAAGTGTAGAAAGCAAAAAGCCCCGCAAGTTGCGAGGCCTTTAAATATGGCGGATAGCGAGGGATTCGAACCCCCGGTAGGTTTGACCCTACGTCTGATTTCAAGTCAGGTGCATTAAACCGAGCTCTGCCAGCTATCCTAATTTTTCTCTATTCGGTAAGGTAAACCTAAGTTTGCCGCTGCCCCGAATTGAGGATGCGAATATTAGTGACGTTTTGTGGCCTTGTAAAGCCTTAATTTAACAAAAGATACTGTTTGATTATTGTTTGAACGGTTTGCCGCTATTTACATCAAGTTACCTTTAATAAATGCAATTAAATACGGTATTACTTGAAAAAGTGAACCAAACCCCATACAAATACACTATTAGATATAGAGTTACCTTTTAATTTAAGTTTTTGGAGAAATCAATGGAACAACGCTCTTCTTATAGCAGTGCAGGTGAAGCATCTGTATTGCAAACAAATAAGGTCCTTCGTAACACTTATATGTTATTAGCGATGACATTAACCTTTAGTGCAGTCTGTGCTGGATTCGCTATGGCAGCAGGTTTAGGCCGAGGCGCAGCCATGATGATGAGTCTTGGTGCCTTAGTTATGATTTTCTTTTTGAATAAAGCGGCGCAAAGCTCAATGGGCATAGTGTTTGTGTTTGTGTTCACTGGGTTATTAGGTGCGTCTTTAGGGCCGATGTTAAATCATTACGCGGGCTTCCCAGGTGGTTCGGGTTTGATCCTACAAGCGTTAGGTTGTACTGCTTTGGTATTCTTTGGTTTGTCTGGCTATGTATTAACTACTAAGAAAGACTTTTCCTTTATGGGCGGTTTTTTATTAGTAGGGCTAATTGTTGCGGTTGTGGCATCACTGGCTAATATCTTTTTTGCCATACCAGCCCTTAGCCTTGCGATAAGTGCAGCCATTGTATTTATTATGTCGGGTTTTATCTTGTTTGATACGAGCCGTATTATTAACGGTGGCGAAACCAACTATATTCGCGCCACGGTTTCTATGTATTTGAATTTGTATAACTTGTTCACCTCTATCTTGCATCTTCTAGGTGCGTTTGGTGGCGATGATTAATTCCCACACGAATTAAATTTTAGAACGCCTCAGCTTGCTGGGGCGTTTTTTTATGTTACATTTGCCAAAAGCGTTCAAAATAAAACTATGTCGTCATTTACCCTGTTAGTTACATCCGCCCCCTACTCTAGCCAAAGTGCGTATAGCGCTTATAGGTTCGCCTTGGCCGCTGTTGCTTCATCACATCAAGTGAATGGGGTTTTCTTCTACCAAGACGGCACCTTAAATGGCAATGCTCTTCAGCAGTTATCGTCAGATGAATATGATTTACATGAAGCTTGGAAAAAGGTTTCAGCCGAGCACAACATCCCATTAATGGTGTGTGTTAGTGCGGCAACCAAGCGGGGTATTACTAATGCTCAAGATGCAGAAGAAGCAGATCAACTTCATCACAGCCTATCGACAGAGTTTCAATCAGTAGGCTTGGGAGATTTAGCCATATTGCTAAGTGAAAGCGATAGAATGGTGCAATTTTAATGGCCGCTAGTATCGCCATCGTAAATAAATCGGCACCCTATGGATCAATTAACGGGCAAGAAAGCCTAGATATGGCGCTAGCCATGAGCAATTTCGGCCAAGAGGTCAGTCTGTTTTTTATTGAAGACGCAGTGTTTCAATTAGTAAAGCAGCAAACCCCCGATAAAATTGATCACAAGGCGTATCACAAAACCTTTGCTGCGCTGAACTTCTACGACATCGACAATATTTACGTTTGCCAACACAGTTTGCAAAAGCGCAACCTATCAGAAGCCGACTTATGCATTGATGTTACCTTAATTAAACCCTCCCAACTAACGGGCTTACTGGCCAGCAGCAACCACGTGATGGTGTTTTGATGATTTTGCATAAAGTATCAACTAGCCCCTTTGCTGATAACGGTATATCGCAATGTTTAGGGCGAATTCAGCCTACTGACAAGTTATTACTCACCCAAGATGCGGTGTATGCCATGCAAAATTCAGATATAACAGATGCGTTACAATCTTTAGGACAAATTTACCTGTTGGAAGACGACACTCAAGCCAGAGGATTAACCATCAAAAACAATCTTTTCAAAGCTATTTCCTATGCAGAATTTGTTGATTTAACCCTTGAATGCAAACAAGTGATAAGTTGGTAGCCCATGGATTATAGTTTTGAATTTAATGGCCAAACCTATGCGGTAGATAAAGCCGGGTACTTACTAAAAGTAGAGGATTGGCAAGTCGAATTAGCGCCAATATTAGCCGCAACAGAAAACATTGAATTAACCGAAAACCACTGGGAAGTCGTCAAATTTGTACGCCAGTTTTACCTTGAATTTAACACCAGCCCAGCAATGCGAGCCTTAGTCAAAGCCATGGCCAACGAATTTGGCCCCGAAAAAGGCAATAGCCGATACTTGTTTAAACTCTTTCCTAAAGGCCCAGCCAAACAAGCCACTAAAATAGCCGGATTGCCTAAGCCGGCTAAGTGTTTGTAAGTGAATAAGCTCGTCTGAATTAGTCCTTTGGAGATATTTTAGACATTTCAAAGAGCCTAATTCCACAGATTACAAAATGATATGATGAGTGGCTAGATAACCTCACCGATATGCTTAATAAATTAAACACATGGCATATAACGCATGATTTAATAAACATTTACTTTCCAATCAACATGCCCTATATTTCAAGCATAAGCCAACTTATAGTTGAAATATCATGCATAAAACCCAAATTCTACTCAAATCTATAGGTGAACTGGTTAAAAACACCAGAAGCACAATTATGGATCAAGCAGAATTAGGTACTCGTGTAGGCGTTGGTCGCAATACTATTTCTTCAATAGAGAATGGTAAAAGTGTTAACGCACAATCACTATTTTTAGTGCTTGAACATCTAGATATTATTGATGACCTTCAAGCAGCCATCGAGCAACAGCAAAACAACACAACCTCTAAACTTAGTCGTAAATCTCGAAAACCAGTAGCAGAATTAGACAATGACTTCTAAAGCCTATGTATTTATTGACGGCCTAGAAGATAACCCTATTGTTTGTGGCGTTATTCAAATAGATGAAGAAGCAAAAACTGGCCGTTTCCGTTATGGTAAAAGTTACCTTAATCGCTCTAATGCTTTTGCGCTCGATCCCGTAAACTTACCCTTATCCGAAAAGGAACTGTCGACCCAATTCAATAAAGGGTTATTTGGCGCTTTATCAGATGCTGGTGCAGATTCATGGGGTAAAAAAGTCATTTTGTCGCTGCACACCACCAAGCCTAGAAATGCTTTAGAATTTTTACTGGCAGGCTCTGGTATGGGTGTAGGCTCACTGGTATTTAGCCTTTCAAGTAGCCAATCAAAACCCAAATACAACAAGAACTCCCTTGCCGATTTACCTATGCTACTCAAGGCTAAAGATGCCATTCTTACAGATAAAGACATTCCCCAAGAAGCCAAACTAGCATTTGAATATGGCTCAAGCATGGGGGGCGCTAGGCCAAAAACCATTATTCAAAATGGTGAAATTTCCTATCTAGCCAAATTCAACCGCCTCGATGACGTGGTAAACGTAGTTAAAGTCGAACATGCCACCATGAATATGCTAGCTGAACTTCCCTGCCGAGTGGCTAAAACTCAGGTGCAGCCATCACCAAACGGAGATGTGTTACTAGTCGAACGTTTTGATTTGCATAACGGCAAACCTAATTGCCATTACTTAAGTGCCAACTCAATATTCAATCAAAACAAGGTGAATACATCGGTACTCAGCAGCATTTATACCTACGGCTACTTAGCCGAATTCATCATGAAAAATGGCGCCGAACCCAAAGACGCCCATGACCTATATTACCGAATGGTATTCAACGTTTTACTCGGTAACACCGACGACCACTCCCGTAACCATGCGCTTATATACCCTTTCGAAAAAGCACACTGGCGGTTATCACCTGCTTTTGACGTTTTGCCTATCAACAACTCTGCACAACATGGTATAGGTATTGGCAATGATGGTAGAGAAGGCACAATCAATAACCTACTCAGCCAATCAATTCGTTTTGGCCTAAAACCATTTAAAACTAAAAAAATAATAGATGAAGTACGCCAGCTTACTCAAGAATGGCAAACCTACTTTCTCAAGCAAAACGTCGGCACTGGCGATATAGAACGATTAAAAGCAATCATTCCAACTTTTAAAAATTAGCAGGTCGCCATTGTTGGTTGATGCTTAAACGCTACAGCAAAGCTATGTAACTACCGAATTTTAGCCACGGAGCGCACAAAGATCACAGAGGGGAATGATATGTTCATTTAAATCATTGGGTTGTAATTTAATTTGACTGCGATCTCATTAATTACAGTTAGTTAAAAACCCTGTAAAAACAAAAAGCATGTCCTAGCGGACACATCATCCATGATGTATTTGAAATGGCATCCTTGCCACACCAGTTACTTTTTTTTGCTCGCACAAAGTAAAGTAACCAAAAAAAATGCGCCCTTACTACCGCTCAAAAGATCCTATAAAAAGACAAAAAAGCACGGTCGTCTTCATGTGCTCCCAGCACACAAAACTTAATTTTCTATCCATGAAAATTAACCGCACTTTTTTGTCTTTTTATAGGCCGCACTACATAGGGAATAAAATCAAGAGCGGTGGCAGAGCCACCTAAAAGCACCATGGCTGTTATATACAAATTTCGTGTCGCATCCGTATATATGCAAGATTTTGTACAATTGCCGTATTTTCACAAGGCTCAAATAAGCACGGTCAAAAATCTTAGCGTTTGCAATAACTTACGCCCAATGCTAAAAACCTATAAATAAATCAAACGCAAAGCCCCGTGTTTAAAAGCGGGTCTTTGCGTCTTATTAATATTGTTAGGTTTCAAATATGGATTTGCAGGATTCTTTTCTAAAGGTGTTCGAAGGAGAGGATGATGTTGGCGTAGTAATCCGCTCACATATCATCATAGAACAGCAACTCAATATATTGCTAAGCAAGCTCGTAGTAAGTGAGAAGCATCTTTTGCAGATGAGGTTAGGTTACTCTGAAACAGTAAAACTGGCTATTTCACTTGGATTGAATTCAAAGTTTGATATACCTCTCACAACCTTGGGTACTCTTCGTAACAAGTTTGCGCATGAGCTGCGACCAAGTATTTCAAAGGCAGATGTTAATAATTTATACAATTCACTGGAAGGCGCTGAAAAAGCAACCTTGAATTCATTGGTAAAGGAAGTTGGATTAGAGATGGAAGCGCCCATTGCTCATAAAAAACTTTCACCGAAACAACAGTATGTGAATATAGTTATTTTGCTGGCAACAGCATTGCAAAAAGGGATTAGCGAAGCTACTAATGAAACCTAACAAAACAATAAACAACATTCGCTTCGCTCATTGGGAAAAAGCCTCGCTGTCGCTCAGCTTTTCCCGTTATTGTAGGCGTTAGATGTCCATAAACTTAGAGGAATACTTAACATGACAATTGAGAAGAAAACTTATCGAAGTGGCCCATTCAAGAATTTCATTGCACAAGGTACTCGAGTTGAAAATATTCTTTATATGGCAGGACAAGTTGGGATAGATAGTAACGGAACGGTTCCTCTAGACATTGCCGAACAAACAGCTATCGCCTA